>DATKKK010000073.1:0-11712 GCA_035542975.1 Bathyarchaeia archaeon | reverse complement strand
GCCAAGCACAGGAACAGCCATAACGCAGAACGCACCATACGGCACGGTGGAATCAGTAAAAGCCGTATCAGACCTAGTCGCCCCGATAAGCGGAACCATAGAACAAGTAAACGCCGAAGTACAATCAAAACCCGAACTCCTGAACGAAGACCCATACACAAAAGGCTGGTTGCTAATTCTAAAACCAACTAACCTGCAAGCCGAACTCACAGGCTTAATGGATTTCAACAAAGCAGTCGAATGGCACAAATCCCTAAAGAAATAAGGTAAGCCACATGCCTAGACGCATAATCATAATCGGCGCACACGCCGCAGGAGTAGACGCAGCCTCAGCAGCCAGAAAAACCGACCGCACAGCCGAAATCACGATACTGACTGAAGAAAAACACTGCGGATACAGCCGCTGCGGATTGCCCTTCGTCATAGGCGGACAAATCCCAAGCTTCCAAAGCCTAATCGTCTTCCAACCAGCCTACTTCCAAATGATGAAACTGGACTTGCGCACCGAAACCAAAGCCACAAACATAAACCCCACGAACAAAACCGTCGAAACCGTAGACAGCACAGGCAAGACCGAGACGATACCTTACGACAGCCTCATCATAGCCACAGGCGCAAACAACTTCATGCCACCCATAAAAGGAAGAGAAAAAAAAGGCATACACTCGCTCAGAACGCTAGAAGACGGAGAAAAAATCGACCAAGCCATCAAAAACGGAGCCAAAACCGCCGTAGTCATGGGAGCAGGCCTGATCGGACTTGAACTTGCCATAGCTCTGCAGGAAAGAGGCGTCAAAGTCACCGTCGTCGAACTATTACCGCAGATCCTGCCTCAAATGCTCGACCCAGACATGGCAAAAATAGTCCAAGAAATGCTAACCGAAAAAGGCATGGTCATACTCACAGGAAAAGGCGTTGAAGAATGCATAGGAACCGAAAACATAACGGGAATAGTCGCGTGCAAAGAAGAAATCAACGCCGACCTATTCATCAGCGCCTTCGGAGTAAGAGGAAACACTGAACTCGCCGCAAAAGCAGGCGTAATCCTAGGCGAAACCAAACTCATCAAAACAACTGCCAGAATGGAAACCAACATCAAAGACATCTATGCAGTAGGCGACTGCGCCGAATCCCCACACATAATAACACAAAAACCCACAGCAGCCCAATTCGGCACTGTAGCCGTAAGACAAGGCAAAGTAGCAGGAATAAACGCCGCAGGAGGCTACGCGCTATTCACAGGCGTCCTAGGCTCAGCCGTCTCAAGACTATTCGACACAGACGTGGGCGTAACAGGATTAACCGAAACTGCAGCAAAAAGAGCAGGAATCGAAACCATAACAGGAACCATAACCTCAAAAACCAAAGCCGACTACTACCCAGGAGCCTTACCGATAAGAGTCAAACTCGTCGTTGAAAAAGAATCCCAACGAGTAATCGGCGCCCAAATCATCGGCGGCGAAGAAGTAACTCAACGCATAAACGCCATATCCTTCGCCATACAAAAACAGATGACCGCACGAGAACTCGCAAAAGCAGACACAGCCTACGCGCCACCCGTGTGCGAAACATGGGAACCCCTTGTCCTAGCAGCAGAAATGGTGCTGATGAAACTCCGCTAAGCAATCTCCATCACTTTCTTCTATTTTTTGTCGGAAAATTAATTAGAAGAAGCCTTTCCACTAGTAAACACAAACAAATTGCGAATAATGGTGAAGATAACATGCCAATAAAAGTAGGAATAAACGGTTTCGGCAGAATCGGACGCCTCCTGTTCAGAGCAGCCATAGAAAGAAAAGCCAACATCGAATTCATGGCTGTAAACGACATCGCCGACTCAAAAACACTAGCACACTTGTTAAAGTATGATTCAGTCCACGGAAGAGCACCATTCCCAGTAGAAGCAGAAAAAGACGCTATAACCGTCAACGGAAAACGCATACTCACCCTCGCCCAACGCGACCCTGCACAACTCCCATGGAAAAACCTAGGCGTATACTTAGCTGTAGAATCCACTGGACTGTTCACAGACCGAGAAAAAGCCTCAGCACACCTGACAGCAGGAGCCAAAAAAGTCTTGATTTCCGCACCAGCCAAAAACCCAGACGCCACCATAGTCATGGGCGTAAACCACCAGACATACGACCCCGAAAAACACAACATACTCTCGAACGCTTCATGCACTACCAACTGTGTCGCGCCAGTAGCCAAAGTCCTAAACGACAACTTCGGCTTAAAACAAGCCTTAATGACTACAGCGCATGCTTACACAAACGACCAGAGAATCCAAGACCTCGTGCATCCAGACCTACGCCGAGCCAGAGCCGGAGCAATCAACATCATACCCACCACCACAGGAGCCGCCGTAGCAGCCACACTGGTTCTCCCTGAACTCACGGGAAGAATGAACGGAATCGCCCTCCGCGTACCCGTACCAAACGTCTCAATAGTAGACCTAACCTGCGTGCTGGAAAAAAGCACAACCAAAGAAGAAATCAACGCAGCCTTCAAGAAAGCCGCAGAAGGACCATTGAAGGACATATTGACGTACACAGAAGACCCCGTGGTCTCGACAGACTTCAACCACAGCACATACTCAGCTGCCTTCGACGCCCAATCAACCATGGTGCTAGGAGGCAACTTCGTCAAAGTCCTAGCATGGTACGACAACGAATGGGGCTTCAGCTGTCGCATGGTCGAACTCATAGAACTCGTAGGGAAGAAAGCAGGCTTCTAGCCTCAAACACAACCATAAAACAAAGCTCTCCCACAATTTTTTTCTTTTATAACATGAAGGTGAAAGAATGACACGATACTTAACACTAGACGACGTGAACGTGAAAGACAAAGTAGTGCTCGTAAGGGTTGACTTCAACTCGCCCGTAGATCCCGAAAGCAAAAAAGTCTTAGACGACTCAAGAATCCGCGCCCACGGCGAAACAACAATCAAGGAACTCGCAAAAAAAGGCGCAAAAGTCGTCGTTCTTGCACATCAAGGACGAAAGGGCGACCCTGATTTTATACCGCTAAAGCAGCATACTGAAATCCTCAGCAAAGCCTTAAGCAAACCAGTAAAGTATGTTGACGACGTTTTCGGAGACAAAGCCAAAGAAGCGATAAAGAAGTTGAAAAGCGGAGAAATCCTTGTTCTGGAAAACGTGAGGACTTTCGCAGGCGAAACGAAAGAAGGAACGCCTGAAGAACAAGCCAAGACAGAACTCGTCAAAAAACTTGCCCCTCTGGCTGACTTGTTTGTCAACGACGCGTTTGCAGCCGCACACAGAGCGCAGGCATCACTGATAGGCTTCACAGCCGTGTTGCCGAGCGCTGCAGGACGAATAATGGAAAGAGAGCTTAAATCATTGAGCAAGGTGTTGGAAAACCCAGAAAAACCATGCGTTTTCATAATCGGAGGCGCCAAAGCCGACGATTCACTAGAAATCTCAAAATATGTGCTGGACAATAGCATAGCCGACTACATACTCACGGGCGGAGTCGTTGGTCAAGTATTCCTAGCGGCAAAGGGAGTAAACCTCGGCAAGCCGAACATGGAATTTCTTGAGAAAAAAGAACTCATGCCGTTCATATCAGGCATAAAAGCGCTCTTGCAGAAATATCCAGACAAGATCAAAACGCCCGTTGACGTTGCAGTTGAGGACGGCGGCAGAAGAAAGGAATTAACCGTTGAGAAACTACCCACCGAACATTCCATGATGGACATCGGAGCAAAAACAGTCGATAAATACGCTAAGCTGATAACCAGAGCGAAAACAATCGTGGTCAGCGGACCCATGGGAGTTTATGAAAACAAGGAGTTCAGTTTTGGAACAAAGAAGGTTTTGGAAGCCATCGCAAGCTCAAAGGCGTTCTCTTTGGCTGGAGGAGGACACACGATAGCCGCTTTGCAAGAATTCGGCGTGTTCAACAAAATCTCGTACGTTAGCACGGCGGGCGGAGCGCTGATAGAGTTTTTGATGGGCAAGAAACTGCCAGGCGTCGTTGCGTTAGAGAAAGCTGCTGCTAGAAAAGCCTAGCAACCCTTTTTTTATGTTCGTATTATCTTGTCCATCAAGTCGACTACTCTGAATTCTTCTTGTTTTTGCGGGTTCAGAAGCCTATCGTATATTTGAAGTGTTTGTTCTGCCGCTTTTCTCCAAGTAAAGTACTGTAAAACTCTTTTTCTGCCGTTTTCTCCCCATTTCTTAGCCCGTTCACTGTCTGACAAGATTTCTTTGATTCCCCATGCGATATCAGCTGGGTTGCCTCCATTCACGTGCACCCCGTTCTGGTCAGGACCAAACGGCACGACTTGCTCTCGGAAGCCGACCACACCCTGCGCACCTACTGCTATGGGTTTCGCCATCGACATGGCTTCTAAGCTTACAATACCAAAGGGTTCGTAAGTGGACGGAAAGACACAAACATCAGAAGCTGCATAGTGCAGAATTCTCTCTCTTTCGGGCACAAAATCAAATCTACAGATGACACTACCGTTTATTCCAAGCCTGTTTGCAGCTTCGATTATGTCGTTCTGCTGTTCACCCTTGCCCAGAATCACAAGCTTCGTGTTAGGATACTCTTCTAAAATCATGGGCATTGCCTGAACTAGGTTAGTGACCCCCTTCACCCACGTTAACCTTCCGAGAAAGAGAACCATCTTCTCGTCTGGCTTGATTCCATACTTGTTGCGGATCGCCTCGACTTCTTCACGGTTGCAATTGTCAGGACTGTAACGTTCGGGGTCAACGCCGTTCCATACCACGCTTATTTTTGATTTTGGCCACCCGTGTCTTGCTAAATCTTCTTGCATGGCGTGGCTTACGGTCACTATTTTGTCTACTTTTTGAGATGTTGCCCATTCAAGATAAGAAACAACCTCTGAACCCTGCCCTCCACTTCTTCCCCACTCAGTGCTGTGAACGTGAAAAGCCACAGGAACCTTTGTTTCATTTTTCGCTATGATTCCTGCTATGCTGCTTAACCAGTCATGCACGCAAACAACATCGTAGTTGCATCCTTCCTTCTTCAACGTACTGTTGATAAATTTCGTGGCACTCAACGTGTTGTAAATGAAAATGTCGTTAAATAATCGTATGTTTGTACCCCATTTCTTCAAATCATCAATAACAAACATGGGAAAAACATTACTTGCATCCACGATGAGCGGCCTGTGAACCTCAACCCCTTTAATGACCTCCCGTGTTTTCAGGTTTCCAGGATTAAGGGTAAAAACCGTTACATCATTACCCATTGAAACAAATTCACGTGTAATATAATCTGCATATGTGCCTAAACCGCCAACGAGTGCTGGCGGGTATTCCCAAACGAAAAAGCCTATTCTCAACTAGGAACACCACAAATTAAAGTTTAGTTAGAGAGAGAACTCGGTAGCGTTTAGAAGAACCGTTTCTTCTTCGGCTGCTCTTCTTTTGCGGGTAATTTGAAGAAGTCTTTGTCTTCTTTCTGTTTATCTTCTTGCTGTGGCGTTGGGAACTTTGGAGCTTCTTGTTTTGATTGTTCGGGCTGTTTAGCTTCAGACTGAGGCTTTGAAGGTTCTGTTTTAGCTTCTTCTTTCTTTTCAGACGTCGGTGCTGGTTCCTTTTTCTTCATTGGTTTTTGCTCGTTTTTCTTCTCAAGTGGTTTCGGCTCGTTTTCTTCCATCGGTTTCTCGATTGGCTTCCAGTTAGCAGGCTTCCAAGTAAAAATAGATTGGAGATGGAGGCCTTTGTAGTCTCCGATTTTCAAGTACTCCCATTCGTACAGTTCGATGCGCAATCCTTGTATGTTCTGAACGATGTGACGCAGAGTTTCTGAAAAGTTCGGTGCTACCAGAATTAACCGTGGCTTTTCTTTGTCATCAATCTTGTGTTTGCTGTAGGTCATCTTCAGGAACGACTTGAACTTGTCAACATAATCTAGGCTTTGGATTCCATGCAATAGTGCGGTGTCATCTTCGTTAACGTTTACTTGGAGAATGACTAACTGCCCGTTTTCATCGTGACATAGAGCATCGATGGTCATCTTGTCGTTTATTGGAACTTGTGTGCATATAACAGTCAGGTTCTTCTCGATTTGGTTGATCTCGTTTGTAATCATTTGTTCCAGTTCTTTTTTACTCTCAACACTAATTCTTTCAACTGACACTTTCGTTCACCTTTGTTGTTAAGAAAGAAACGGAAGCAGAGGATAAATAAATTATGAATTCAACATCCGAATCAGACCTAAACATTCCACTAACCATGCATTTACCACAGCAAATCAGAAATAGAATAAAAAACTGATAGAACTAGCAGAAGGATAAGACATTGACAGACATCGTACTTGTGTTTGAAGTTCATCAACCACACAGAATAAGCCATAGCTTCTTCTGGGAAAATCGCATGTTTAAACGAGTGAAAAAGCAAGAATGGTTCGATTACTATTTTGACCGCGCATTGAACAAGGAAATTTTCGAGAGAACATGCAAAAAATGCTATTTTCCGTCAAACCAAATACTGCTAGACGCAATAGACAGACACAAAAAAGAGAAGAAACAAGCAAAAGTCTCTTTCAGCCTCTCAGGCGTTTTTTTGGAACAATGCGAGATGTTCAGCAAAGACCTTCTAGAAACGTTCAAGCAACTTGCCGAAACAGGCTGTGTAGAGTTCCTAAGCCAAACCTACTACCACTCACTCGCAAGCCTCTACCCAGAGAGAGACGAGTTCATCGAAGAAATCAAGATGCACCAACAAATAATCAAAGACTTGCTCGGCTGCACGTCTAGTGTTTTTGAAAACACGGAGTTGCTGTACAACAACGCCATAGCAAGAAACGTGGAAAAACTTGGCTACAGGGGAATATTCACAGAAGGCGTTGAAAGAATATTACGCGGAAACTCGCCAAACTACCTTTACTCGCCAAAAGACTGCAAAAAACTCAAGATTCTCCTACGAAACTACAAACTAACGGATGACATAGGCTTCAGATTTTCCGCAAGATGGTGGAGCGAATGGCCTCTGACGGCAGATAAGTACACCAGCTGGCTGGCGGCAACGCCCGCAGATTGCATCAGCATTTTTCCAGACTATGAAACGTTCGGCGAACACCATTGGCCAGAAACAGGCATTCACGACTTTCTGAAGCATTTGCCTGATGAAATCCTCAGATGGTGGCACCTACACATGGCTACACCATCAGAAGTAACAGAAAAATACGCGACCGTAGGCGAGATTGACGTCCCTGAATTAGGCGGAACGGTTTCCTGGGCTGACTTAGAAAGGGATGCAAGCTGCTGGCTTGGAAACACGATGCAATGGGCATACTACTCTACACTGAGAAGACTGGAGCCGCTTGTCAGAGAATCAAAAGACAAAGACCTGCTAAAAACCTGGAGGTATTTCCAGACAAGCGACCATCTCTACTACATGTTCACTGCAGGAGGAGGACCAGGAGAAGTTCACTCCTACTTCAGCCCGTTTGGCTCGCCAACAGATGCGTTCGTGACCGCGCAATCAGCAATCTTGGACTTTGAGAACAGAGTCAGGCTTGCGTCGGTGACGGCGAATGAGCCTTTTCTGTTTTACACGGGCATAGGAGAGAAGTATTATACGGGTTTGATGGCATGGGGCCTGAAGGAATTTGAGAATGCTCTGCAGAAAGTCAGCATGAAATCTATAGAGTTTCATAACAGTCGCGGCGACTTTGAGAAATGGGCGGAAAAATCACTTCTTGATAAACCGTTAATGGAGCAGATGATGGAGACAAGACGTTCAAAAGTCAGGGGAGACAAACTGAGGGAAGCTCTCGCCATGGCGGTTGAGAAGAGGTTTAAGGAATTGAACCGTGAAGCACAAGCGGCAACGGGATATTTCTAAATACAAATGCATTTGTGTTTATAAGAACAATCACGCAGAATATGGTTAAGAGCTCTAGGTGAAAAACATTGAGAGAGGAACTTCCTATTCCAGAAAAAATACTGCAAACATTGCACAACTTGTGCGCCACAGCCCCAGATTTGGCTAGGCGAAGTGAAGAACTCTCACAAGTCTTGCAAATTGATCTAGGTGAAGTGGAAAGAATCTTGGACAACTACAAAGCTGACGGTTTTGTTGAGAGCTTCACGGACAATGAAGGAAAGAAACGTTATTACGTGACTGGAAGCGGAATCATAAAGGTTTGCGCGCTCTTCACGTAGTGAAAAGTGATGCGGGTCATAATCTTTTCTTGGGAATTTCCACCACGAGTGGTCGGACAACTTGCAGAGTACGTGAGAGAACTTGCTGTAAGGCTTTCTAAGAGCGACGTAGAAACGTACGTGGTTACTTACCACGAGTATTTAACAGGACAGTTTGAAGTATCAGACGGCGTCAAAACCCAAAGAGTTGCAAACCCTGTGAAGACCCACATTGGAGTCTTAACATGGGTTCTAACTTTAAACCAAGAAGTCGAAAGAGTGGCAGCCAACATCTACTACGACGCAGCCAAACACGTAGACTTGATAGACGCGTACGATTGGCATTTCATACCTGCAGCGGTTACTTTGAAAAAAGCCCTCGACATACCCTTTATTTATTCGGTTGAGAGTTTAGAAGAACACCGTGCACACGGTGCTAACTCGCCTTTCAACATGGCTATCAAGAGCATCGAATGGCTAGGAATGTACGAAGCTGAAAAACTGCTCGTCAAATCCGACTGGATGCGAGACGAAGTTGCAAGGATATACAAGGTTCCAGTGGAAAAGATAAAGGTGATTTCGCCCAGATCAGCACACTGGATTAAGAGCATACTGGAAACTTACAAAAGTGTCGGCGGAGGCACAATTGCCCGATGAGCCGAGAATTAAGCGTGATGATGCTTACATGGGAGTTTCCGCCAAGAATTATCGGTGGAATCTCTCCACACGTCTACAATCTATCGCGAAGCTTGGCGAAAAACGGTGCAAAAGTTTACGTGGTCACTTGCGACTTTCCAGGAGCACCCCAACATGAAATTGTTGATGGGGTTGAAGTTTTTCGAACCGATTCTTACAAGAACCCTTCGCCTGACTTTGCAACTTGGGTTTATTTGATGAACATGAACATGCAGAAAGAGGCAGCTGCTCTAGTTAATAGTCTAGACGGTAAGGTTGACGTTTTTCATGCTCATGACTGGTTGGTTGCAACCGCAGGAATAGGGCTGAAGCATGTTTTCAGGAAACCATTTTTCGCCACGATACACTCCACTGAGATCGGACGAAGAAACGGAATTCATTTTGCCTACGAAAGAATGATTCATGAGACCGAAGCGTGGCTAACTTACGAGGCGTGGAAAGTCATATGCTGCAGCGACTACATGATTTCACACGTCAGATGGGCTTTTGGGCTTCCTGAAGACAAGCTGGTCATGGTACCGAACGGCGTAAACACGGAAGCCTACAGTAAAAATGCGAAGGTTGATTTGAACCAGTTTAGAAGCAAGTTTGCTTCGCCAGAAGAAAAGCTTGTGCTTTTTGTCGGCAGGCTGGTGTACGAGAAAGGCGTTCATGTGCTTGTCAACGCTATTCCAAAAGTCTTGGAGAAGGTCAACGCGAAGTTTGTGATTGTAGGCAATGGTTACATGAAAGAACAGCTTTCAAACCTTGCCAACAGCAGAGGAATATCCAACAAAGTTATGTTCACGGGGTTCGTGGATGATGATACGTTGAGAAAACTGCAGATTTGTGCTGACGTTTCTGTCGTGCCGTCGCTGTTTGAGCCGTTTGGGATAGTGGCGTTGGAAGCGATGGCTGCAAGAAGCCCTGTTGTAGTTTCAGACACTGGTGGTCTGTCAGAGATAGTTGAGCATGACGTAAGCGGGATTAAAGTTTATGTGGATAACCCTAATTCGTTGGCGTGGGGGATAACAAAAGTGTTGGGTGATGAGGGCTATGCTAACTGGTTAAGAACCAACGCTTACAAGAAGGTTCAGGAAAAATATAACTGGGATAAAATAGCTCAACAAACGAAGAACATTTATGAAACTGTTCTTAACGAGTATTCAAAGAGCTTCTGGGCACAAGTAACGACTTGAAGGAGACAACCCGCTGAGTGCTGGATGCAAATCCTACCCGCGGAGCACCATCCCGAATCATTCTTGTTTTCAGGCTTTTCGGCGAAAGCACATGCCTTACACGGAATTATGCACCTTATGCACCTGTTTAATGAATGGAATTATCTTTTCAGCCATAAGGAATGCACATACGGCGTAGGCGATTCCGCCTATCACGTCTATCACGTAATGCTCTCCGAGGTAGATTGTGCTGAACCACACTCCTATTGGAAACAAGAGCACTGGAAGCGCTTTTGCTTTTTTAATCTTAAATGCGTAAAGTGAAATCAACGTAGGATACATTGCGTGAAGACTAGGAAAAGCTGCAAATGGGTTGGATTCAACGAAGTCGAAAAGGCTGCGATAAAATGGCATGCCCAAGTTGTGATCCAGCTGGGTCAAGATTCGAGTGGCTTGTACTCCATACCAAGGAGGCGCAACTGGATAAACAAGGAAGGTAATCAACGCACTGTAAGTGCCGATTCCAAGAGCTAGAACGTACTTTCGATAGTTTTCAGGAGCATATCTCCACAGTATGAATGCAAAGACTGTTGGAGCAAAGAAATGTAGAGAATAAAAGAAGGCTCCTAGATAGTCCAAAAAAGGAGTCCTGCATAGCCGTTGAAGTACAAGAGTCGGGATCGAACCAAAAAGTTGCATTTCCATATTTACAGGCTCAGCAACATGGACAACTCTCGAAAGAATGGGAACCATAGCAGCCATAGCTTCATAACACAGAAAAAGCGATAAAAAAGGAAACCAATCCTTTAGGAAACGATGACTTCGTCTATTGTAAGCGGCAAAAATGAAAAAAACTAACACCAGTGTTTCAGGTCCAGGAATCACGCCGTATGCGAGACTTAGACCAAGCAAAGTCAGCGAAAAAACCATGGGAAGCGCAATGCTTAACGCTCGAGAATATCGACTATCAGGCTTTGCCTCTTGGGACTTATTCTTGAGTGTAGTATCTTTTTTGATACCATCCACCTTCGGGCAGCAGTCAGTTTATTGAATCAGGTCTTGATCGATCGATTGAAATCCGACTTCAGCAAGAGCACCAGATGACACTAGCGGACTGGTTATGGAAAGAGGTCTATTATGGCAATGGATGTGAAGTACAGCCCTATTAGCATACATGCAATTCCAAGAATTACGACGTAAAGCCCCGCGTTTCCTTCTTGTTTCTTCCACGCGTAGGCTCCCAGAATTATTGCTATTGAATCAAATATCTCGGGGAAGAGGAACAGTCCAGTAATAGCGCAAATAACAGCTATACTAGTATGCGTGCTCGCGGTGCGCTTTGTCAACGGATACGGTGAAGACTGTGTAGTGGGCGATGAGTCGCTGCTCAGACTTACTTTGCTGCACAAATGCCTTTTAAGATTCATTTGTTCCGCCTTTCATACGTTACAATGACATTGATTCTACCTCTACGGGTTATATAAAACAATTTCTACTGAAGCACGCGCAGAGAATGTCAGATACTAGAGTTTTAGGATCTTTGCGGTTTGCGTGAATTTCTTAGTAGCTGCACAATTTAATGTTCGGCTTTCTCCTTCGCTTTGGGTTGTACGCCTTTAGTTTCCGTTATTTTTGCGATGGCTACTGCACCTGATAACACGCTATTGTTAAGGAAAGTTAGCTCCTTTCCAGAATCCAGTGCAATGA
>DATKKK010000072.1:0-16889 GCA_035542975.1 Bathyarchaeia archaeon | reverse complement strand
CATCCTCATAACTCCAACGCTTCTTATCATAACCAGACAACTCGACCAAACGCTTCAAAAGAACAGACTCGACACAGAAGCTGCAATACCTGATTAACGTGTGGTTTAAGATTTAATTAGTAGGTCAAACCTTCTAGCAATGCAGCGTACAGAGTGCGAAAACATGCAAAAAACCATCATACTAATGGGCTCAGAACGAGACCTAGAATTCTGCAAAGAAATAGCCAAACACCTAAAACCCTTCAGCATAAACCACGAGCTCCGCGTTGCCTCAGCACACAAAACCCCAGAAAAAGTCCTACAGATTCTGGAAGAATACGAGAAAGAAGAAGTTGTCTACATAACGGTAGCAGGAAGATCAAACGCTCTAAGCGCTTTCGTTGACGCAAACACCACGAAACCCGTCATCGCCTGCCCACCGTACTCGGAAAAATTCGGCGGAGCAGACGTTTACTCCTCACTAAGAGTTCCAAGCGGAATCGGCTCAGTCGTAACCATCGAGCCAGAAGGAGCCGCCATTGCTGCCGCAAAAATATTCGCTCTCAAAGACAAAGAGCTGGCAAAACGTGTCAGAGAGTATCAGCAAGGAAAGCAGAAGGAAGTTGAAAAAGCAGACGTTTCTGTTAAGAAGATGAAACCGTGACCTGTCCATGGGCAGCGTGAAAGACCTAGAAATAATCAAGAAACCCACAGAAAACAGCATGGGCGTCGGAGAATTCCGTTTCTCAGACCGCTACTCAGTCTTCGACTGGGGCGAAATGCCAGACCAGATAGAAGGCAAGGGCGCTGCCCTCTGCCTAATCGGAGCCTACTGCTTCGAACAACTCGAAAAAAGAAACATCAAAACCCACTACCGAGGACTAGTCACAGCCAAAGGAGAAACCGTCACCTTCGAAGAACTAAAACAACCCACAAACACGATGGAAGTCAGCCTAGTCAACGTCATCAAACCCACCGCACGATCAAGTTCAAAAGAAAAACTCTCATACGATTACAGCGTTTTCACGCCAAACCTAACCAACTTCTTAATTCCTCTTGAAATCATATACCGAAACGGGCTTCCCGAAAGCTCATCCATCTTCAAACGCCTCAAACAAGGCACAGTAACCTTCAAAGAACTAGGCCTGAACCATTACCCAAGACCAGGCGAAAAACTCGCCAAACCAATTTTTGACGTGAGCACAAAGCTCGAGGATAAAGACCGCTACGTCACTTGGAAAGAAGCACAAAAAATCGCAGGACTAACCGAAAAAGAAGTGAACGAAGTAAAAACCGTGCTCCTACAGGTTAACGACATGATAACGACGCTAGCCAAACAGGCTGGACTCGAGAACGAGGACGGCAAGATCGAACTAGCCTTCGACACTAAACGAAAGCTAATCGTGGTGGATGTTGTGGGAACGCCTGACGAATGCAGATTCACCTATGAAGGCGTGCATGTGAGCAAGGAAGTCGCCAGACAGTTCCTCAGAAAAACAAGATGGTACAACGATGTAGAAGAGGCAAAGAAAACCGCAGAAACAAGAGGAACCACCGACTGGAAATCACTATGCAAATCGCAACCACCAAGACTGGACTCGAAACTTAAGAAGATCATAAGCGAGATGTACATGGCAACCGCAAACGAAATGACAAACCACAAACTGTTTGACGCGCCGAGGTTGGCGCAGGTTGTCGATGAATACCGTGATTACGCAGGCGAAAAATGATGATAGCCGAAAAAATAGATGAAATAATCTCAAAATATGATGCTCACGAGGTTAAAGTAGGCGTTCTCGGCTCACATTCTGCGCTTGAAATCGCATCAGGCGCTAAACAGGAAGGCTTTGAAACAGTTGTCGTCTGCCAGAAGGGCAGAGAAAAAACCTACACTAAATATTATCGCAACCTTTTCGATCACGTTCTGCTCGTGGACAAGTTTGTCGACATGGTTAAGGAGGAAAACCAGAAGAAGCTTAGAGACTTGAACACGGTTTTTGTCCCAAACCGTTCCTTCTCAGTCTACGTGGGCTACGACAACATCGAACAGAAATTCGCCGTACCCCTCCTGGGCAACAGGTTCATACTCAGAAGCGAAGAACGCAACTCTCCAAAGAACCAGTACTATCTTCTCCAGAAAGCAGGAATACCGACACCTGAAACGTTCAAATCGCCTGAAGAGATAGACCGCCTCGCAATCGTAAAAGTCCCAGAAAAAGAACGAACGATCGAAAGAGCCTTTTTTTACGCTTCATCTCCAACAGAATTCAAGAAAAAAGCCGAAGAACGCATAAAAATGGGCATAATCACCCGCGAATCGCTGGAAAAGGCAAAAATAGAAGAATACGTGCTAGGCGCAAAGTTCAACGCCAACTACTTCTGGTCTCCGCTCACGGACGAGCTTGACCTGCTCGGGTTTGACAGAAGAATCCAAACAGACCTAGACGGTGTACTTGACTTGCCGGCAAACGAACAGTTAGAGCTTAACATAGCCACGCAGAACGTGGAGATTGGACACATGGGCGTAACCATGCGGGAAAGCCAGCTTGAAAAAATCTTCGAAGCAGGAGAACGCTTCGTAGAAGCATGCAAAAAAGAATATCCGCCTGGAATGATAGGCTTGTTCGGTTTACAGGGTGCGGTAGCGAAAGATTTAGAATTCTACGTTTTCGACGTTAGCCCACGTTCACCAGGCTGTCCATGCGTGGAACCAACGTCGCCTTACATGAAATACAAGTACGGCATAGAAGTGGGTCCTGGAAGACGCCTCGCCATGGAAGTCAAACGCGCAGTTAAAGAAAACAGGCTGAGGAAAATCGTGACATGATAACCAGACAGCAAATCACAAAAATCCTCTCAGAATACGATAGAGACAAGCTGGCTATCGGAACGTTAGGCTCTCATTCAGCTTTGAACATTTTTAAAGGCGCCAAAGAAGAAGGGTTCAGAACGGTTTGCGTCTGCAAAAAAGCCGATGCTGTGCTCTACAAAAAGTTTCCGCTCGCAGACGAAATCATCTTCGTGAAAGACTTCACCGAACTGTTGAGTGATGAACTGCAGAAGAAACTGCGCAAATTGAACACCGTTTTAATTCCACACGGCTCTTTCACGGCGTATCTCAGCACGGAACAGATGACGGACAGCCTTTACGTTCCAATGTTTGGAAACAGGATGCTTCTCCACTGGGAAGCAGGACGCGAAAGACAGCGGCAATGGCTGGAGAAGGCAGGGCTTAGGCTGCCTAGAACCCTTCAAAAACCCGAACAAATTGGCAAACAAATCAAACTAGTGATGGCAAAGCTTCCAGGAGCCAAGGGCGGAAAAGGCTATTTTCTGGCAAGGTCTGCCGAATCTTTCCACAAGAAGATTAATGAAATGCTAAATCGTGGTCTTCTAAGTAAAGAAGACGTGAACAACGTTCACTTGCAAGAATACATCTTGGGCGTGAACGTCTATCCACACTATTTTAGCTCGATAATTCATGATGAAGTCGAATTCCTAGGCGTCGACAGACGCTATGAATCTGCCGTTGACGCGATAGGGAGGATTCCAGCTGACGAGCAGCTTGAGATGGGAGTAAGCCCGACGTACACTATAGTCGGCAACATACCAATCACATTGCGTGAATCACTCCTTCCCGAACTGATCAGGATGGGCGACAGCGTGATGAAGACCGCGAAAGAGCTAGCATCGCCTGGAATAATAGGACCTTTCTGTCTTGAAACCATAATTACGGATAATCTTGAGATATACGCGTTTGAGATATCGGCTAGGATAGTGGCGGGAACGAATGTTGGCATTGGAACGTCGCCTTACGCGTACCTGAAATACGGTGAGAACATGTACATCGGCAAGCGGATAGCCCTTGAGGTGAGGGAAGCGTTAGAGCAAGATCGGCTTACAGAAATTTTTGTCTAGGTCTTCTTTTCTAGAGTTTTCTTCTATCATCTTTTTACATACATGGTTATAAGAAAAACTGGTCTTTCATATTGTTGGGGAGAAACGAGATGGCTGAGCCTTACGGCTGGATATTCGTAGACTTCATTCCAATGTTGCATGACAAGAAAAGACTTGCAAGACAGTTTCAGATAGAAACATGGCTCAACCTGTCTGAAGCCATCAAAGAACTCGGGCTTCAGAAAATAGAGGAAGGCAAACCAGCAATAAACCCGACTGCGGGATATATCGTTTAGAGACTGCAAATCGTCAATATTTTCTTAAAATTCTCGCGTGTTCGGTTACTCTTGTAAAGCCTTAAAGCCTCAACTACTGTCGTCTTGTCTTTTTCGCCAAGACTCTCAGCAATTTTTCTGGCAGACTCACTGCCTATGAACAGGAACTGACATATAGAAGTAACGTTTGACGGTCTTCTGTCGATGCTGGCAGTTTCAAAATCCACGATAAAAGGCTCGCCTTCTTTGCTGATGATGACGTGCTTAGGAGCATGACTTAACTCCCCATGGTCTAAACCAATCTTATCCAAGCGATAACACTGTTCCAAAACTTCACGAAACACTTTCTTGGTTTGAGTCTTTCCTCGACGTTTTTCTAACCATGCAGGAAGCAGATCGCCGTCTATATACTGCATCAGAAGAAAATTCTTGCTAACGCCTAACAGTTTTGGTCCGACGCTTACTGAGTTCGCTTTCTTGAGCAGCTCTGCTTCGCAACGCATTCTAGAACGGTCAGCGTCTGTTCTTCGAATTTTCAAAGCCGTTTTTTCACTCTTCCTAAAGGCAAGTGTGACTATGCCAACGCAGCCTTTGCCCAAAACAGACAGGTTAAAAACCTGTTTTTTGCCACTGAAAATCAAAGCATTAACGCCAAGTCTTTTCAGCTCGCAAATGCGGTTCCTCAGCTCTGTCTTACTTGGTTTGGGATAGCAGACTATGGATGCGTAAGGTTCCTCGCTGAGCTTTTCTATAGGAATTGGCGCAGTTTTCTTCAAGACCTGATCCCTCTGTTCCTCTATCTGCAGAAGAGTGGAATAAAGATTAATGACCATTAGACTGTATTGAGAAAAAAGGACGTTTCTGGGTTTGTGAAAAAGCTTAGATACTCTACCGTGAATCTTGATATGATGTAAATGGTTAATCGAGACCGACATGATCTTGTTGCCGAGATATTGGACAAGACAACGACAAGAAAGAACAAAACGGAAATCATGCAAAAGGTGGGGCTTTCAAGCTTGCAGGCGAAGCTGTACCTGAGCAAACTGGTCGAGATCGGGATGCTAGAGGTTGACGCAGGCCGAGATTTTAAGACTACGAAGAAAGGCTTGGAGTTTCTGGAAAAGTGTGAGGAATGTTTCTTGTGTCATTGGCACAGACAAAAAGAAGCAAAATCACCGCCTAAGTAGTTTTAGAGAAACGTGGTTGCATGAAGATCCGCTTAGATTATTCGTGCCCTTTCAATCTGGATTTCACTTTTTGTTGCGGACAGACTTTCAGATGGGATAAGCAAGGCTACTGGTGGTACGGCGCTGCTGGCGATACAGCCTTCAAAATTCGTCAGCTTGATGATGGATTAGAATTTGAGAATGCGGAAGCTGTTTTTGTCAAAAACTATCTTGGGCTACATGACGATTTGCCCAAGATTTTCAATAAAATCAGCAAGGACGAGCACATCAAAAAGGCTATACAACAATTTAGAGGCTTGCGCATTCTCCGTCAAGACCCATGGGAATGTCTCATCTCATACATCTGCGCAACCTACAAAAACATCCCCGCGATAAAACGCATGCTGCTCAACCTTTCAAGAAAATTCGGAGAAAAAGTTTCCTTAGACGGTTACACTTTTCACACGTTTCCAACTGCAGAACGACTCGCAAGGGCAAAAACTGACGAACTAGCAGACTGTGGTCTTGGCTTCCGAACCAAATACGTTTCTGAAACCGCAAGAATAGTGAACGAAGATAATTTTGATTTTGAAAAATTGAAAAAGATGACTTACGAAGAAGCGACAACAGAATTGCTGAATTTTACAGGTGTAGGCTTGAAGGTTGCAGATTGTGTTTCGCTTTTTTCTCTCGAAAAGCTTGAAGCCTTTCCAGTAGACGTCTGGATGAGACGAGTAATTCTGAGACATTACACTCGACGTTTTCCAGACGAGTTTATCAAGAAAATCTCAGGCGAGAAACCGTTGAGCACTTCGGATTATCGAAAGCTAAATCTGTTTGGAAAGAAATACTTCGGAGAATACGCAGGGTATGCACAAGAATACTTGTACCACTATGAACGCATGCAACGTTAATCACGCCTTCTATGATTCTGCGGCAACATTAAGCCTTCAACGGTTTCTGCCAAGCCATTACAAACAGATGCTATCACTGATAACCTATGCGGAAAACGTTTAAATTGAAACTGAAAAATAGCATATGAAGACGAGCAAAACGGGCCCGTAGCTCAGCTAGGTTAGAGCGCCAGGCTCATAACCTGTTGGTCGCCAGTTCAAATCCGGCCGGGCCCACCAAAAACCAGTTTTGCTTTAGTTTTTGTTTAGATTATTTAGAAATGCTTGATTGTGTATTGGATTGTGTTGAAAAATGTTTAGGCGTGCCTAAAAGTTTATTAGAGGCGCAGAGAGTTTTAGGTATACCTAAACATGGTGAGAACGTGCTCAGTAAAAGTGTTGAAGATTATCTGAAAGCATTGTACATTCTTTCTCGAAACGGCAAGGCTGTAACCACAACTGAGATTTCACAGTATTTCAAGATTGCTCCAGCCAGCGTGACTGAAATGTTGAAGAAACTTGCTGAAAACGATTACATAGAATATTCGCCATACCACGGAAGTACTCTTACTGCTAAAGGTCTCCAAGTTGCCAAGAAAGTAACTAGAAAACACAGATTGCTCGAAAGATTTCTGCATGACGTTTTGAAGATCGAGAAAGCCGAGGTTCACACACAGGCTTGCGAAATGGAACACGCCTTATCCGACAAGGCTGAAGAATCACTCTGCAGATTTCTAAAGCATCCTGACAGGTGTCCAGACGACGAAAACATCATTCCACCATGCAATCTGCGATTTTCAAGCTGCCAAGAATGCATAGAAGTTCACAACAAAGGCTTGGAAGAGGTTGGAAAACGCAGACAGAACCTAGTCTCAATATGCAACCTCAAAGAAGGCGAACATGGCAAAATCTCCTTCATACGAGGAGAACACAAAACCCTCCAAAGACTGCTGGACATGGGTTTGACGCCTGGCACCAGCTTATGCATTGTACGGATTGCGCCGCTCAAGGGTCCAATCGAGGTTGCGGTGAGAGGTTCTAAACTTGCACTCGGACAGGACATTGCCTCAAACGTCTTCGTTGAAGCCGTAAGAAATTAACGAAGTTGATGATCAAGCATGCTGCATCATGGTTCAGCTTTGAAGGATGAGAAGGAAGACAAGCATTTGGTCATTGCTCTTGCTGGAAATGCCAATGTCGGCAAGAGTGTAATCTTCAATCAGCTTACAGACTCGAATCAAATCACTGGCAACTGGCCTGGAAAAACCGTGGAGCGAGCGGAAGGCAAGATGCATTTTGAAGGACGCAAGATAGCTCTCGTTGACTTGCCTGGGATTTATTCGTTCTCAACATTCTCTCTTGAAGAGGTTGTGTCTCGGGAGTACATCGCTCTGGAAAAACCCGATGCAGTCATCAATGTCTTAGATTCTTCGGTTCTTGAACGAAACCTGTTCTTCACTATTCAACTAATCGAGATGGGAGTGCCCCTTGTTCTTTGTCTCAACCAAGTGGATGTAGCTAAGAAGAAAGGCGTGGTTATTGACAAGGAAAAACTGGAGAAAGCTCTCGGGGTGCCCGTGGTTTTTACCGTAGCCATCAGAGGCGAAGGCATATACGAGCTGGCAAAGACAGCAGTCAAGGTTGCAAGCAGCAAGAACGGCAAGCCGAAAACTGCACTCAAGTATGGCGATGAAGTGGAAAAGCGAATAGAGAAACTCACTAAACTGATCGAGTTTGAGAAGCTCACGCTGGGATATCCTTCAAGATGGGTTGCCATCAAGCTGCTCGAAAGCGATTCTGAAATTAGAAAACTCGTAGCCTCCAAATCCGAACGAATAGTTCAGGCTTCAGAAACTTTCGCGGAGGAAATAATGGAAATTCACAAGGAACCATGTTTCTCGGTCATTGCCTCTGAGAGATATTCGTTGGCAAACAGAATCGCTAATGAAGCCCAACGCCAGAACGATGTTAAAACCACGCTTTCAGAACGACTAGACTGGTTAACCACTCATAAGGTTTTAGGTTACATCACAGCCGTCAGCGTGATAGGCGGATTACTCCTCTGGACGTTCGTGGTCGGCGGTTTCCTTTCAACATTGCTTTCAGACGCACTTAGCTTCCTTGGACCCGTCAGCCCAAGACTAAACGGCTCGGTATGGGAGATTTTGTTGAACGGCGCATACGGAGGCATAGTCGCTGGTGTTACGTTAGCAATACCCTTCGTCGTGCCCTTCTACTTCATGCTCGCGATGATCGAAGATTCGGGCATCCTGACCAGAGTTGCCTTCATGATGGACAGCGCCATGCATAAACTAGGCTTGCACGGAAAAGCTCTCATACCCTTAATTCTAGGGTACGGCTGTAACGTTCCAGCCATCCAAGCATGCCGAATAATGGAGACAAAACGCGAACGATTATTGGCGGCCTTTGCCATAACCTTCGCTCCATGCACTGCCAGAACCATCGTGATCCTCGGCTTAGTCGCAGCATTCGTCAGTCCTTGGTGGGCAATTGCGCTTTACCTAATTGACATCATTATCATGATTGTGATGGGCAGAATAGCCCTAAAAGTTGCGCCAGGCAAACCCACTGGGCTCATAATGGAAATGCACCCGTTCAAAGTTCCATCACTGTCCGTTGTGGGTAAACAAACGTGGGCACGAACCAAATCATTGATGTACATAGTGTTTCCAATATACATAGCTGGCAGCGCACTGGTTCAAGTGCTGTATGCAACGGGCGTGCTTGAACCTGTTAGCAATGCCATGTCTTTCCTCACGGTCTGGTGGCTTGGGCTACCAGCGATCGCAGGAGTGCTTCTGATACTTGGCGCGGTTAGAAAAGAGTTCATACTTCTTGCGCTAGTGGCTATTTATGGCACTACCAATCTTACAGCCTTTCTAACACCTGTTCAACTGATAACCCTCGCGCTGGTAGGCATGTTATACCTTCCTTGCGTTGCAACTGTAGCGATTTTGATAAAAGAGTTCGGATGGAAAACTGCCGCCACAATGTCGATTGCCAACCTTGCTTCTGCACTGTTTGCGGGTGGAGTAGTCTTCCGACTTCTGACCTTCGTGTTTTAACCTAAAAATCATTTTACTCGCAGTTTTGTGGCTAAAACTGCAACTTTCTTTCCAAGCTTCTGGCAAGATTCAACATCCTCTTCGTTCGGTGTGCCTACAGCCGTAGCCCCATAGTGTTTATCATCTGACCTGCCCTGAACGATCATGCCGTGAACCAGCATCGCTTGTGTTATGGACAGTAGCGTTGTTTCTGCGCCTGACGCTGTTCCGCCTGCGCTTGTGAAGGCTGCACCGATTTTTCCTTCTAGTTTGCCGTGAATCTTTACAGATTCGTCGATGAAAGCCTTGAGTTTAGACGACATCAGCCCGTAGTAAGTTGGCGACCCCATGATTATTCCATCAGCCTCCAGCAGATTTTCAAGTTTTGTTTGGTCAACTTTCTTAACTTCCACCATGATCCCTTTCACTTGCTTAGCGCCGTCCGCAACAGCAAGTGCCAGCTTTTCAGTGTTTCCAGTCCTTGAGTCATAAACAATTAAAATCATCACCATTTTATTCAGCACCTATAACTCAGGTGTTGATAACCTCGCATATTTTAGCCTTTATCCATCAAAAACCCATCAATTTTCATAGCGATTTGGTGATAGAAGATTGTTCCACAAGCTATAAGTGTGATTCAAACTGCTCTAGAAGTAAATGAGGAGAACGGGTGCCTCTTCATTAGGGGGAGAAAGGAGAGAATGAGGCAAAAATTTTTGCTGCACCATTCTCCTCATCTGTTTCAGATAATGCTGTAATATGTTGCTTTTAAGCTTTTATCTTGCATCTTCTATTAAATTTGAAAAACAACATCAATTCCTAAGCTTTAACCTTACAAACTACTAGTTTTCTCCATTAAAGTCGATTATCACAGAGAACACACCGTTTTTTCTCCGTATCTAATGCTTACCGCTATTTTTTGCAATTCAAAAGATTTTCTAAGCTTATTTCACTTTTTTACCGATTTATCCTCATCGGATAGTGTTGTCTTGATTTTTGAAAATTGGTAAAAGAAAAGAAACAAGTAGGCCAATAGTAAAACAGGCTGTAGTTTGAAAAAAGAAACACGTTTGTTAAAGGTTGAACTGTAAAGGCCTATTTTTCTGTTTCCAGAGTGCACGGTCCGTTTGTAAGCTTCTCCGCGTTACGTTTTTGAACCAAGACCGAGTCTTCAATTCGTATTCCTCCGAAGCCTATAAGATAGATGCCAGGTTCGTTTGTCACAACGTTTCCAACTGCTAATTTTTCTTTGCTTGCTTGGCTCAGTGTGGGCGGTTCGTGAATTTCTAAGCCTACGCCGTGGCCTAAGCCGTGAACAAAGTATTCTCCGTATCCAGCTTTTTCTATCTCGTTGCGGGCTGCGGTGTCCACGTCTTTTGCTTTGGCTTTTGGTGTTATGGTTTGATGAGCCTTCTCTTGAGCAGTCTTCACGATTTCGTAGAGTTTCTTCTGTTTTTCTGTGGGCTTTCCAGCCACTACTGTTCTCGTCATGTCTGAGCAGTAATGCTGGTAGGTGGCGCCTATGTCTATAACTACGAGGTCGTCGGTTTGCATCTTTCTTTCGGTGCATCCGCCATGAGGGAAAGCTGAACGAACGCCTGAAGCCACGCTGGTTTCAAAAGCGGTTCCCCACGAGCCTTTTCTCCGCATCGCATACTCTATTTCAGCTGCAACTTCAATCTCTGAGATGCCAGGTTTTATGGTTTCGTAGGCGATTTTCATGCCTATGCTGGTTAATTCGCCAGCCTTTCGCATGAGCTCGGTTTCATGTTCGTCCTTTACTTTGCGAAGCTCCCAGACAAGATTGTTTTGCATTTTCATTTTCGCTTTTCCTCTCAATCCCTTTGCGAGACTGCGGTAGCTTTCAACGCTTAACGCGTCCACTGCAAGCTTCTTAATCTTTAAAGTGCTGGTTTGTGAGGCGATTTTTTCCATGAGGTTCTCGCCGCGTTTCACCATTTCGACTCTGAACCCTTTGCCGTCGGCTTTTGCTTGTTCATAGTTTACGCCGTAAACGTAGATTGTGTTCTCGCCTTTCTTGGGTATCAAGAGGCAGGATGCGCCTTGAACCCCTGAGAGGTAGAAGAGGTTGATGCTGTTGGCGATTAAGAATCCGTCAAAGTTTTTTTCTTCAAAAGCTTGTTGTTTTAAGGCCGCTATTCTATTCAAAACCTTTCACCATTGACGTGAAGCTTATTGTTTATGACTTAAATGCTTTGTGAGGAACGCGAGAGGTTTTTCAGCTTTGGTGTGGATGGAAATATTTAATTGTGCATGGTTGTATTGTTTCTAGGCTTGTGATTTATGGTGAAGGGCTTCGTTGAAACTAGAAACTTGGTCCGAGTATTCGGGGGAAAGAATGAGGTAGTTAAGGCTCTGGACGGCGTTTCAGTTTCGATTGATGAAGGAGAAATTTTCGGTCTCCTCGGTCCTAACGGCGCAGGTAAAACCACGATGATAAAAGTCTTGACCACACTTCTGCTTCCAACGAGCGGGGAAGCGTATGTCGGCGGATTTGACGTTGTGAAGGATTCTAACAGGGTTAGACAAATCATAAATCTGGTTTCGGGCGGCGAGACGCCTGGTTATGGGATACTTAGTGTTAAGGAGAATTTGTGGTTTTTTTCTCAGCTTTACGGTTTGTCTTCTTCGGTTGCGAATGAGAAGATTAAGCGCTTGATGGCTGATTTGGATTTTGAACAGTACGCAAACACGAGAATGGCGAAGTTGTCAACAGGGTACAAGCAGAGGATGAGCCTCGCCAGAGGCTTGCTGAGCGACCCGCGGATGCTGTTTCTGGACGAGCCCACGTTAGGGCTGGACGTGCTGACGGCTAAGAGGTTGAGGAATTACGTGATCGATTGGGCGAAGCGTCAGATGAAGGGAACGGTTCTGTTGACGACGCATTACATGGCTGAAGCGGACGAGATGTGTGACCGAGTCGCCATCATAAACAACGGAAGAATCTTGGCTTGCGACAGTCCGAACGTGCTCAAGGAGAATTTGAAGGAAACTCCCATAGCCAAGATCGAGGTTTCTTCGGTGCAAGCTGATTTCGGTTTCATAGAGAAGATGCAGGGTGTCGTGGGATATTCGGAGACACGCAACATTCAGACTGGGATAACCAGCTTGAAAGTCATGGTTCGCAACGTCAAAGTGTTCGCAAACATTGAGTCAAAGCTGAACGAAGAAAAACTGAAGATTCTGTCTGTTAATGAGACGGAGCCCACGCTTGAGGATGTCTACATAAGGCTCGTTGGGAAAGGCTTCGCAGACGTAGAGGAAAAAACCAATGATTAATCAGCTAATCTCGAACCTGCGAGTAGCCTACGCGAGACTTTGGGTCAGAATCAAAGGCGGCAATCGAGAGCCAGAGTGGCTTGTTGCCGAGATGATAATTCCAATCTTGACTTTAAGCGCTTACGTTTACTTATACAAGATGATCGGTGCAAAACCTGAGTATTCAGGCTTCGTCATCATCGGCGGAACTATGCTGGCGTTCTGGTCAAACGTGTTGTGGAACATGTCGACGCAGTTCTATTGGGAGAAGGAAACTGGAACTTTAGAGGTGTACTTTGTTGCGCCTATATCCAGAATGGCGATTCTGCTGGGGATGGCGTTAGGAGGGTTCGTGAACACGACGCTACGAGCCATATCCGTCTTGATCGTTGGAACACTGATCTTCCAAGTTCCCATAGTGTTGAACGAACCTCTTACGGCTCTGCTACTGTTCTTCCTAACCATCGTGGCGCTCTATGCTTTGGGCATGATGTTCGCTTCACTATTCATGCTGTATGGGAGGGAAGCTTGGCACACCGCAAACCTTCTTCAAGAACCAGTGCAGTTTCTTTCAGGAACCTACTATCCGATGAGCAGTTCAGCCATGCCTTACATTGTTCAGCTTGTGTCTTCTTTGATTCCGTTAACGTTCGGACTAGACGGCATCAGGAAAGTGGTAATTCTGGGCGAAGGAATCAGCAGTGTTTGGCTAAACGTGGTCGCTCTGGTGATTTTCTCGCTTATTCTTTTGCCGCTTTCGAGGTTCGCGTTGAGTTACATGGAGAATCTGGGTAAGAAAGAAGGGAGGTTGACGCTGAGATGGCAGTAGGCACGATCCTGAGAGCCATCAAGCAGGCTGTTTGGGTAGGCTGGAAAGTTGAAACCAACTGGGCTGACCCGCTCGTGTTCGCAATCTACTACATGATCCGCCCTGTGGCTGGACTGCTAATCGTCGGCTTCATGTTTCTCGTAGGCAGCTTAGCCACCCCGGGGGCTTCTTTGGATCCTTCGCTTTTCGCTTACATATTTGTTGGAAACAGCTTCTTCCTCTATGCTGTGCAGATCATGACGACGATGAGCATGCTGATTCATGAAGATCGTGCTCATTATGAAGTTTTGAAGCACATCTACTTGGCGCCAGGTTCGCTTTGGTGGTACATATTTGGTAGAGCCTTGAACGGAGTTATGAACGCTTCAATCTCTCTGTTGTTGACTCTGGGGTTTGGGGTTTTGATTTTTCAAGGCTTGATGGGAATCCAGATCCCCATCAACTGGTTGGGAATTAACGTTCCACTGTTGGCTTTCAGTCTGGTGTTCGGGATAATTTGTTTTATCGCCTTGGGCTTTGTTCTGAGCGGAGTGAACATCATGACTTCTAAAGTTCAGTTCATGCTGACTGAATATGTGTCGGGCATTCTCTACCTGTTCTGCGGAGTCGTTTTCACGCCGGCGATTCTTCCGTCGTGGGGGCAAGCTTTTTCCAGCGTGTTGCCCGTCACTTATTTTCTGAGAGTAGTGAGGTTTGCAGTTGTCGGTCAAACAGGCTTTAGTCTTCAAACGGATTTGCTCTACTTGGTCTTGACAACGGCAGCCACTGTCGTAGTAGGCGTTGGGGTTTTCAAGTTTTCGATGCATGAAGCCAGAAGGAAAGGGTTGATCGACAGGAAAGAAGAGTATTAGCCGCCGCTCACGATGGGCAGCAAGGTTACGTGGTCGCCGTTCTTGAGCTTGGTTTCAAGTCCTTTCAGCTGATTTAGCAGGTAGCCGTTTACGGTGATTATGTAGTTTGGTTTTACGTCTGGGCTCTTTGGTTCGTAGATGGCTTTTTTGAAGGGTTCTCCATATTCCTTAGCAAGGTGCATGAGTAAGTCGGTTATGGTGGCGTCTTCTTTGGTTTCGACTTCTTCGCGTTTGTTGCTAGTTATGTTCTTGATGTGACCGAGATACTCAACTTTGACTTTCAAAACTCTGGCATCCTACGCTTTCAGCATATCCTAGAAACAATGTTGGTATATATTTGTTTCAGTTGGATGTTATAATTTAATAATTCTTTTATTCTTCTCAAAACAGTCTAGTTTCAAAGAGGCTTTACGATAATGTTTGACAGAGAAGAATTGGATGAAATGCACAAGCGAAAGGAAAAATGGGAAAAAGAAACGGTAGCAAAGAGTTTTGATAAGCTTCCTGAACGCGGCGAGTTCAAAACAAACTCTGACATACCCGTCAATAGACTTTATACTCCTGTTGACGGAGCTGATTGGGATTATATTCAGAAACTAGGTTTTCCAGGCGAATACCCGCTCACTCGCGGTGTCTATCCGACGATGTATCGTGCACGTTTTTGGACGATGCGGCAGTACGCGGGTTTTGGCACGGCAGAACAAACCAACAAACGGTTCAAATACCTGCTTGAGCACGGGCAAACAGGGTTGAGCGTGGCTTTCGATTTTCCAACACAAGTAGGCTACGACTGTGACCACCCGATGGCACTCGGCGAAGTTGGAAAAGTGGGCGTAAGCGCAAGCTCGTTACGTGACATGGAGGTTCTTTTTGACGGAATTCCGCTGGACAAGGTTACGACTTCGATGACTATTAACGCGCCTGCAAACGTTTTGTTAGCGATGTATGCTGCGGTCGGGCAGAAACAGGGCGTTGAGCAGTCTAGACTTGGCGGAACCGTGCAGAACGACGTTTTGAAAGAGTACGTTGCCAGGGGCATGTACATTTTTCCACCTAAGCCCTCGATGCGCATGGTTACTGACATATTCGAGTATTGCAGCCAGCACATGCCGCAGTGGAACACCATCAGCATCAGCGGCTACCACATCCGCGAAGCAGGCTCCACGGCAGTTCAAGAAGTCGCGTTCACTTTTGCAAATGCGATCGCCTACGTGCAGGCATCCATAGACCGAGGCTTGGACCTAGACAAGTTCGCAGGGAGACTGTCGTTCTTCTTCGCTGCGCATAGCAATTTCTTTGAGGAAATCGCCAAGTTCAGGGCCGCACGTCGATTGTGGGCTAGGATAATGCGTGAACGTTTCGGCGCTAAAAGCTTGAACTCGTGGATGCTGAGGTTTCACACGCAAACTTCAGGAGTCTCGCTGACGGCACAGCAGCCTTATAATAACGTGGTTCGTGTGGCGTTGCAGGCGTTGTCAGCCGTGTTAGGCGGCACTCAATCGTTGCATACGAACTCGTTTGACGAGGCGTATGCGTTGCCCAGCGAACAGGCGGTGATGGTTGCGCTTAGGACTCAACAATTAATCGCTTATGAGAGTGGCGTGGTTGACACTGTTGACCCGCTTGGAGGCTCTTATTATGTTGAGTGTTTGACGGACGAGATCGAGGAGAAAGTGGAGAAGTACATTGAACAGGTTGACGGCATGGGTGGGGCGGTTGCTGCTATCGAGAAGGGGTTTATGCAGCGTGAGATTACGGAGAGCGCTTACCGTTTTCAGAAAGAGGTTGAAGCCAAGAAGCGTGTCGTTGTGGGCGTTAACGACTTTGTAAGTGAGGAGGAGGTTCCTATGAAGCTTCTGCAGATTGACCCAGCCGTCGAGAAGAAGCTTGTTGCACAGTTAGGCGAGGTTAAACAGCGAAGAAACAAGACGAGAGTGGATGAGGCTTTGAGTGAGTTGAGAAGAGCAGCTGAACAAGAAAACGTGAACCTCATGCCACTGATTCTGGAAGCAGTTAAGGAGTATGCGACGCTCGGCGAGATCTGCGGAGCTTTACGCGAAGTGTTCGGTGAGTACAAGCCGCCTTCCATCTTCTAAGCAATAATGAACAGCACGTCGCCCTCGTTTACAGGCGAGCCCTCTGAAACGTTTACTTCTTGAACGTTTCCCGCTTTTGGCGTGGTGATTTCGTTCTCCATTTTCATGGCTTCGATCGTGCATAGGACTTGGTTTTGTTTGACTTGGTCGCCTTTCTTGACTTTCACGGACACTATCTTGCCAGTCATGGGCGCGGTTACGGCGCCTTCCACATGATTCTGCTTGGACAGCGTTGTTGTTTTTCTTGTTGATGCTTGTGGTGTTGGTTCGAAGGTGGTTATGGCTTGTCTTCGAGTGGTTTTGACTTCGGTCGTGAATTTGACTTCGTCAACTTTGATCTGTAACGGTTTTTCACGCTCTATTTTTGGCAGTTCGACCTTGTACGTTCTGCCGTCGACTCTTATTTTGAAGCCTTTCTCGAAGTCAAGCTTGCCAGTTTCTAATTCAATATTGTGAGACTTATCAGCTATTTTGGCTGAGAACTGGTTTTCTCCAGTTTTTGTTAGTTCGATTTTTCGGGGTTCGCCGTCTATTTGGATTTCGTAGCTTGGCATACTAT
>DATKKK010000071.1:0-15701 GCA_035542975.1 Bathyarchaeia archaeon | reverse complement strand
GGCGTCTTCTGAAGGAGCCGTAGGCGCAGACAGCAGGTCGGCTGTGGAGTTTTCTATCAGAGCGTTTGCGCAGCGAGAAGCCTCAGGTCACGGTGTCGAATGCAGTTCTACACTGAAGGATTTCAAGCCTGCAAAGGCTGGAACGAAGGCTGGGATGATTGCGAAGTTGGCTAAGAACCCGAAGATTGGCGATGAAGGCGTTTACGACGTGATCTTTGACCCGTTGATCTATGGTTCTTCACTCGGCGTTTATGGTATGATGTTCTCTGCTTACTCGATCTTGGTTCAGATGTCGGTTTTCGTGGACAAGCTTGGCAAGAAGGTGGCTCCTGACATCGTTACGATGCGAGATAACCCGGCTGCGTATTCTGTGTCTAACAGGGTCTTTGATGACGAGGGTTATCCTACTAGGGAGAACGTTCTCATCGATCGTGGTGTGCTTAAAGGTTTTCTGCATAACACGTCTACGGCGAAGATTTTCAAGACTGAAACCACGGGCAACGCGGGTCTGGTGGCTCCGAACGCTTGGAGCTTGGAGATGGAGGCTGGCAAAACGAGCAAGGATGAGGTTTTCAAGGAGACTAAGAGGGGATTGTACTTGACTAACACGTGGTACACGCGTTTCCAGAATTATGCGAAGGGTGACTTTTCAACCATACCAAGAGACGGCATATTCCTAGTTGAGAAGGGTGAGATAACGCAGTCGTTGAAGGATTTGAGGATAAGCGACAACGTTTTGACTATGCTTGGCAACATTGCGGCGATTTCGAAGGAACGCCAGCATGTGCATTGGTGGGGTGAGGCTGACCCGCCATCGTTAAGTCCGTACGTGCTGGTTAAAGACGTGCACATGACAAAATCCAAATAGTTCACTTCCCTTTTCTTTTTTTTAGTTTCTCGTTTTGTGACGCAAGGTTTATGTTAGTTTCACAGTTCAAATGCTACTGTAGCTTGGCATAGGCGGGCGTAGTCTAGTTTGGTAGGACATCAGCCTCCCACGCTGACGACCTGGGTTCAAATCCCGGCGCCCGCACCTTTTCTGCACAAAATTTGATAGTTTAGAAGTTAAGAAAAAATGTGTAAGGTTTCATCAGGATTGTTTTGCTATCATCACAGCCGGATGTTCTAATCCCTGCTCATCTCATCATCTGAAAACAAAATTAAAAAGCACAGCTAACCCGAACGAATGTTCTAGTTTGGTTGCTGTGATTTTAACAAAGCACAATTACTTATTCAGATTTTTAAGGTAAAAGCTTTTTTTGTCCATTTTTCTTTCAAAAGAAAATTTTTGTGTGCTTCTGATGACTAAGCTCTGGAAAGATTCGCTCCAGAGGCTACTCTCGTATTAGAGAGAGGGGTCAGCATTTGTTGTTTTCAGTCTCAAGCCCAAGCTCGTGACGTTGTCGTCTTTGAACCCGAGATTCTTGTAAAAATCAATCACCGACTTATTCGTATTTCTGACTTGCAAATTAACTTTTAAGCAACCTATTTTTTCCAGTTCATCAATGCCTTTTTGAACGAGTTGTCTCCCGTAGCCTCGTCTCTGACATTCAGGCGTGACAGCTAGGTAATTTATCCAGCCTCTGTGTCCCTCGTATCCAACCATGATAGAGCCAACCACTTTGCCATCCAGCAAGCCTATGAAAAAGAGTTCTGGCTGAAACTCGACTTTCTTCTGAATGTCTACGACTGGGTCATTTTGTGGAACAACAAGATTGCACTTCTTCCACAGGCTAACTACCTCATTCATGAATTCAGGTCTGTATGTGATTATCTGAAATTGCATGTTAATCTGCTCCGATACACAAGATACGCGCGTCAGGTTCGCACGTTACTACCAAACTCTATAACACATCCTAATATCAATTCAATCTATAAACGGAAAGGCTGTTTTGAGCGTTTAATCTTTCTGTGGGTTCTGACGTTCTGAACGCAAAACCTATCTCTCTATAAAAACAAAATGGAGATGGGTAGAACGGTTTTTCTATTCTTCTACTCTACTGTTCTAACATTGCGAAAAGACTTTCGAACGTGATTTTCCCAAACCATTCAGATATTTTAAGCAGGTCAACCACGTAAATGTCCTTTTCGTCATCTATTCTATCCATAAATGCGTGCCATTCAATCCCATTGGGAATTTCACGTAGATGTTGAATTCCTTCGTGAACATAAGAACATCTGAACGCTTTATAAATGAAACGGATCGCTTTATCAAAGGGAGCAGTTGCGATAGGTAATTTTCCATCAGCATAATACTCTATAGGTGGAGTTCTGAATTCAGATGGACAATATTTTCCATAGAATTCCATACAATTCTTCAAAGAGCATTCCTCTCCAACAAGTTGCAAAGCATCTGCACAGGAACATAAGAGAACCATTTTGATATTTGGGTTGCAACTTTCGCATTTATATGAATGTTGATATAACGATGTTGCTCTGACAAAATTCCATTTATCTGAAATCTTCAGCGAATAGAATTTCTTCTTGAAGTCCTCAAAACTGAGCCTGTCTTTAAATGAAGGATAGGTTTCTTTCAGAGCCTTATCTTCAGGTGTTTCGCTTATCAATTCCCTCACGTCTCCAATTCTTCTGTTCTATCGTTCTATCAGTCTTTAAATAAGCCTATAGATAGGTTTCTTTTGGATAGATAGACGAGACGTTTAGAACAGTAAAATCCACAAAACCCAAAACGGTAACCCAGAATTCAATCTATATATAAGGGGGGGTAGGGTCTCTCCGAGAGAGCCTCTATCACTCCTTCCCATTCTCAAACAACAATCACAGCGTCTCTTCCAACATCCTGATGAACTCTTCCGCCTGCTTCATCCCCTTCTCCCAAAACGCCTCATCCGAAATATCAAACCCCAACTCACCAGCAAGCTCACGCGGCGACTTACTCGAACCCGCAGCCAACAACGACTTCAACTTCGGCACAAAAGCCTTCCCCTGCTCCTTGTAAAGTCGGTATAGAGCAAACACGAACAACTGCGCATACACATACGGATAATTATAAAACCTATAATTCGCCATGTAATAATGTGGCTTCATCGTCCACTCCCAACGCATCACATCCAACCACTCCATCGCATCACCATAGATCTTATCACGCGCAGCCACCCACAACTTTGCCACAGTCTCTCCATCCAAGAACTGCCCCTTCTTAATAGCATCATACAAGCTCTTTTCAAAAAACACCCTAGCCGAAACCTGAAACGCCGCCATCCCAAACTCATCCAAAATAAAAGTCAAAATCGCCCGCTTCTCCTCCTTCGACTTCGCCTTACCCAACAACCGCTCCGTCAACAACAACTCCCCAAACGTGCTCCCAGTCTCCGCCACACAACTTCCAACATCACAATTCGTAACATTCTGCGCACGCACCATCAAATAATCATGCACCGCATGCCCCAACTCATGCGCCTGAGTATACACATCACCCCGCCGCCCATGAAAACTCTGCAAAACATACGCACTCTTACCAGCCAACCACTGAGCACAAAAAGCCCCAGACTCCTTACCCTTCCGCACTTCACCATCAATATGCCGCCTATCAAACATCTCCACAACCCAACCACCAATTTCTTCATCAAACCCACGATAAGCCCCAACCACCTCCTCACGCGAATCCCCCCAACTGTAATTCACCTCTGGCATGTTAGGCAAAGGAGCCATAATATCATAGTTAGCCAGCTTACCCAAACCCATCAACTTCGCCTTCAACTTCAAATATCTCCTATACAAGCCCACATTCTTCTCAATCGCCCCCATCAAACCATCAATCGCCTGCTCATCCACATCATTATCAATCAAACTCTGCACCATCGGAGAACCCCACTTCCTAAGCCCACACATCTCCAAATGATCCTCACAAACCGCACGCAAAGCACTAGCCCAAACAATCTCATCCCCACCCAACCCCTCATAAACCGTCTGATTCGCACGCCTACGCAAATCACGATCAGGACTCTGATACAAACCCACAATCTGCCCATACGGCAACGTCTTCCTAACACCCTCAACCTCAATGTCAAAAGTCCGCGTCGACAACCAATCCTTCTGCAACAACTCCCACGCCCTCACACCATTCCTGTCCTTAACAATCGTTAAACGCTCCTCCGTCTCCGAAAGCAAATGCGGAGTCTTCCTCAAAACCCTCTCCAAATAATGTCTATACTCAGCAAGCACAGAATCCTCAACCAACGAAGGCTTCGCACCAAGCAGCCTTCCCAACTCGATCTCCACAAAAGCCAAAGCCTGCCCAACCTTCATAACCGCCTTACGCGCCGCATCATTAAGCTGCTTAGCAACATCATCAGTCGAATCCGCCGAATACATGAGAATACAATACTCAGCCACTCCCTCAAACTTCAGAGCAAGCACATCCTTCAACTTCAAAAACTCCAACAAACCCTTCGCATCCAAACCTCCAACCTTACCATGATACCTATCACGAAACTCTTCAGTCTCAGCCACTACACGCCCAAGCAGCCCTTGAACAGACACAGAATTAGTGTTTTCAACAAGCTGCGAAAGATCCCAAACCATCTCATCTTTCGCCATAAACAAACCATCCGATATGCACAAAATCTTTCCAATGCCCTATTAAACATTCGCTTTTACATTTTAATCACACTGCGAAATTTGGAAGAGTAAATCCGTATTGCTTTGAAAACTGCAGTTATCTTTCTCTTTTGCCTTGAATAAACTCTTCCACCGACTGTTTCGCCAAAGAATCAGGCACCTGAATCGGAGGATGCTTAAACGCATACGAACTAATACTCAACAACTGACCCGCTATCTTACGGTCTAACGCAATCTTAACCGCCCTTATAATGTCTATGACCACACCTGCACTGTTAGGCGAATCTTCAACCTCCAACTTCACCGTAATCGTCAACGGTCTATCACCAAACTTCCTCCCTTTCAGCCACAAATAACAAATCTTCTTGTTACCCAGAAACGGCACGTAATCGCTAGGACCGATTCGCGTGGGCAAATCATACGGAACCATGCTCGTAACCGCCTCAGTCTTGCTAATCCGCTTAGTCTTCAACCGCTCCTCAACCGTCATGTTCTGAAAATCCGTGTCCCCACCCAAGTTAAGCTGATAAGTTTCATCAATAATCACCCCACGATCCACACACAACCTAGCGATGTTCCTATGCAAAATCGTCGCTCCCACCTGACTCTTAATGTCATCACCAGCAATCGGCAAACCTTTCTCCTCAAACCGCCTAGCCCAAGCCTGATCAGAAGCGATAAACTCGGGCATACAATTCACGAACGCGCAACCCGCATCCAAAGCCGCCTGCGCATAAAACCGCGCTGCCTCATGACTGCCTACTGGCAAGTAATTGACAAGAATGTCCGCCTTAGACTTCTTCAAAACCTCAACGAGGTTTGAAGGCTTAACCTCATCTTCCTTATAAACGTGAAAAGTCTCCTTCATGTGCGGTGCCACACCATCCATGACAGGAGCAGCGGAAACCTTCACGCCTAAACAAGGCACTTCTGCGAACTTGGCGCAACAATTCGGTTCTGTAAAGATAGCCTCAGACAAGTCTTTTCCAATCTTGTTCTCGTTCACCTCAAAAGCGGCAACAAACCGCACATCCCTGATGTGGTAGCCGCCGAAGTTCACGTGCATAAGCCCCGGCACGGCGGCGTCTTCTTTGGCATCTTTATAGTATTGTGTTCCCTGAACAAGTGCTGACGCACTGTTGCCCACGCCTACCAACGCCACTCGAATCTCAGGCATTCACGAACTCTCCCTTTGCATGTTCGGTTAACGCATTATATCGTGTTGCTCTTTAACTTTTTCTGGGATTATGACAAGATTAAAAGGGAACTGTGATACACATCTATGTTTGATAAAGGCGAACTGTCATGGATGCAGGCGACGTTGTAGTTAGATTTGAGCCTTTCAGGGAAATTGTGATAATGGAACGCGCTATGTTCTCCACCCCAGATGACATTGCAAGGTTCACGTCAATCATCGCAGGAGGTAAGACTGCAGGCTTGTACTGGGCTGAAGGCGTAGTCTTCTTGTATTTTCCTCTTCCCGCGTCAACGGAAACCACTGCAAAAGCGCTCGTAGAAGAAAAACGAGTCTACTGGACGTATGTCGGCTATTCGCTCATGCCCAAGTATCAACCCATCATCGAAACTAGAGAGAAGATAATCGTGCCCGTCATCGACATGTCTACAAACCCGTTGCTCCGAAAAGTCGCAACATGGCTGAAAGACCAAAAATAAACCTTCTCTTTATGTTCAGCTGGCAACTCTTAACATGAATACGTTGCTCATCAAAGGCAAAGTTTTCTCTGGAAAAAGTGAAGGAGCAAAGTTCATAAAACTTCCATGGGTCAAAGAACAAATAGAACAAAAACTCGGGTTTACTCCGTTTATTGGAACACTAAACTTGAGGTTGAATGAAAACAGCGTTAAGCTTAAGGAACAACTGAAGAGAAAAGATTCGATAGAAATCCTGCCTGCCGAAGGTTTTCGTCGTGGAAAATGCTTCAAAGCATGTTTAATGAACAGTTTAGAATGTGCCATTGTTTTTCCTGGAGTCGCAGATTATCCTGAAGACGTCATCGAGATTGTTGCCCCAGTAAATCTGAGGAAGAAGCTTAGACTCAAAGATGGCGATGTAGTCGAGGTTAAAATTCAGTTTTAACGTGTTAATGCTTTCGTTTTGCTTTTTGCATGTTTTCAATACATTCTCTTAAGCATCCGTTCTTCTCCAAGTAAAGTCCATATTTCATGAGTGCGTTCATGGCGCGTGCCGCATCCTCTGGCGATGAATAAGCTGGGATGTCCAGTTTGTCAAACCTAGAACGTGTATGCAAAGCCATTTCGGTCTCGCCGATGTCGCATGCCACGATAGGCTTATCGTATTTGCTGGCAACCCTTGCTACCCTGTCGATATAGTCTTCCTGCAAAGCTGGGGTGTGATGCAAACCAAGCAGTATTATGCCGTTAATCTCTGGGTCTTGGAAAAGAATCTCGGAAGCGAGTTCAAACATTTCTGAAGTCCCAGAACCCGTGATGTCAACAGGGTTAAAGTTCGTTGCAAACTTCGGAAGCTTTCCTTCCGTTTTTAACTTTTCAAATTCTCGAACGGTTTTATCCGAGAAACGTATAACATTCAGCCCGTTCAGCTCGCTTTCGTCAGCCGCCATTATTCCTGGTCCGCCAGCGTCTGTGATTATTCCCACGTTTTTTCCTGTGGCCGGCGGTTGCATGGCCAATGCTTTTCCTGCGTCGAAAAATTCTTCCATGTCTTTTGCCCTCTGGATTCCTGTTTGTTCGAAAACTGCGTTGTAGATTTGGTCTGAGCCAGCGATGGCGCCTGTGTGTGAGGCTGCTGCTCTTGCGCCTGCCGCGGTTCTTCCTGCTTTTAGTGCTACTATGGGCTTTTTCTTGGTGACTTCTTTAGCTACCTTAAGGAATTCTCTTCCAGACTTTATGTCTTCCACATACAACAAAATAGCCTTGGTGTCTTTATCATACAACAAATAATGCAGCATTTCTGTTTCGGTCACGTCGCATTTGTTGCCGAAACTTACAAACTTGCTGACCCCTATCTGTCTTCCAGTCAAAAAGTCAAGCGCCGCCGCGCCGAAAGCACCGCTTTGAGTGACGATTGCTATGTCGCCTGGTATCGGGCGTGGCGTTGCAATAACCTCGTCTCCTGTCGTCAGAATTTTGGTTTCAGGTAGAAACAGCATGTCTACTCCTGTTCTTGTGTCATAAACTCCTAAACAGTTCGGTCCCAGAACGCGTGTTCCCGCTTTTTTGGCTATAGCTACAACTTGATTTTCCAGCTCATGATTACCGATTTCGCCGAAACCCGAACTTATTATGACGACATCCTTAACTTTCTTGGATGCTGCGTCCTGCATCACTTTTGGTACGACGTTTGCTGGAACAATAATCACAGCTAATTCGACTTCTTCTGGGATGTCTTTTATCGTAGGGTAGCTTTGAACTCCCAATATTGAATCTTCGTTGGGGTTGACTGCGAAAATTTCGCCTTTGAAAACTTCTCTTCTTTTGTTTTCCACAAAATTCTTGAAAATGACGTGTCCTGCCTTGTCTATTTTTTTCGTCGCGCCCACAACGGCAACTGATTTTGGACTGAAAAAAGCGTGTAACTGCTTAACTGACTCGTCCATCAGCATGTTCACCGTTTTCTTTTTACAATGACTATGGGTTTATGTTTTACTGTGTCCAACATCTCCCAAGTTACATCCGATAAATCGGTCTTAAATCGTGCTGCCATGTCCCACACTGTTCTTCCAGCGCCAGAACCCCTCAGACGGTTAGCTGCTTCAGCCATCTCTAATGCTTCTTCCACTGAGATTTTGCATCCAACCACGGCAACTGGTGTCGCTCTTTTTTTGAGCTTTAGTGTTCTTCCCATAACATAAGCGAAAAACCCGCAAGAAGAATGGATTCCTTTAATCGGTTTTGGACGGGGCGTGAAATGAAAATTCCTGAGCGAATACGTCTTGTCAGTGTCAACGATTATCACGCAAACTTTTTTTTGAAGCTTCAACAATATTTGCTCGCGTATTCCTTCAGCAATCTTGTCTGCATTGTTTAGTGGCAGGCTGACGTATGAGTACGCGAGGTTGCTTCCGTCGATTCCGCCCTCTGAACCAAACATCAACGCCTGCAACAAGCCTGCATATTGTAAAGCAACTTGCTTATGAGGGCTGCCCATCTCAAACGGATACGTCCGAAGCTTTTGCAGAAGTTGGTTTCGAAAATGGCATAATATTCCAAGAAAATAGCCCCACGCTATACGCATCCAGAATCCTGCAATCAATCTTGCGCTTAAACTCGGTCTAACCCTGCTCTCATCAACGATATTATTTGATGCTGTCGAAACAGCTTTATCAGATACAACTACTAAGTCTCCATCGTCAATTTTTCCTTCAACACTTTCCTCGATCTTTTTAAGATAGTTTTCTCTAGGTTTCCAGTAGCTTGTGGTTACTGCCAGCATTCTATACTTAGTCATTCACATCGCGCTAGCTCTTCAAAAATTACATGCTATGCTGCTAAAAGTTTCGGAATCGTTTCTTAATTTCTTCGACGCTACATTCTGGCGGTTTCATCTTTCCTTCAGGGCAATAACCCAACTCTACGCATGTCGGTCCGCAGTCTTCAAACAAAGCAGGAGTAGCCTTTTTTGCTTGTTTTAACATTTCAATAGCCGTTTCTCTCAACTCCCACTGTGCGCGGGCACAGCATCGAAGGTTGAAAAAATGTCGCAGTTCGCGGGCGTTCATCGTTACGATTATGTTTGTTTTGGCAGCGTTTGGTAGAATGAACCTAGCATCCTCCTTTGGAATACCATTCTTCAACAGTTTTTGGTAAGTTTCAGAGATTTTCTCCAAGGTTTCGTCAAACGTTTTTTTAGCTTCAGCGGTTTCTTCAATGCTTGGAGGCGTCACGTAATTTTCTAGCGTGTCGTAGGTTACGTAACGTTGGCTTTGTTGCGTGTAAGATGCAATTCGGTGTCTAACGAGCTGATGTGTCATGGCTCGGGACACTCCTTCGAGGCTAAAAGTGAAAGAGGCGTGTTCAATCACCGAGTCATGCCCGTAGCCAGTTACTCGTTTGATTACTCGTTTAGCAATTTCCTTGTCCATTTTTTCAAAAATCTCTGAGGGGCGTCCGCTTTTTGTCGTTGTCAACGCTGCGGTTCCGCAGAGAAGCTCGGCGTCCGCCGTGTAACGGAGAAGCTTGACCTTCACGTGTTATTCCTTCTGTTCTTTTTTGGCGTGGAAAAGAATAAAAGAATTTGCTTTTGTTTAAACGTGCGCGTATACTCGGTCGCTTGTGTACTTTCCATTTTCCATTTCGGTCTCTATTTCTCGAAGCATCAGCACTCGTCTGAATGTTGGTGGATGTGTTGAAAACAAAGAGTTCATCTTTGTCCAAGTGGATTTGGCTTCTTTTTCCATGGCAAGCTCCAGCTCTCTCTCGTCTAGCACGCCGTCATGGTCAAGGTCGTATTCTTCTTTTTTCTCCATTATTTCCGCCATTTCCTCCTTAGCCATCGCAGGATCACTTATGTAGAAAGCTCTGGCTCCAGACGGTGGTTTAGGCGAAAGCGACAAGCCGTAAGTGATTTTTGTGAGCGCACTCTCTAGGCTTCTGGGCGAGCCTGTCACGTAAGCAGAGTAAGCGTCTGCATAATGTTCTCGCAGTCTGCTGAGTCTCATCACGCACAAGAGCGAGATGATGTAGACCACGTAGGAGAGTACTCCGATAACGGCTAATGCGGCTCTCATACTGCCTTCATTTTTTTCTCTTGAACTCCCCCCAGAAATCAACGCGGCTTCCCATGTTCCGCGTGCTACAAGATAAGCAAGTAAAGGCAACGCTGAAAGCACCGTCATGACGATATAGTCTTTATGTTTTATGTGTCCCAATTCATGTCCAATCACGCCTTTAACCTCGTTCTCGTTCAAGTTTCTCAACAAGCCCTCATGTACAGCGAGAGTTGCGGAGCTTGCGGTTCTGCCGAAAACGAAGGCGTTAGGCGTATTGTCAGGCACCGTGGCTAACTGTGGCATCGGTATCCCGCTTTTATCTGCCAAACCTTTAACGGTGGACTCAAGCCAAGGGTTCTCTCCAGTTTTCAAATACTGCAAGTGAGTTGACCACTTGACGATTGACGGGCCGATGAGATATTGAAACAGTATGAAGAGCACGGTGAGGATTATGGAGTAAATCAGGTTTAGCCCAATTATGAACATTATGGCTGATAAGAATATGGCAAATATGAATCCCACGAGGAATATGGATGATCCCATCGCAAGCTTCAACTGGGCTAATCGTGCCAATTTTTTTTCTCCGATTTGTTATTCTTTATGAACAGAAAAAATGTTCGAATTAAAGTTTTCCCAAATTCTTTTTTACTATAAGGATTCAAGCATGCTTGTTAATGTTTGTGTTCTCTCATGTGCTCCATTTAGAAGACTTTGAAATGTCTTAATCGTGCACAAGTTTCTGAATCATTTGCGCGCAACTTAAATTGCTAATATTTGACGCTGAGATATAGCAGCACTACTAGTGCTCCGAACGTGAATAGATCTGGCAGCAAGGCGAACGGTCCGAGACCGAATTCTCGGTAACCAAACACCCATGTTATGAAGGGGTTGGAAGCAAGGGCTTGAAAGAGAAGCACGATTGAAAATATCATCAATCCAACTGTAAACTCTGATCTTGTCTTTCTGTATATGTCGATGTACATGATTAACAGGAAGACTAGAACTGTCACATTAATAGTAGAAACCACTGTTTTTGCCGTGTAGAAAAACTCTATGTCTCCGGGAATTTCATGTGGGTTTGGCCAAACGCGATGTTCCCATGGCAATTCAGGAAGCCAGACTACGGATACAGCCCAAAGTGCTGCTAGCACGGCTACAACTATCAAAGTTGGTAGAAGTAGCCAAATTAACATGTTTTTATTCATATGTTGGTTCATTTTGTTTTACTTCCTTTTCTACTTTTTCCAGATTTTATTCATAATCTCCTCAAACAAAGCATAATTCTCCTCCATCGCTTGAGACAAGAAATACGTGGTGCCATATCCCTCTCCAGCGGACGTGATTATTTTGTTCTTCTCAAGGACTTCAAGATGATGTCTTATCGTTCGGTAATCCATTCCAAGCAGGTTCGCCAATTGATTTGCGTTTTGCGGCGTCTCCTTTAGAGTCTTGATTATTTTGGCACGGCTCGCACCGCCTCTTGTTCCCGCGATAAGCCATCCAAGCAAATACTTCAAAGGACGCCCAGTAGCAGCCATCAATACCGCTCCGCTTAGACGAAGGAGTTTTCGTTAAACGTATTTGGACTAGAGTAATAAATGTTCTCTCAATTTATCACTGTTATTTCTGTTGAGTTTATGACTAAATTAGGTACAGAATCGGGCTTGATTCTGAAATACACTTTAATAAATCGCCGTGTTTTCGTAGATCATGTAACAAAAATAGGTGATGAGTAGTGGCTACGTGGATTGAGACCGCAGCAGGAGTTCCAGTTTCCTTTTCCATTTCTTCTCTCCTTTCTTCTTTTCTCTTGCTTGGTCTCAATCAGCGACCAAATCTCTGATTTTTTCCATCAAGTTCTTTTTGCTTGTCCTGTTTGGCAATTATTGGATGCTGAACCGCTTTCTCATAAATTATCCTCCTAAAACATTGGCGTATGCATGCTTAGATTGGGGATAGAATTGGGTGTAATTCTGAAAAACAGTTTAATAACTCTCCATGATTGAAAAGAGCTTGCTTCCGAGGGAGAGGGCATGCAGTGAATAATCACAAATTTCTTAATCCCAGTCCAGGTGAAACGAAGCCGAGACTCACTGCATGTCACTTTCTTCTTTTAGGAGCGCATATGTGAAAAGGTGAATGAGTTGGGTGCTTTAACCAGAGCAGTCAGGAACATTTCAAGAAGAAAAATGAGAGCATTATTGGTAATCGTCGCCTTGAGTTTCTCCATGGCGATCATGGTTGCTGTTCCTGCAGGAATCACGGCAAACCAGCAAGCCACGCAGAGTATAACTGCAAGCTACAACACCACGATTAGTAACATGCAAGCGGAAATAAATCAAACAACAACATTGATAGAAGTTCAATCTAGCTCTGGACGAAACTTCGAATTCAGCATGCCTTCAGGCACACCGTCAGGTACGCCATCCTCGGGGGGCATGCCATCATTCGGATCTAGAACAGTTAGTTATATAAATGAAACCGTTGTGAATGACATTTCCTCCATCGCCGGCATCAAAGATCTTGTAAAATATCTTGAAGCATCATCTGAAGAAACAACTAACGAAACCATGAATGGACCAGGCGGAAGAACCTTTACGATTTCTAGAGCTGTTTACACGATCACTGGGGTCTCTCTGAATTCCTCTTTACTCGGCAACTATTCCATACTGCCTACAAACATTACTGAGGGGAGGTCTCTACTGGAGAATGATAGTTGGGTTGTTATTTTGACCTCAAACCTCTCGGACTACTTGGGAAAAGGAGTGGGTGACAAGGTGGAAGTCTACGGGGAATATTTCGAAGTTGTAGGGATCTATGAACCATCAGGCTCAGATAGCACGGGAACAAGAGCGTTGTACATGAACGTTACTAACGCTCAGACCATAACTGGTAATACAGGAAACGTGAGTAGACTTGATTTGTATGCTGATAATGCTTCCATCGTAAGCGACATAGCTGATGTGATCAAAGTAGCGTATTCTGACCTTACCGTTACGACGTATGCAGACCGCTTGTCAAACCTTGAGACAATGCAGGAGAGATATGCTACGAGTTTAAGTAGCGCTCAATCAACCCTCAGCCAAACACAGACAACCGCCACCCAAGAGATCATAATAGCCGTAGTTGCGACAAGCTTGATTGTCTTGTTCATGATGCTGTACACCGTGCGCGAAAGAACAAAAGAAATCGGCACCTTCAAAGCAATAGGTTTCAGCAACTTGAACGTTATGAGCCAATTCTTACTTGAAGGAGTACTTTTGAGTCTTATGGCAGGAGTAGTTGGCATTGCAATAGGATACGTTGCAGCACCCACTTTAACTTCACTTCTCCTTCCTAGCGGAAACCTGTTTGGAAGCTCATCATCTGGCGAATTTCGACCTACAGGTTCCTCTGTGTTCAGATTCGGTGGAACAACTGTCACTACCGTTACGTTAACTCCTGAGCTTATGTCGTTGGCGTTTAGCGCAGCTGTATTGCTAGGAGCATTGGGCAGCTTGTATCCTGCTTGGAGAGCAGCTAAGATAAAGCCTGCAGAGGCGATGAGGTATGAGTGAGCTTGTCCAAAAATTAGATGAGCCCGCTCCGAAAACGAGTGAGCCCGTCTTGAAAACAGAAAATTTGATCAAGATTTATTCAATGGGCAAACGGAAAATCTCCGCCCTCAATGGTGTGAATCTCAAAGTGAATAAAGGAGAGTTCATCGCGATTATGGGGCCTTCTGGTTCAGGCAAGACAACCTTGTTGAATGTCCTAGGCTGCCTCGACACTCCAACTAGTGGAACGATGACATTGAATGGGATAGATGTCGCAAGCTTGCCTGAAAAAGAACTCTACAGCATTAGGAGAAATGAACTTGGGTTTATCTTTCAGACTTTCAACCTCTTTCCATACTTGAACGCCAGAGAAAACGTGGAGCTTCCTATGGAATGCACTAAAAAATCAAAGAGCGAGCGAAGAGAGAGGGCTAAGCAACTATTGGCAATGGTTGGGCTGTCGGGAAGAGAAGAGCATCGACCGCACAGATTGAGCGCTGGAGAACAGCAAAGAGTGGCTATCGCACGGGCGTTGGCAAATAATCCCGCCATAGTTTTGGCGGATGAGCCTACTGGAAACTTGGACGTGGAGAATAAGTATGAAATTGTTAGATTGCTGGGACGATTGAACATTGATCAAGGAACTACCATTATAATGGTGACTCATGACAGCCAAGTGGCTGCGCATTCGGAGAGAATTCTTTTTCTTCACGATGGAAAAATCACGAGGGAAAAACAAGGGCTTCATCTGGTGAAGAAAAAGCAAATCTGCCCCTATTGTGGCGGTAAAATCCAGCTCAAAGATGTAAGATGTCCCACTTGCAAGAAGAGATTATAAACAAATTAAGGAGGAATGTGTTTGGAAACAAATCAGAAATCAAAAATAACCCGTCTTTCAGCGGCTTTTATAATGGCAATCATTATAGTTAGCGTGGTGGCGGGAGGAGTACTGGGTTACTCGTTGAGCAACTCAGCTTCCTCAGGAAAAATCAGTGATCTGCAGAATGAGTTGTCAGCGCTTCAAAACGAAGTATCAACTCTGCAACCCACACAGAACGTAACGAATAACACTTACATTATAGGAAATGCTTCACTTTCTAAGCTGTACGAGCAAGTCAAAGACTCTGTCGTCATGGTCAAAGGGATAATTGTGACAAACTATTACTACTACATCTCTTATTCGCAGGTTCAGGGTTCAGGGTTTGTATACAACTATACTGGAAAAATAGTCGTAGTCACAAACTATCACGTAGTTGAAGGCGCAATCAACATTACCGTAACTTTCCTAGACGGAAATACATATTCAGCCACAGTGTTAGGTTCGGACCCTTATGCAGATCTTGCTGTGATTTCGGCAGATGCGCCACAAAGCGAATATGCGCCTCTTGAAATTGTAAGCTCATCAACATTGGATGTCGGTGACCCCGTGATAGTGGTTGGCAACCCCTACGGACTGACGGGATCTATGACTACGGGTGTGATTAGCGCGTTGGGAAGAACCATAACAGAAGCTATGAGTGGTAGCTATCCAATAGCCAACGTCATACAGACCAGCGCTCCTATTAATTCTGGCAACTCTGGGGGGCCGCTTATGAATTACCTTGGTCAAGTTGTCGGTATAACCACCGCCATCATTAGTGGGTCTTCAGGACTAGGCTTTGCAATTCCTTCCAGTACTATACTGCGAGAAATTGGATCCTTGATAAAAGATGGCTCTTATGATCAGCATCCTTGGTTGGGTGCGAGCGGAATAGACATGACTTATGAGATTGCGAACGCGATGGGCGTAAACGTAACTTACGGATGGCTAACCGCTCAGGTTACAGACGGTGGACCAGCTGCAGCAGCAGGCTTGCAGGGCACAACGAAGACA
>DATKKK010000070.1:0-4863 GCA_035542975.1 Bathyarchaeia archaeon | reverse complement strand
TTCGTTTGTTGTTGGTGTTCCGTAGACGGTGATTTTTCCTTGTTTTGCTTCGTTTATGCCCACGAGGACTTTGATGGTGCTGGTTTTTCCTGCGCCGTTAGGTCCTAGGAGTCCATAGATTTCGCCTGTATTGACGGTGAAGGAGAGGTTTTCTACGGCGGTGAAGCTGCCGTAGGTTACGGTTAAGCCTTCTACTGACACCGCAGTTTGTTGCTGCATAAGACTATAATCACTCCGAACAGTTGATTCAGAAAGCAGCTTTAATACGTTTGTGTTGTTAGTTGCCCGAAGATAAAAATGTGAATTTGAGGCTTGCGGAGAAAGAGGACTCGATATTTTTCGAAAAAAGGTTAGCAAGTCTAAGGTCTTTAGTGAATGTAAGGACGCGCATTTGATACTTTGAAAGGCTGCAAGCATGTGCTCCAAACGCATAATCTGTGAATTCAGTACACCAAGCTGCCGTTTCAAGCAGATGAGTCTTATGATTTACTTTTTTCGTGAGAAGTACTCTTTCAGCGGTGTCCAGTAGAACTCGTTCCAACCCTCTGCCAACTCAGCAGCCTGCTCCTCTGGGACGTTTGAGTGAACCATGGTTATCTCAGTGCCGTTCTTGACTTTCTTGAGGTTCAACTCGAACCTTGAAGGATCATATCCCTTAGGCCATTCGGTCGTTTTCCATTCTTGCACTATCTTCTTTCCTTTTTCCAGTTCAAGATTTTTTCCGGATATATATCCGTCCCAAGCAGTGAACTTGCCTCCCGCAACTGGATCGCATGTTGCCTTGCTGCCAGTGAATTCGGAATGGATTTTTGCATTCATGAAGGCTTCATAGACCTTATCTGGGTCGGCAGGTATGATAACGGTCTGTTTTATCGTCGTAACCTTCACGCTTTTCAAGCCTCCTTCGACTTCAGCTTACACATACAGTCAGAGCTGTATAACCCTTACCCCAAAATTAGTGCCTTTGACAGAATTATTGGCATGTGTTTGATTTCAGGCGTTTCTTGAAACACGCTCATGATACAAAATTAGTTACTGACCCTTTAGCTTTTCAAACGCTTGCTAAACGCTTACTTACTAGGAAAGCCAAGTAGAAGAGCATACAAATCCTGGTGAGACAATTGGATTTAGATCAGGCGTTAAAGGGTAGGAGAAGCATTCGAAATTATCTTGACAAAACTGTTTCAGAGGCGTTAGTCAGGCAAGTGATCGAAGCTGCCACTTTTGCTCCTTCAGCTAAGAACGGTCAACAGTGGCGGTTCACCGTGCTAATGGGAGAAGCCAAACGCGACCTTACTGACCTCTTCAGGCGTGAACTGGAAAAAGTTTCACAGAAGATTGGCAAGGAAAACATGGGATCCACGTTCTCATCATGCAGCATCATGGAGCGAGCGCCAGTTCTGATCATTGTCTGGAACGCTGGAGAAAAAGGATGGGAAACCGAAATCCACAGCGTCGCAGCAGCCATTCAAAACATGCTACTTAAAGCATACTCGCTCGGGCTAGGAACCGTATGGATTGGTGACATCTTCTACACCACTGAAGCGCTAAAACGTCACCTCAACAAACCTTGGAAACTCACTGCAGCCGTGGCACTAGGATGGCCAGCGGAAGATCCTAAGCCCCGACCTAGAAAAAAAATCGACGAAGTAACCGAATTCTCAATTAAATAACTCATACTGTTTTCCTGCGCATCGTGTTATATTGCATTATAGCATGTCAGCAATGTCTGGGTTTTGGGTAAAGTTTTATCCCAAACCCGGTTACTTCTACGCCCTCACATCCTCACTCTCACTCGCTCATAGATACACTCACACACTTAGCGCGCACGCACGCGATTACTTTTTTTGGAGGGTAAAGTGAGTATACCAAGAAGTAGAACCGCCATGCTTCCTATCATCATTGATAATCCCGCTTTGAGATAAATGCTGATAATAGTATCATAGGGCGAAAGAAAACCTACGTAAATGGTCTGATCGTGAAAATTATCCAAATTCCTAAAAATCATAGTGTACGTTCCCGTGTCTTGTGCGGAAAAACCATTGTCGTATCTTCCCACAGCAGTCCAGTTGTCGATGATTTTTCCTGAAGGATTTTTTACAATTAGGTTTGCTTGCCCATTTCCTCCGCTGACATTGAAATAGCCTTCTGTTCTATCACCTTCTTCCAGATACCAAGACAACTCGAAAGAAGCACCTGCCTTAACAGCGTAGAAGCCTTTTTCTAGCCCTCGCCGTAAATAAAAAGCTACAAAAAACCCTAACACAAAGAGGACTAATCCAATAGATAGCAACACTAAAGCAGTTGCCTTTCTTTTCACTTATCTACACCACGTACAATGTATTTGTTATTCTTGGTTTCCACGCGTGTTTTTCATTTCTTAGAAACATAGCCAATAGGAGGACCTCTTCACTAATCAAAGTTTCTATCTCCTCCTTATTTCCCATGCGTATTCTCGAAATCTCAACTCTGCCCTGGAAGTATGCGGTTAAGTCCATGAGCAAAGCGCGCGCGCGTCTAAGATTCAATGCTAGTATTCTATGCCTTTTCGTGCGCCGACACCCTTACGGTACGGATGCTTAACCTCACGCATCTCCGTAACCAAATCCGCAACCTCAACAAGCTCATCAGGCGCACCACGCCCAGTCAAAACAACCTCAACATGCAAAGGCTTGCCCTTAACAAGCTCTAAAACCTCATCAACGTTTATCAGGTTCAAGCTCAAAGCCACGTTAACCTCATCAAGAATAACCAAGTCACACTCACCACTCATGACCACCTTCTTCGCCAACTCAAAAGCCTCACGCGCAAACCCCACGTCTTCTTTCTCAGGCGGTTTCGCCGTCACAAACTTACCCCTGCCAAACGCTTTCAAAACCAAGTTCGGAAGCCTATCCACCACGTACAACTCGCCATAATCAAACCCACCCTTGATAAACTGAATAACATAAACCCTCAACCCCCTGCCAACCGCTCGCAACGCCAATCCAAAAGCCGCCGTAGTCTTACCCTTCCCATCCCCAGTATAAACTTGCACTAAGCCTTTTTCAAGTCTCATACCCTACTCAAACCCCTTCTCCTTCAACAACTCCTCAGCAGCCGAAGCAGGATCCAACTCTCTACGCAGAATTTTCTGCAAAAACCTCTCCAACTTACCCTCCGCACGCAAATCATCAACAATCAAACCCACCACTTTCGCTTTAATCGCCTCCACAAGCTCCACTTCAGCCTCAGCCCTCAACAACCGCAACCTGCTCTCAGGATCCTTCTCCAAAAAACCCCTATGCTCTTCTAGCTTCTCAACAAGCTCGGCAACGCCTTCACCTGTCAAAGCCACCGTCTTCAAAACCGGCGGCTTCCAGCCACCTTCTTTACTGCTTAGCTGCAGAATCGCTTGAATGTCCATAACCGCCTTGTTCGCGTTATCCCTGTCAGCCTTATTCACCACAAAAACGTCCGCGATCTCCATAATCCCAGCCTTAATCGCCTGAATCTCATCCCCCAAACCTGGAGCATGAACAACCACAACCGTGTCCGCAACTTTAACGATCTCAACCTCAGACTGTCCAGCACCCACTGTTTCCACGATCACAACGTCCTTGCCAGCTGCATCCAAAACCTTAACCGCATCCTTCGTTGCCCTAGCAATCCCACCTGCATAATTCCGCGTCGCCATGCTCCGAATAAAAACCCCCGCATCCAAAGTCAACTCCTGCATACGAATACGGTCACCAAGAAAAGCACCGCCCGTAAAAGGACTCGACGGATCAACAGCCACAACGCCCACCGTCTTGCCCCTACGCCTGTACTCACGCACAACCTTCTCCGCAAGCGTGCTCTTTCCAGCGCCACCAGCACCCGTAAGCCCTATCACATGAGCCTTACCGGTACGCGGAAAAATCGTCGCAATCAACTTTTGTGCTTCAGGTATGCTATTCTCAATGAGCGTTATCGCCTTCGCTATGCTCCCACGATCACCCTTCAGGACGCCTCTCGCAAGTTCTTCAACATCAGTCAACGCTCTTGCCCATCTCAACGTTCAAAACTTTACTTTCGCACGTTCTCCCGCACATACTGAATAATCGCTTCCGTCGTAGTGCCAGGACCAAAAACCTCTCTCACTCCCAGCTTCTTCATGTCAGGCACATCCTCCTCTGGAATTATCCCACCCGCGAAAACCATGATATCTTTTAAACCTTTTTTCTTAAGCAGGTTCATTATTCTGGGAAACAAAGCCTTGTGCGCACCCGAGAGAATGCTTAAGCCGATCACGTCCACGTCTTCCTGCAACGCTGTTTCAGCTATTTGCTCAGGCGTCTGTCGAAGACCTGTGTAGATCACTTCCATTCCTGCGTCTCTTAAGGCTCTGGCTACTACTTTGGCTCCTCGGTCATGGCTGTCTAAGCCTGGCTTGGCTATTAACACTCTGATTTTTCTTTCACTCTGCATTTTTTCAGCCTCTATCTAGATTATGATTAGTTCTTTATACTCGCCGTAAACTTGTCGTAGCACGTCGGAAATCTCGCCGAGCGTAGCGTAAGCCTTCACGGCTTCAATTATCACTGGCATGAGGTTTTCATCCTTTTCTGCCGAATAGTGTAGCTTCTCTAGTGCTTGTTTAGCTTTTCTGTTGTCTCTTTCTCTTTTTAGTTTTTGCAGTCCGGCAAGTTGGTCTCTTTCAACGTTCGGGTCGATTCGCAAGAGCTCTATGGGGCATTCTTTTTCTTCGATGGTATAATCATTTACGCCGACTATGGTGCGTTTCTTCTCGTCTGTCTCGCGTTGGTACTTGTAGGCGCTGTCCGCGATTTCTTTCTGGAAGAATCCTTTCTCGATGGCGGGTATGGCTCCGCCCATGTCATC
>DATKKK010000069.1:0-5399 GCA_035542975.1 Bathyarchaeia archaeon | reverse complement strand
TTCTGCTTTCCTCTTCGGGTTGCTATCAATGATCGGAGCGTACTTTCTACCGCGCACTGCTGATTTTAGAGGTCTAACTGTCCTGCTTATCTTAATGGCTGTTGGCGCTATGGGTGTTGGAATCTTCACGAGCGCATTATCTACTACGATTCATGGCGTTGTGTCCTTGATGGCTTTTGGGTTCGGTAGTCTATCAGCCATGGCCTCTTTCAAAGTATCAAAACTGCCTCTGTCCGCAATCAGCGTGACGTTGGGAGTGATGACACTGGTAGCGTTGGCGCTTTTCTCAGCAGGCTTGGTGGCAACTGGTTCCCTGAACAGCAGTAAACCGCCAGCCAGCGAGTTTTTCTTAGGTATAGGCCCCGGCGGTATGGAACGCATGATCGTGTATCCCGCGGTCATTTGGCTCATTTTATTCAGCGGTCACCTAATCGCACTCTCAGAGAAACAAGAAGACCAAAAATAACGCATGCTAAGAATGAGGGATTCTTCTCGTAAGCGATAGATAAATATATGGATAGATAACGATTATCCCTCCTCAAGGTTTAGGGGAGCTGGGAAATGATCCGGCTGAGAGGACGGCTGAAATGCTGTCGACCCTTAGAACCTGAACCAGACAATACTGGCGGAGGGAAAAACACGACAAACCAGAGCGTTAGTGCTCAAAGAGTAAAAATTCTCGCGGAAGCAACAGTATTCATCGCGTTGACCATCGTTCTGAAAGACGTCTTACCACCGATATACGAGATGCCTCAAGGTGGCGCGGTAACCATAGCAGGACTAGTGCCACTCATTTGGTTTTCACTGAGAAGAGGAGCAAAATACGGAATTCTCGCGGGCATCATATATGGAGTGATTCACGCCATTCTTCCAGGAAGCTACATAATACATCCAATGCAAGGCTTGTTGGACTATCCAATAGCTTTCGGCGCGTTAGGTTTAGCTGGATTGTACAAAAAAATCCCAGCCATCGGAATCGGATTAGGCATATTCGGCAGGTTCCTTAGCTCTTTCTTCGCTGGCTTATTCTTCTTCACTGACAATCCATTTTCCATCGAAGGCATAATTGCATCAGCGGTATACAACGGCACATATCTCATTCCGGAATTCTGCATCACACTAGTCGTCATATACATACTGCTGCAGAGAAAACTGCTCAACATCTACATGTAAACCGCTTCAGCAACCTTCCCTTTCTTTTTCTCTATAAAAAACAAGGCTTTTGGAAAAACTTCAAAGAACGATTCTTTCAGGAAAAGAATAAACATTCATCTTTTTTCCCCGCACAAACCCAACGAGCGTCAAGCTTGTTTTTTCAGCAACCGAGATTCCAGAATCTACGGCTGCAGCTAGAGACGCAATTATGGGCAAGCCAATCCTAGTCGCTTTAAGAACCATGTCACCCGTTAACCTTCCACTCAAAGCAAGAAAACACTTGCCAAAATCAGTTTTATTCAAAGCGGCTAAGCCGATTGCCTTATCCACTGCGTTGTGACGCCCCACGTCTTCAGCAAAAGCCACAAGCTTTCCATCGCCTTCATAAACAGTAGCGGCATGCACTCCGCCTGTTTTTCGGTAGGTTTCCGCAACAAAATTCAAACGACTAACACAGTTCAGAATAACATCAGCCTTGACTTTCAAATCTGTCTTAACCTTGGGCAACTTTCCCGAGTATTGATAAGGTTCGGAGCTACCGCAAGCTGAAAGAATTATGCGAGGATTAGTTCCAGAAAGCTTCAATCGAGTTTCCAAGTTGACATCCACTTTGAGTTTGACGTGACACGCGCCCTCTTTCAACTTCACTTCTTCGATTTCTCCAATTGACTTCACGATGCCCGCCGACAGCAAGTGTCCGATAGCTAATTCTTTCAGGTTGGAAGGCGAACACAGAATAGTCACGTAATGAATTCTGTTCAGGAATATGAAAAGGGGTTTTTCCTCAGCAACATAATCAGCTATCTTTTGAGCCTTTCCAGAGGAAACGTCAACTTTCACGATTTCAACTTTACGCATTCCCATCGTTGTCAGCCCCTACTTCTTCATTTCAGCTACAGCAAACTTTACGATTTCATCAGCAATGTTGACTTTTGCGACTGATTGCAGCCCCTTCCATCCGGGTTGACTGTTGACTTCTACAACAACTGGTCCTTCTGGGCTTTCCAAGACGTCTACTCCTGCAACTTTGCATTCGATAGCCCGTGCAGATTTGACGGCTAAATCTTCAAGCGAACGGTCTAGCTCTATTAGTTCTGGACGGGCTCCTTGACTGTAATTAGTCTTCCAACCATGTGCAACGCGACGCATCGCAGCTACCATTCGGCCACCTATAACAAATGCACGAATGTCAGAAGAACCGTGAGGCACAAACTCTTGAAGGTATATTATGCCATGATAAGAGGTTATGGCTCTGAAAACGGTGGATGCAATTTCCGAATCTTTGATTCTTGTAGCGCCGATTCCTCGTGAACCAAACAACGGCTTGACGACCACGTCTTCGCCTAACTCTTTAAAAGCCTTGAGAGCCACGCCGATGTTCTCGGTTACTGCGGTGCGTGGAACAGGTATGCCGTTTTCTTCCAAAATCGCCAGAATATCATACTTATCCACACAATGCTCGATCGCTTCCGGCGGGTTCAAGACGTACAACCCAGCACGCTGAACCTTGTAGAGCAAATCCATCCTGAAAACTATCTCTTCCAAGGAACCTCTTCCAATCGGACGTATAATCAAGCCGTCCAACTCTTCAAGAAGGTCAACGTTGCGAAAATTCAAGTAAGGTCTACAACCTACGTGCGCTGTTAGTTGTGAAAAGCTGAAGCACACGTGAGAAACTCGGCTTCTAGTTAATGCTTCTCTCAACTGCGTTGAACTCCAAGAATTCGCGTTCCTAGTCACAACCCCAATCTTCAAAATAATCCTTCCTCTTTCTGTTTTACTCCGTTAAAAATGCTAGCGAAACTGCGTTCTTAAAGTTTATGTGAAAAAAGAGCTTGAATTCTAAAACTTGTGAATGAACGGAATGAGTTGCTCTGCGTTCTCAAACTTTCTCGAAAGCTCTACTTGCAGATAAGCTCCGTGGGAATTGAAGTACGGAGGTCCTTTTCTTGAAAACAATGTCAACACTTTTCCATCATGGTTAATCTTGTAGCCTTCTTCACAAGGCTCATGCCCCCTTACCAGAATTTTTACGCCCAATTTCTCTAGAACACGGTTTGTGACTGCTTTTCCAAAAAGCTTTCCCGCACCCCGAGGTGAAGGATACGTTTCTCCTCCCGTCTCATCTGGATCGCTCCACAGCAAATCTTCCAAGAAACTATTCTCCTGACAGGCACTATGCGCAAAAGCGAAGTCTTCGATCGTAGCCGCTTGCGAGGGCAAACCTCCGTGAACCAGCAAGTACCTTTCCTCCACCAACACCGCAGTGTAGAGGCACTTGAACAACTCGCGAATCTTAGCGTACGGTTCAGTCCATTCTTCTCCGAACCTTGCTTGAAGCTGCATGGGCAAATCATGCGGAGAAGGCCCAACCTCCTCTGAGCCGTCTTGAGCCCAGAACAGTTCGTGGTTGCCTCGTAATAAGAGAACTTGCTCGGGGTAGAGAAGCTTGAATTTTAAAACAGTATAGTAGATTTCAGCAGAGTATGCTCCCCGGTCGCCGTAGTCGCCTAGAAAAATTAGACTGGCATCCGCGTTTTCTTCAAGCTTTTCTTGGAAACCGCTTTCCTTCATGATGTCAACTAGGCTTTCCAAGTCGCCGTGCAAATCGCCAACTATCAGCGCCTCTCCCACTGGTTTAAGCTTGATCAGTCTGCCCAAAACTTCGAAGTTACTCATATTGCCTTTTTCCTTGTAGAGCAACTTCGTGGCTTCCTCTACAACTTCACCGAAGCCGTCAGGACTGGTTTCTAAGGCTTCTTTTACGATAGTGGAAAAACTGTCGTGCAACCGTTAAGCCTTCATTCTATTCTATGTGAACCCTTTTACCTATAGAGTCTAAAACTTTTTTCTCTATCTCACTCTTGATAGCTCTTATTTTCTCGGACGTTTCGTTATAAGCTCTTCCCGCCACGCTTTCCTCGGATTCGAGAACTTTCTTTCTTCGCTCGAGCGTCTCAAGGTGCTCTTGAAACTTCGACAATTCTGCCAGAATCTTGGCGGTTTCGGGTGACGCTGATAGCTGTTTTTTCTGTGACAAAGCGTTAACGCCTCTTTGATGAAGAGTTGTTAAGGAATTGCTCTTGAGGATGCTGTCTATGGTTTGTTTCGCTTTTCGCTCTTTCTCTGGTTTCAGGTTCAATTTTTCAGACATCGACACGTCCATTTTTTCGAGAATCGCCCTTAACGCAGGATAGCCTGCCTGTTCGGTGGCAAGGGCTTCAAACGGGTTTTCCAGGTACTGGTTGAGCTTGGCTGATTCGTCTTGCATCAACCCGCTTCCGCCGCCGTGAAGTGCAAGGGACTGAAGTTTTATGAACGGCTTTTGAAGATGCTGCAGGTTATGCTTTACTTCTGCGCTTAACGCCTCGATTTCAGCGTCAATCTGATTCAGTTGGCTAAGACTACCTTGATTCTTCAAATTCGCAATTTTCTGTTGCGATGCGACTATTTCATTCTCGACTACAGCCCTTTCGCCTTCAAGCCTCTCTTTTTGTTCTTTAGCTTTCATTAGTTGCTCTTCAGAGGTACGAAGTTTATCCGCGAGCAGATAGGTTTCTTCCAAACTTTTAGTCTTAACATACTCCTTCGTTAAGAAATTGTTAAGCTCTTTAAGCATCTCTTTTGTTACCGTGAAAACTCTCTGAAACTTGCTTCTGTCCATTATGAAGAAAGGGGAGATTCTCGGAAACCAGTTTCTGATGTCCACTTCGGTCACTGAGAGTGCTTTCTGGGTTTCCTGAGCCATTTCGTTAAGACTGTCATAGGTGACTTGATTGGGAATCTTGACGTGCTGTATCCTAGAGAGAAACAAACGTACAAGCTTGTTCATTACTCTGGCTCTGCGGTAAGTTTTCGGGTTTCTTTTCTCAATCTCTTTTCCACTGTTCTCCATGAGCGACTTGCAGATTTCAACATAATCTTCAAACTCCTTACGCATTTCATCGCGCAACTTCTGAGCCTTCGCATGGACGGGGTTAAAAACTGAGCCTGTTTCGCTTTCGAGCCGTGTTTTGATTTCTTTTGAAGATAGTTTGGTGGTTTCAGACAACGAATTTCCCAGTATAAAATGCGTGCGAGTGATATTTATCTTGCGCAGATAGTACTCTTTATTGAGTAACTACTCTTAAATAAGAATTCGGTCAATAACAGTTCGAGATGGAACCATGAACGCAAGAACAATCACGTTCATACTGATGATGGGCGTGCTGGGAAACATGCTATTCGCAATATCCTCCTACGCC
>DATKKK010000068.1:0-7746 GCA_035542975.1 Bathyarchaeia archaeon | reverse complement strand
TTGGGTCAGGCTTGAATGGAACTTCGCATTCCTTCCCGCATTCAGCACAAACTGCCTTATGCATCTCTCTCTCCGCCATACTTATTTTCAACTCCTTTTTCGTTTCTGTGCAAAAACTGCTTCTTGCACCGCGTTATTCTACGATGTTTGCACTTATAAATTTGACCTACAAGCAACTGAACGTGCGAGTTAGAACTAAAGTTAACTTTCAATATCTGATTTTCTCCTAAAGAACACAAATAACGAACACTAAGAAAAGACCAGAAACATCGTGTTTAGAAAAGGGAGGAATAGGTTAAGCACGTCTAAGTGCCTGGCGAATTCTGCTGTGTCGAGCCGACCGCATTACCGCTTGTGTCGTATAGGTCGATTTTGTATGGGTTTCCGTTGACCCAGTCGACGTTGGATATTCTTATGACTCTGCCAGAGTCTCCTGGGACCAGTGTCAAGTTTCCAACAAGAGTGTTTTTAATGGCGTTGTTGATTTTTATCTGGTTGATTGTTACGGTTTTTGTTCCAGTGTTCTTCAACGTAATGTTAATGTAGTTAGATGGACTGCCTGAACCTGATGTTGGATAGAATCTGGTGTCGGTTATGGTGATTGAGGATGATCCCATGAAGCCTATCGTTAAAGCGCCCATCCATGCGGCTACGGCAATGCTGACAGCAACAGTCACAGCGATAAGTATAATCGAGGCTACAACAGGGCTAAGGGCTTTCTTACTCTTCAAGACCTTCATTTTCATCATCTTGTTAAGAGTAATTCGCACGCATTGATTTAAATCTTGCGACTTCCGACTCAATACACCCTTCCGAAACCGAACATGACATCAACCGCAAACACCGAAAAACGTCAACAAACAAAGATAAGTGAATATTTCATAGCTCGCCACTGAATTTCCCTAATCTTTCGCATGATCGGTATGCTAAAGCTTTTACCTCACCCGCACTCCACTCATACATGAGAAAGCATGTCAGCCAACCCAACAACCAGGTTCGTGGTACAAAAACACGCCGCAACACACCTGCATTACGACTTCAGACTTGAAATGGACGGGGTTCTAAAAAGCTGGGCAGTCCCTAAAGAACCGCCAACCGAAGCCGGTGTCAAAAGACTTGCGGTTCAAGTTGAAGACCATCAAGTCAGCTACATAGGTTTCGAAGGAACAATACCTGAAGGAGAATACGGTGCCGGAAAGGTTGAAGTATGGGATAAAGGCACCTACGTGCTCAAACACAGAAGCCAAAACAAGATTGTGTTTACCTTGCATGGCGAAAAGCTGCGTGGCGACTACACTTTGCTAAGGTTTAAGGAAGACAAGAATTGGCTCTTCTTCAAGAACAAAGAAAACAAATGAAAACGCTTTAGTGTCGCAACCATTTGTAAATCAACTTGAGACAAGGAGAAAAACCTAATAGCGGACACGCCAAAACCACCTGTTCGAAAAGGAATTTTCCTAAACTTAAGCCTATTCCAATTCCTCTCTTTCGTCCGAAGAGGCGTGTTCTACACTTTCATGATAAACTATCTTTTCAATCTTATGCACACTGTAACATACACCGCATTGCTGGGCACATTAGACATGGTAGCCTCAGCGTTAGGCCAAAACCTGCTTTGGGGAAGGTTATCAGATCGTTACAAGATTAGAACCAAACTGATAGTTGCGGGCGAATCAATCGCCGCAGTGACATACCTAATAGTTTTTCTCATCCACAAATCGCTACTAAACTTGCAAGCAGATTTTTCGGCTGGAGTGTCTCTGATCGTTGGGCTTTCAATCCTTGAGTTCTTCTGGTCGATGTCAGATGTAGGCTGGGCTGCATTGTTGGCAGATGTAACAACAGGCAGAACACGCGGCAGTATCGTTGGCGCACTCAACTTCATTGCCTCGATGGGTAGAATGATAGGAATAACCTTTGCAGGAATCCTGTACCAAGGCGGCGAAGGTTTTCGTCAAGGAACCCTGTTCTACATTGTCATAACAATGCTAATGACAAGCACGCTACTCATGTGGGTAACTTCCCGATCTACAGAAAAGTCCTATGAGAAAACTGAAAGAACCCAAACTGAAGACACAGTTGAGAAATCAACTGCAAAGTATGACTCGAAAACTTACATGTGGTTTCTTGCGTCGCTAATCATAATTGTGATCGGAGCCGCATGCATAAGCCAAGTATTCCTGCTTTTCATTAAACTTCCAGAAGGACTAAACGCGAGCGACCCCGAAGAGAGCCTCATATTGACAGCTTGGACACTTGGCGGAATGCTGGCAAGCTTATCATGCGGACCTCTGGCAGACAGAATTGGAAGAGTTAAAGTAATCACCATCGGACTGGTGCTGGCAGTTCTCACACCTCTTTTTTACGGTTTAGTAATCAATGTTCCTGCGTTGGCCTTGTTTTATGGGTTAAACGGTGTCTCTTTCTGGATTATTCAGACAGTAGGTTTCACTTTCGCGGGCGATATCATACCGCAAGATAGGAGAGGAAGACTGTTCAGCGTGTACAACGCCGTGATGGCGTTAAGTTGGGGTCCAGCTGGGCTTCTTGTTGGTGGTCCACTTGCCGACTTCCAAACAGAAGCTCTAGGATTTACTCCACAAACATCGTATGTTAACACTTTCTACGCATCATCAATCGTGTTGGCTTTAGGCACGATATTATTCATCACCAAAGTAGCGCGACGAAAAACGAAAACCGCTTAAATCTATAAGTTTAATAAATTAGGGAGAGGCTTCAAGTATGCTTGAGTTTAAAATTGTAAAAATCGAATTGCCAAAAGACTGCAACGTGATTCTCGGCATGGCACATTTCATAAAAACCGTCGAAGACCTTCATGAGGCGCTGGTTAACGCTGTTCCCACCATCAAGTTTGGAATAGGTTTCTGTGAAAGCTCAGGCCCTTGTCTAGTACGGCACGAAGGAAATGACGACGAGTTAAGGCAGCTTGCGGTTGAAAAAGCCTTTGAAATTGCATGCGGTCACAGCTTCATAATTTTCATGAGAAACGCTTATCCGATTAACGTTTTGGATAAAATCAAGCAAGTTGCTGAAGTATGCACGGTTTATGCTGCTACCGCTAACCCACTCGAAGTGGTTATCGCAGAAACCGTTCAGGGTAGAGGAATCCTCGGCGTAGTTGATGGGTTGAAGAGCAGGGGCATAGAAACAGAAAAAGATGTTAAAGAAAGGAAAGAGTTTCTGCGGAAAATAGGGTACAAGCTTGGCTAGAAAAATTCGCGGCAGGGCAGAATTGCCCTCCCTTTGTCACTGTTTCGGCGAGTGAACGCTGCTCGAGGAGTGACAATAGCTTTTTTAGGTCTTTGCTTTATCTGCGTGCCAATACTTCTTCTTGGATTTCAAAAGGGATATTCTCTTTCAATCTTTCAGCAGCATAAGCAACCAAATTCTTGAATTGTTTTGCTGTTAGAATGTTGCGTGCCTTTGACAAAATTTCAAGGCAAGTTTCCTTAAAAACAAGGTCAGCAGAACCATTTTTTGCGTCGTCGATCAATTCTTTGCAAGTTTGAAGGATTTGCTCGTTCAAGGCAATTCACCCTGCAATCAAATAGCTCATCATAAAACATTAAAACACTTATGAATCATAAAACAATATTACAAATCACTCTAGGCAAACCTTTTTTAGGTGAAAACCTTTTCAACAGAAACAAAAACATACGAGTAAGGCGTCCTTTATGAGCTTAGAAGCAAACCTGCGCGCCATCGAAGAAAGAAGAAGACAAATGCAAGAACAAGAACAAAAACTGAAAGCAAACATGAGCAAAATCAAACATAAAATAGCAATAATAAGCGGCAAAGGTGGCGTGGGCAAAAGCACAATAACCGTCAACCTTGCAGTTGCCCTTGCAACACATGGACACGCTAACCGTGTAGGCATCTTGGACGCAGACATACATGGACCAAGCGTGCCCAAAATCATAGGATTAACGGGACAAAGGCTCCAAGCAGGGCCAGCAGGCGTTTTTCCCGCTTTAAACTCATTAGGAATCAAAGTTGTATCGATGGATCTTCTCTTGCCTGATGAAAATGCCCCCGTTGTGTGGAGGGGGCCTCTGAAAATGATTGCTATACGCCAGTTTCTGTCAGATGTTGCTTGGGGAGAGTTAGATGTTTTGCTTATTGATTTGCCGCCAGGTACTGGTGATGAACCTTTGAGCGTGGCCCAGCTTTTGCCTGAGATGGACGGTGTTGTAATTGTTACTATTCCTTCTGAGGTTTCGCAAACCGTAGTCAAGAAAGCAGTGTCTTTTGCAAAGAGAATGCAAATGCCCATAATAGGCGTAGTAGAAAACATGAGCGGTTTCATCTGTCCATATTGCGGAGCTAGAAGCGACATATTCCAGTCTGGCGGCGGAAAGAAAATAGCTGGAGAATTAGCTCTGCCCTTCCTAGGCAGCATACCCATAGACCAAAAAATAAGCGAAGACTCCGATAAAGGATCACCTTTTGTAATTGAACATGCTGGTTCTCCAGCATCAAAAGCTTTCATGGAAATCGTCAACAAAATTGAAGCTTTCCTAGAAGGCAAGGATCAAAATAAGACCTAAAGGTTAGGTTTACGCATGAGCCGGCAAGGCAAGCTACGTTTCATCGGAGTTGTTGAAAGAGCAGGAGAACAAGAGGCTACAGTACGTGTTTTTGAAGAATTTTGTGCTGGTCTCAAAGGTTTGGAAGCCTTCTCTCACATCATTATCTTGTACTGGATTCATCTACGTGATAACGAAAGAGAAAGGAAAACTTTGCTTGTTTTTCCAAAAAAACATAAAGTAAAAGTGCAAACAGGCGTGTTTGCTTGTAGAAGCCCGTCCCGTCCCAACCCAATCGGCTTGTGTGCAGTGAAGCTTCGAAGAATCGAAGATTGCAGGCTTATTGTAGAAGGACTCGACGCTTTGAAAGATTCGCCTGTTATCGACGTCAAGCCATACCTTCCAAGGGCAGATTCAATTCCAAAAGCACGTGTTCCGCAATGGACGCAAAATGGTCCGCCATCATAAGACATGAATATAATCGCCTTTTTCTTGTTTTGTCGTTTCTGAATTCCAATTCGAAATCTAAACCAGAAGTTCATAATCCCTTTATACATTTCGCATATAGTGGTCTCTTGACCCCAGAGTCTATTCATCATTGAGGAATAATCATTGGCGAAGTGCAACTTTGAAAAGTTTCTGCTCGAAGCAGTCGATGAAAGTTTGTCTTCATTAGGTGAATCTTCAAAACAATCAATATACTATCATTTAGACAGTAGTTTCCGTATCAAAAAACAGGAAATTCCAGATAAAGTAGAAGCTTTTACGGCTGCTCTTGAAAAGATTTTTGGGTTGGGCGCTAACTTTATCGAAAATTTGATAATGAAAAGGCTCATGGAAAAAGTTGAGTTAGGCTCAAAACGGCACATTTCCAAGGAACTTACGCTTATTGAGTATGTGAATTTGGCAAAGCATAGTTTTCTCGAAGAAAGGAACGCTGATAACGTAGAAGTGAGGATGGCTCGATGCGAACAAGAACAAGAGTGTTGAATACTAAACTGCAAGGGACGTCTCTTGTCAACGTTTTCGAATGCATGTTTGAAAACGCTGCCGACGCTATCTTCATTTTAGACAACCACGGAAAAATCGTGTCTGTCAATCGCAAAGCAGAGGAAAGTACTAAGTTAAAGCGAAAATACTTTATTGGGAAATCTTTCAAAGAAATTTTGCCCCTTGAGATTTTGTCAAAGGCAAAGCAAAGTTTCAAGACGTTGATGAAAGGAAAGCCTATAAGAACGGAGTTTGAGTTCAAGACAGGTGTAAACAAAACTAGCATAGTTGAAACCACGCTGATGCCGTGCATGGTAAAAGGAAAAACCATTGCAATTCTCGGCATAATACATGATGTGACCGAACAAAAACGGTTGGAAAAAACGCTGCGCGAAAGTGAAGAGCGTTATCGTTGTCTTGTCGAAACTTCGCCTGAAGTTATTTATACGCTTTCAAGAGAGGGTTCCATCACTTCGTTGAACTCGATGTTTGAAAAGCTAACTGGCTGGTCGCGTGAAGAATGGATCGGCAAATCTTTCGTGTCTCTAGTTCATCCAGATGATTTGTCTCTTGCAATGAAAACATTTCAAAAAAGCCTGAGAGGTAAGGCTAATCCTCCTTACGAGCTACGTATTCTTTTGAAGTCTGGTGAATGGGCAGTTGGGGAGTTTATAAGCAAGCCTTGTTTTGAGCATGGAAAGATCGTAGGAGAATTTGGAATAGTTCGAGACGTAACTGAACGTAACAAGGCGGAAGAGGCGCTACGATCTTCTGAAGCTAAATTCCGAACTCTTTTCGAGAACGTACCCGTCGGTGTTTATCAAAGCACTCCTGAGGGCAATATCCTTGCTGCTAACATTAGGCTTGTTCAGATGTTAGGTTATTCTTCGTTCGAGGAGCTTCAGACTGTTGACATTGCGCGAGATATTTACGTGAAACCTGAAGACAGGACAATGTGGATGAAGAAACTGAAAAAACACGGGCAAGTGCGTAACGCTGAACTTGTTTTGAGACGAAAGAATGGTCAGAAGCTAACAGTGTTGGAGAATTCTTACGTCGTGCGTAGTGAAAGAGGAGAGGTTATGTTTTATGAAGGAACACTCACGGACATTACTGAAAGAAACGCATTAGAGGAAAGACTTTCAGCATTAAACTTTTATGGTGGAGAACTCAATGCTGCGCGTAGTCTTCAGCAAGTCTATAATCTAACACTGAATGCTTTGGGCAAAACTCTGGGCTTTGAAAACGCATCTTTCCTTAGAGTAGTGGGGAACAACCTCAAAGTCGTATCTAGACGCGGTCATGCTCAGCATTTGCATGATTTGCCTTTAGATGGAAAGAAAGGAATTACAGTTAAAGCTGCAAAAACTAGAAAGTCAGTGCTTGCCACGGACGTTAAGAAAAGCAAAGATTACATTGAAGGTACTTCTGGAATTCAGTCTGAACTGACTACTCCAGTAATGATTGAGAATCGGGTCTTAGGGCTCTTAGACGTTGAAAGCAAAAAACTTGACGCATTTGACGGAAAAGACAAAGCGTTACTTCAAATTCTGGCTTCGCACGCAGCCACTGCCATCAGCAATCTGGAAAAAAGAGAAGAAAATGAAAAACGTGCCGCACAAATGGCCCTGTTAATGAAGAGCTCTGCCGAAATCCTTCATTCCATGAATTTGACCCAACAGCTCAAGGAAATTGCAGGAGCAATTCATGATTTTGGATGGCGCAGAGTCGTCATCCGTGCAGTTAGAGACGAAAGCATGGAAATACAGAAACGTGAAGACTTGGTGACTGCAGGTTTGACAGTTAAAGATGAAGAATTCCTCTGGAATAACAGAACGCCAGGACAAGTATGGCATGAACGTTTTGGACCTGAATTCGAGCGTTTCAGAATCGGCGAATTTTATCATCTTCCATGGAGCGACCCATGGGTTAGAAAAAGGTTTTCTGAAGGCACTATTTCGAGCAAGTTAACACAGAAAGACATGATCGACTGGGATCCTGACGACTTACTATATGCTCCTTTGAAGTTGGCTGACGGTCGTATTGTAGGTATATTGAGTATTGACGATCCTCTTGATGGAAGGCGTCCCACCAAAGAATCTCTAGCACCTCTTGAATTGTTTATCCACCAAGCCGCAGTGGCCATAGAAAAAGCGCAACTGTTTGAACAGCTGAATGAAGCTAAAGATCAGATTAGAGAATATGCTAA
>DATKKK010000067.1:0-4097 GCA_035542975.1 Bathyarchaeia archaeon | reverse complement strand
CACCTCAGCAAACGTGCTAAAAGTCATAGAATCACTAAACGCAGACACCATACTCTTCGGACCAGACCGCAACCTAGCCGAATACGCCCAAAGAAAAACAGGCAAGAAAATAATTCCAATCCCCGAATGGGGATTCTGTCCCACCCATCTGCTTTTCCAGCCTGAAGACGTGAGAATCCTCAAGATGCAGCATCCCGACGCCGTCGTCATGGTCCATCCTGAATGCAATTTTGAAATGCAGAAAACAGCCGACTTCGTCGGAAGCACATCACAAATGTGTAAGTACGCCAAGGAAAGCAACGCCAAAACATTCATCGTAGGCACCGAAGAAGGATTGCTACACAGACTGAGAAAAGACAACCCAGAAAAACAGTTCATACTAGCCTACCAAGAAGCCATATGCCCAAACATGAAACTGAACACGCTGGATAGACTTTACACATCATTGAAAGAAGAAAAACACCTAGTCACCGTTCCACAATCAACAGCCAAAAAAGCAAGAAAAGCCCTAGAAAAAATGCTAGAACTAAAAAGTTAAGAGAAAGCCAAGTGAAGCGGTGAACACGAACTGTTTATATCAGAGGAAGACGAAGAACTGAAACGTATCAGAGAAAAGAAACTAACCGAATTAATAAAGCACAAGGAGAGAAAACAGGAAATGAACAGCAAACCAACCCACGTAACAGACAAAGATTTTGACGAAACAATCAGCAAAAACCCGTTGGCGTTGATTGATTTTTGGGCCGAATGGTGCGGTCCATGCCGAGCACTAGCGCCGACGATCGAGGAATTAGCGCGGGATTACGCTGGCAAAGTGTTCGTTGGAAAACTCAACGTTGACGAGAACCAAGAAACTGCAGAACGCTTTCAGGTGCAAAGCATACCAACCTTAGTCATAATGAAAGACGGCTGCGAAGTAGACAGAATCGTCGGCTGCGTTCCAAAGAGTAATATAGAAAACGCTTTAAAGAAACACCTGGGATAGGAGAACATATGGACATTTCAGAACGAAGAATGATAGGCTCGCTGATACTCCTACTAGGCGTTTCCGCACTAGCCGTAGCCGTATACACTGGACAGCTCAACATGATAGTGGAAATGCTGAAAACCGCGTTCAGAACCTGAATAGTCTGAAGACTCATTAAGCAGCCCTAACTCACTAAACTTCTCAAACAGATAAACGCTCAATCCGTGTTGTGAAAAAAGAAATGACACCACCAATAATCGAAAGCAACAAAGCTGAACGAGAAGCAGTTCTCGAAGCAGCCAAACTCATGCTGGTTGCCGCACGAACCGCGCCAAAATCAGCCGGAATCGACGACATCCTAACCCTGATTGTTTACGGAAAAGAAAAAGACGCCATCGCCGATAAGATGGAAAAAATCGCAGAGGAACGAAAAGCAGAAGCTTTCAAACGAGACGCGAAAAACGTGAGAGACTCCAGCGTTATCGTGCTAATCGGCATGAGAGGAAACAAAAACTTCGGACTAAACTGTGGAGCATGCGGTTACAAAACCTGCAAGGAGTTCGAGGAAAAGAAAGGAAAGCTTGGCGAAGACTTCGTCGGTCCAACCTGTCTCTTCAAAGCCTTGGACATGGGAATAGCCTTAGGATCAGCAGCGAAAACTGCAAGCATATTAAACGTTGACAACCGCATAATGTACCGCATCGGAACAGCCGCCATGAAGCTGAAACTGATACCTGAAGCTACTGTAATCATGGGAATTCCGCTCTCAACCAAGGGCAAGAGCATCTACTTCGACAGACCCACAAAAACATAGCTAATTGAAAACCGTGTTTCAGCTTTGTCCTTTCATCTTCTCGTACATCTTCTCAAGCGTCCAACGGATGCTTGATTTGAGCTCCCTCAAACGATCCTCATCCACGTTATGTATGATAAGCTCGCGAACTACATCGCCTTCTCGGACTATGTTGTAAGAGAAAATCTTATCAGGCTTCAACTGTCCAGTTCTGGCTAGCTCATTGTCTCTCTCCTGCATCTTAGTCAAGACTCTCTCCACTAAAAACTGCGTGAAAGGCGCCACAGTTACGTCAAAATTCTTGTCTGGCGCAGGAACCACGTGCATCAAGTTTCCCTCAACCGAGATGATGGCTAGTTCTTCCCCGCCCGCAGCCTTCAAGAGCGTGACGCTTTCAAGCTCTGGCAGAGGCACGCTCGACTCAACCGCAGACTCGATCTTCGGAGGTGAAACATTAGCGTGAGAAGCAGCAGGTTCTTTAGGCATTTCAGGATGCCTGAAACCCTTTTCCAACAATACAGAATCAACTGTCTCAAGCATAGCCTTCAATTCCTTAAGCTCAGCATCCACGGCTTCAATCTTCTTCTCAAGATTTGCCTTGAACGCGATTAATTTTTTTACCCTTTCAGAGTCTTCCGCCATCAAACCTCACAGGAATACACTTTAGACTTGCTTCCTTATCAAACCTTTGAAAAAACTTGTATAGACCCTTAAGACAATTCAGCCATTCTGCACGTGCCCATGCTAACCTCGCTGGCGGAAAAATGCGTGGGAGGTTTAAGCTTGACCTTCATCTCTTTTTTGAGAAAATTCTCAAACTCTCGGAATACAGAACTTTCGGTGCGGTTGAGTGCGACACAAAATTCTTTGCCCTCGAGCATCGGAGACAAATCGTAAAGAGCCACATGGCTTTGAAGCTCAGGGTTCTCCATAACCATTTTAATCAACGTGTCTGACGGAGTCTTTGAGAATAGCCAAGCAGTGCAAGAGGCTTCAGCCACACGGTAAGCTAAGCCTTCACACACGACGCATTTCCTGTTTGAAACAATCTTCTTGAAAGACGAATCACAAACATCTCTGGCTAACAGAAAATTATGGTACTCACCATCCACTCCAACCCAGTCTGCGCTCTCTGAGATTTCCCAACCTCGACGTTTACACGAATCTTTAAAAACACGGATGATTTCCCATACTTTAGGCATTTTCATCATGGCATCACACACAGTATTAGTAAGAATCTTCTAGAACAATATTCTATAACTCAACCACTAATTTAAACTTATTTGTCATTTTATCCTCAATACTGTAGAACAGAAATACAGTTAATTGACATTTTGTAGATTTGCATAGCTGTTCGCCTACAAATTTACGGAATATTCGAACAAGAAATAAATGGAAAACGCATAAAAACTCCACAGTTGTTCAACATAAAAAATAAATCAAACATAGAACAATCTGACAGATAGGAAAGGCAGGCAGACTTTGAAGCTTAAGAACGACGCGTTTTCCTTAGACGACGTTGATTTGAAGATTCTAGAAGCTCTGCAAAACGACTCGAGACAAACTTACAAGAACATCGGCAAGAGCATAGGAATAGCGCATTCCACAGTTTACGACAGAATTAAGCGAATGGAAAAGTATGGAATAATCAAAAAATACACCACTATAATTGACGCTGAAAAGACAGGAAAAAGAAAAATCTTGGCCTTAATGACCATCTACACCGACCCTAAAGAAAGCGAAACGGTTGCACAGAAACTGTGCAGAGACCCAGAAGTGCTCGAAGTGTACACATCGCTCTCAGAAGAACTCTTAATCCTAGCCAAGGTGGTGGCGGAGAACCAAGAGAGCCTGCACGCGTTCACCGCAAATTCTGTGGCGCCCTTGCCTGGCGTGTTAAGGATTCGCACGTCAATCGTGACTAAAAAGTTCAAAGAAAACCATTTTTCAATCCTTGATGACCAGAAGGAGTCAACATTTATAAAAAGAAAACGTAATATAAGAGGATAGAAAAAAAATGAACGGCGAGACTAATTCAAAAATTCTAGCTTCATTCCCAAGGGAGAAAGCATTCTACTTCTTCACGTCAATAGGAAACTATACAGGAGTAAGCGCTTCGTCTTTGAAGGAGTTCACGGAAAAGATAAACGAAGTGAACGCCAAATCTTTAGAGTTCCACCTTAACCGTGGAGACTTTGAGAAGTGGGTTAATGAAGTTCTACAAGACAACGAGTTAGCGTGGGAACTCAAGAGGCTGCAGAGGCTGAATTTATCTGGTGACAACCTTCGCAACCAGCTGTACTCGATTGTCTCAAGGCGACTGAAAAACTTAACAAG
>DATKKK010000066.1:0-4091 GCA_035542975.1 Bathyarchaeia archaeon | reverse complement strand
AGGAACAGTCATGACGATAGCTTTCGTTTTGAAGCAGTCTTTCCCAAGCAAGGAATTAGCCAGCAAACCAGCCTTTGCGCCTAATACTAGAAAAGGACCTAGATGCCCATGAAATTCCACGATGTTCTTGATGAGTTCATCAGGAACTGAAACATCATCCCTTTTAGGCTTCATTTTCAGGGTTCTCCTAATCCGTAAGATGCTTCTTCAATTTTTTCTCATAATATTTATGCTCTTCTCCAGAGCGTAGCAAAAACCTTTGGACACATTCAATTCGCGTGGACCATCAAAATTACTTCTTCAATTTTTTAATAGTCCTAGTCTTCCTAGAGAGTCGTTAATCGACACTTAGCATCTGTTAAACGCAAAAGGTATAAATGCAGCATATTCTTGTGAACCATGAGAGAGAACAAGCAATGAAAACGAATAATTTGCTTGGATTAGTGATCGTGGCAGGAATCGTGTTGATCATCGCCGCGTTCTTTGCGCCTGCATCATTCGTCACACCAATGATTGTAGTGGGGTTTCTGGCAATTCCCGTTGGAGTATATCTGTGGCTTTTTGGACGTAAGAACAGACCTGATCGATAATCGAATTGTGAGCTTTCAGCCATGCATTTTGATGGCGTGGTTGCAATGCTTTGTTTGACTGTTTTTGGTTTACCAAAAGGAATAAAAACGAGCGAACAAACCATGAAAGTACAAAATGAGAGGATGAAACTGTGCCGTCCGAAATCATCGATTCCGAAAAATTCGTAACCTTAAGCGGAAACGCGAAGTATTGTTCAGTGAAGAGACTGAAGGATGCTGTGAAGCTTAAGCTTCGTACGCCAAGCATGCTCTACACTTTGAAGGTTGAACCTGTGAAGGCTGAAAGCATAATAAAGAAGCTTCAATGCGAAATCCGCGAAACCTAAGGAAACAAGCCTAGCTTTCTCCCATTCTCTACTTCTAGCAACTTCCAGAAGGCCTATTCTTGCTTTAGTCCAAGCGTAGTTTTCCCTTTCGCAACTTTTTGCAGATCAAAGTTCCGTCATTTTGGCTCACTTCACGTTTCACGCTTCAGCTTATCAAATTAGCAGTTGCTATGAAACCATTAATTTCGAAGATGCTTACGTTACGTGGTTGCGTTTTTTTAGTTTTCCCTGTCGCATACGTCAGCTAAACAGTTGAATGAGAACGGCTTCATTTGTACACTGCCTTTTACGCTTATGAGAAATGTCTTGAAGTTTTCAAGCTGTTCGCCCCAGTCTCTTCTGAAAATCTGGTAGAACTTGACAAAATCCGCATAGTTCTTATGTACTGACACCATAAGCGCGTCAGCTTCCATTCCCTGCCCTGTAGTCAAGTACATGACGTTTGGCTGTTCTTCACCCCATTTTTTTCCTTTTTCCCAGAGAGGATGAACAAGCTGTTTCGTGCGAGAAAAAGTCAAGGCTATTATGTCGAAACCGCAGTAAGAAAAATCTGGAATCACAGTATACTGTTTTATCGCTTCTTTTTCCAGAATTTTTCTCAGTCGTGTTATTGTTGGCTGAGAAATTCCTAAGGCTTTTGCGAGTTCCCTGTCGCTTCGCTTTGAATTCTTTATTAACGCGAAAAGCAGCTCGATTAGGTTTTCCTTTTTCATAAATAGACTTATAGTGAAACCTTTTTAATGAAACTTTCCATTGCTGCTTTCAAACCATATGAATCAAAAGTTGCTTAGATTTTTTCCATTGCTTGTTCTAAATCATCTATTATATCTTCAACATCTTCGATGCCAACAGAAAGCCTCACTAAGCTATCAGTAATGCCTGATTTCAATCTCTCCTCTTTAGGCACCACTGCATGGGTCATTGATGCTGGATGTTGAATTAAAGTTTCCACGGCACCAAGGCTTACAGCTAACGAGCAAAGCTTGACAGAGTTCATGAGTTTTCTTCCAGCTTCCAAGCCTCCTTTCAGATCAAAAGATATCATTCCTCCAAACCCGCTCATCTGCTTCTTTGCCAGTTCATGTTGCGGATGCGACTCCAAGCCTGGATAGTAAACTCTCTGAACCTTTGGATGTTTCTCCAGAAACTGTGCCACTTTCATCGCGTTTTCATTATGTCTCTCCATTCTCAGCGGCAAAGTCTTTGTTCCTCTCAGAGTTAACCATGCCTCAAAAGGTCCAAGCGTGGCGCCAGTGTTTTTTAGTAGGGGGTCTAGTGTTTTGATGAAAGTGTTGTTGGCCACGATTATGCCGCCGACTACGTCGCTGTGTCCGTTCAGGTATTTGGTTAAGCTATGGATTGATGCATCTATTCCAAACTCAATGGGACGCTGAAAATAGGGTGACATGAACGTGTTATCCGCCGCAGTTTTTATGCCGTGTTCTTTAGCAATCTTGGCAGTTGCTTGCAGGTCAGTCAATTTCAAAGTAGGATTGGAAGGAGTTTCAATAAAGATTAGTTTCGTGTTTTCTTTAATAGAAGCTTCTATGTTTCCCACGATGGAAGTGTCAACGAAAGAAAATTCTATCCCGAATTTCGGAAGAATGTCTGAAAAAAGTTTCTGCGTACCTCCGTAGAGGCAGTCAGTTGAAATCACATGATCACCTTTTTTAGCCACCGAGGTTACCGCCATGTGTATCGCAGCCATTCCAGAAGCGCATGCTCGTGCATCTTCGCCGTTTTCAAGTTCAGCGATGTTTTTTTCTAATGCCCTTATCGTTGGATTACCCAGACGAGTGTAAATGTATCCAGAAGCTGTGCCGGCAAATCTTGCGGCACCTTGTTCAGCATTTTCGAAAACGAAGGTTGAGGTTTCATAAATAGGAACAGCTATGGAGCCTGTGGATGGATCTGGGTGCTGTCCTGCGTGAACTGCTTTTGTAGTAAACTTCCACTTGTTCATTTGTAACTCACTGTAAGCTGTTATTATACAAGTTTTTATTTAGCGTTTTGTTCATAAGTTGCCTATCTTTGTATAGGTTTGAGTATTGATTCTTCTTAAGAATAATGCTAAGGGATCAGTGTGGTGAGCAGGCCTGCTGTTAGGCCGAAGAGTATTGGGAATGGGAGTCCTGGAAACATTCCTTTCTTTTCCAGCATCTTAAACGACAATGCACATCCGCATAGAATGCCTATCGTTGAGGCTATGAACGCTGTGTAGCCGAAGTTGAGGAGCATGTGTCCTGCGAGCATTGAATAGAATGTTAGGTCGCCGAGTCCCATCTGTATGTCTTTGAACGAGTAGCTTAAGCCTCGGAGGTTTTCAAGCCCGCTTCGGGCTATTTTTCCCACTGGTCCGCGGTAAACTGCGAAGGTGTCATACACGGCAAGAAACCCTAGGATTAGTATAGCGCTAAAGGTTGGGATTGTGCTTCCTAGGAACGTGCCTAATGCTCCGCCTAACAAAAGGATTGCAAAACTGCTGATTTTGCTGGGTGTTCGGAAAATCACTAGAATGGTTATGGCTGTAATGAGAATGGATGGGATTAGGCTTAGAACATCGGCGTATGGAACGTCTACTGTTGAAAATATGGCGGTCAGGTAGACTATGGAAAGCATGAGTGTTGCTGCTGTTAAGGCGAAGCCTGTTATGAAGGTGATTATTTTTTGGTTTCTGCGTTTTAACAGAATGTATAAAACAGTGGCGCCTACTGCTACGAGGATGACGAAGTATAGGGCGTTGCCGAATGAGCCGATGCCTTCTTGGAATGGCGTAACTGAATAGAGTTCTATAGGTGCTGTTAGTAGTGTTAGTGCGCACAGAAACCCAAAAAGTAAGCTTGCGATTATGGGTGTCAGGTATATTAGTCCTGTCTTAACTTTGCTGTTCAACATTCTCATCCGGTTTGTTTTCGATTTTTAAGTAGCATTTATTACAGAATAAGCTTTGTTTTCTGTCGGTTTCGAATATGGAATTGGAGAAGTACATAACACAGAACGGGTTAGAGCAATGGTTTAAGCCTAGTGTGTGTCCTATTTCGTGTACGGCTTCTTTTGTGCTTCTTTCTATGAATAGTTCCGTGTTTGGTTTTTTTCCGTAGAATTCAGGTTTAAGTCTGTACAGCGATATTAGTGCTGCTTTGCCTGGGCTTTCGGCTTCTCCGAAGACGTAGTT
>DATKKK010000065.1:0-10698 GCA_035542975.1 Bathyarchaeia archaeon | reverse complement strand
GGATGAATCCATCTTGGCTGAAGATACGGATTTGACTTTCCGTGTCTATCTGGAAGGCTTCAAGGTTCGCTACAACAATGATGCAGAATGTTACGAGGAGGCGGTTGAAAATTGGCGTGCCTATTGGAAGCAAAGGTACCGATGGTCAAAGGGTCACATGCAGTGTGCGTTTAAGCACCTGCTAAGGTTCATGACAAGCCACAAGCTAAAGTTACGGGAGAAAATTGATGGTTTTTTGTTGTTGAACATTTACTTTATGCCCGTTCTGGTTTTGCTTTCTTGGGTCGTGTGTGTTCCACTTTTCTTCCTCGCATCTTCGCGATGGTTTGTTGTTTTATGGGCTTCGCTTTCAATCTCTCTTTACAGTTTTGTCGGAAATTTTGCTCCGTTTTTTGAAGTGGGGGTAGGTGCTTACTTGGATGGTAGAACTCGAGCGCATTGGCTTGTTTCCTTGTTGATTTTTACGTTTTTGTACAACATTCCTATATGTACTAAAGCATTCATTGACCTACTTTTTTCCAAAGTTTTGAGGAGAAAAAATGATGTTTGGCATAAAACTGCCCATTCTGGCAATGGAAACAACTATGTTAGGAAAGGTGAAATCGCAAACGGCGGTCGACTTTGAAATGGAAAGTTTTAGGTAGTCACATATGATGTTTAATTATTCTGCCTTCTATAAAAATCGAAGCTCGCTTTCTTGTGGCTTAAGTCTTGAGTGGTGCGGAAAAGCTTAAAAACTAATCGTACATAACAACATCAACGTCATGGAAATATTCCAGCTTGAGGATCAAAACGTAAAGAAAAATCATGTTTCTAAAGACTTGGCCCTCGTATGGACTGAACACCCTCTGGAAGACCTTGAAACCGACGAAAAAACCACAACTCCTCAAAATACTCATAATGAGATTTCAAAAGCCATCAATATCAATTAAAACAAAATACAGGAAAGAAAAAAATGAGCGCCATACCTCCCACCACGTTCGCCATGATGATTCTCGGACTCTCAACTTTCATCCTAATCATGTTTTTACCAGCACTTCTAGAATTAAAAAACCCCAAGGATGCTGGTCCGAGAAGAATAATGGAAGAGATCACGCCGTGGCAGCCTATGCCAATTTTGGCTTCGATGGAAAAGGAAATTAAGAGCGATCAAATACTCATAGACAAGATTTTAGAAATTATCTCTGTTCTGCCAAATTTGGAACTTTGACGCTTTTTCTCCTCAACAGTACCCCTGCGTTTTTCCACTGTTCCTGTGCAATCTTGAGGTTGCCGAGGACACTTCCATGGATAGAATAGAAAACGTAGCACATGTACGTGCATTGGCTACATTGTCTGTAGGCTTTGCGTAGATCATTAAACTTTTGGCTGTTCCAGACTTTTGGCAGGTCAAAGATTGTGGCTGCAGAGCTATGAACATGACATCCCGCCACTCGTCCAAGATGATCGATAACAAAAAAGTTCTGAAGAGCACGGCATTTCCAGTTGCGTTTGCCCGTTAAGTATAGGCTTTTGAGAGCTTTTAGTACTCTAGTGGTCATTAGGATATTGCTGTTCTGTTTTTTCATGTGGATAAGTGTCTCACAAAGGTTAGCAAAGGTTTGCATGTCTGTGATTGAAAACTCGTTATTCTCCTTGCCTATCTTGAACAACTGATCTTGGTCACAGGCATCAAAGGAGTATAAGGCATACCAAATTGGAATTTCCCTGCTGACAAAATAACGAGTAAAATCTTCTATTTCATTCAAGTTAAATTGGGAAATGGTGGGAGAGACGCTGACGTTGATGCCTTCTTCATGAAGTTTCTCAACGGCTTCAACTGAGTTTTTCCACGCATTTTTAACGCCTCTTGCGTAATCATTTTTCTCCGGGTTAAGGCTATCGATTGAAATAGCAACAAAATCTGCATGACGTAAGGCGTCGATTTTCTTGGCTGCCATGCTGCCGTTGTCGTAGACCGTTGTGATAAAGAATCTGGAGGCGTATTCAATTATTTCGCCTATGTCGTCTCTTAAAAGAGGGTTTCCGCCAGATAATACCACTTCCATAACGCCGAGTTTGTGGAGAATGTCCAAGCCTTGTTTCACTTTTTCAGTGGGCAATTCTCTCGCGTCTTGTTCCTGCCAAACGTTGCATCCTTTACAGCGGAAATTACATTTTCGGGTGAGCATCCATTGAACATGATACGGTATGTTGGGAGTTAACGAGCGAACTGCGATGCCTGCGGCCTTACTTAATGGCATAGTCCCCAACGTTTACACCTTTTTACTCTGGCTTCATTGTTATTAACCAAAGACAAATATAACTGTTACAATCAAGAAATTTTTCGTCTATAATCAAAAAGGTTTTTATGAAAATCAGGAGGAGAATACTTAACTGAACATTGGACGTACAGTGCAGACCTATGGTCGTGTATTGATTGATATACCTCAAAGCGAGTATGCTATGCGGAGAGAAACACTTTAACTGCTTGAAATATTCAGATAGGTAATAGGTAGCTAGGAGTTGCTTTTGGAGTCATAATGAATGAACATGCGGAGATTAGAGAGAATAGGTGCGAAACGAATGAGTAGTGAGCAAGTTGATGTCGTTGTTCTTACAAAAAACAGCGAACGAGTGTTGGAGAGATGCTTAAATTCAGTTTTCAACAACATCCCTGTGCATCGTTTAATAGTCGTTGACGGTTATTCAACCGATTCCACTATAGACATTGTAAAGAGGTTTGATGCAAAACATGGAAATGTTGTTCTGATCGAGGATTGTGGTACGCGTGGAAGCGCTAGGTTGAAGGGAATAAGGACCGTTGAGACTGAGTGGTTCATGTTTGTTGACAGTGACGTTGTCTTATGCGGTGACTGGTACAACAAAGCAAAAACTTTCATAAAAGATGGCGTCGGTGCCGTATGGGGTATTGAAGTGTGGGCCGGCATGACGAATCCGTTTATTTTGAACCTCTTTTTGAAGGCAACGAGGAGGATTTTTGAGGTGAGAGGAGGAACTCACGATTTGCTAGTCAGCTACGATGTGATTAAGGACATAGATATCCCAAAAGATTTGCATGTTTTCGAGGACACTTTCATCAAAGATTGGATCGTTAGAAAGGGATACAAGCTGGTAGCAGCTTACGACCCCTACTGTATACATTATCGACCTTCATTCGTATGGACCTTGAAAGGAAGCATGAGCCTCGTTATCGACACAATACGGTATGGGCCGCTTCGGAAGATGCCCAAACTTGTTCTTGCATACGGGTTCTATACAGGATATGTCATCTATCGAAGCTTTTTTCAAAAACTAAAATATTGATTGAATGGAATGGAGAAACTTGATTTCAGTCGTTATCCGAACAAGAGACAAGGAAAGATTTCTTGACCGTTTACTAGAAAACCTAGCTATGCAGACAGTCCAAGCGTCTGAAATAATCATCGTGGATAACTATTCCACGATTGAAAAACGGCGTGTTCTAGAAGACGTTTTGAGTGAGATTGTTAAGAGGTGTTTCAAGCATAGAGTAACCAAATTCAAGTTTACTTCTCTTACTGACTATGAATTTTCTCATGCGTACTCTACAAATCTCGGGGTTAGCCTAGCGGAAAACGAGTTGGTTTGCATAACAAATGCGCACTCGCTTCCAATATCACTTCGCTGGCTTCAAGATGGGATTCGCTATTTTGAAGACAGCAAGATTGCTGGCGTGGGTGGGTTTTTTGTTCCGAATAGAGAAACGATAGCAGGCAAGAGAATAAACAACTTGTATCGTTTTTCCCAGAAAATGGTTTTGTATCAAGATGGTTCCTCATCAAGGTTTGCTACTACAAACTGCATCATCAGAAAGTCTTTATGGAAAACGTATCCTTTCGACGAAAACTTGCCTAAACTTATCCCTGAAACGAGAAAATATGGTTTGGAAGATTATGATTGGAGTATAGAAATGGCTGCCAGAGGTTTCAAAATAACAGTAGATCCTGCATTCAGCGTTTTTCATTCACATGATGAAAGTTTCAAAGAGATTAAGAGAAACGTCAAGCGTTACTTCGTCTATAGGCGCATTCAACGAAGAATCAGCCTTTTCCAGAGACCTAAAGCGTCTTTCAGCAGAGTTTTTCAAGAAAAAGTGTCATTTAAGGAAATTGTTGTCTGATCATGCCTTTTTAAGAGCAAGCCAGAGATGGTCGCAAACTGGTCTGTCCAGTTCCTTTTCGCTGCCGTCTTTTCGTTTGATAACTCGTTTCTCTGAAGAAGGCAACATGTCGCCGATGACGTTGGCTTGTATCCCTTTTTCCTCTAAGACTCTCACTATTTCTTCTGCCGACGTCTGTTTTGCCGCGATTAATAGGCTTCCAGAAGCAATCAAATATAGCGGGTCAATTTTGAAGAATTCGCATATTTGTAAAGTTTCTTCTGCTATTAGGATTTTTTCTTCCAAGATTTTGAAACTCAAGTTTGATGCGTCTGCCATCTCGTGCACTCCTCCTGCAACACCGCCTTCTGTTGGGTCGTGCATGGCGTTCACTCCGTCTGTTTGGAAGGCTGTGATGGCGTCTTTGACGACGCTTATTTGGTAATAGAATTTTATGGCGTTCCGCACTGTATCGGTGCCTAGTGCTTTTTCTAATTGTTGTTTTCTGTCTGAAGCAAGAATTGCAGTGCCCTCTATGCCTGCGCTTTTTGTCAGAATTAGTTTATCTCCTGTTTTGGCTCCGCCTGCAGTTACATATTTGCCTTTTTTTGTTATGCCCATCGCGCAACCTACTACTATTGGTTGATTCAGTCCGGGGGTTGTTTCGCAGTGTCCTCCGACGATTGCTGTTCCTAAGGCTTTGGCAGCTTTGTCCATCTGAACACTTATGGTTTCAACTGTTGTTTTGTTCGTGTTTTCGGGAAGCATGATGCATGAAAGGAAGAATGACGGTTCAACGCCGAAAGTGGCAACGTCATTTGCGTTAACGTTCACGGCGAGCCAACCTATTCGTTCTAGGGCTCCGGTGATGGGGTCCATGGAAACGATTAGGGATTTGCTGCCAGCGTCTATGACTGCGGCATCATACCCTGCTAGTGGGCCTAAAACTACGTCTTGGCGTTTTGCTCCCAAGTTTTGGAAAATGATTTTTTCTAGGATGTCTTTCGGAATTTTGCCTGGTGGTAGTTTCATAGTTTAGCCACTCTTGAAGCATTGTGAGCTCTAGCTTTTAAGTTGTGGGAAGCTGCGTTTGGCGATTTTAACGATGGGTGTTGCGACGATCAATCCTATTATCATCTGTCCGATGTTGAATGGAATTTCAGCTTCTGCTATGACGCTGATGCCGAAAAGAGGAAACAACAGGAATTTTTGGTAAGTGTAGTAACCTGTGACCATTATTGCGCCGCCGATGAGCATGGCGAAAACCAGCCATCCGAACTCGGGTTCGAGAGTGAACCCTGTTAGAGTGATTAAAAATACGACTAGTACGCCTATTACGTACCAGAATTCTGGTGGGACTGAAAAGACGACGTTTGGAGTTGAGGGGGGCGGTATTCCAAGGTATAGTTCTGTGTTGCCGCTGTAGTAAGTTGAGCCGACTGTGGCTAATAGAGTTCCTACGATGAGGCCGATGGCGAACGTGAAGGCTTTCCATTTGAGTTTGGAATCGAATTTCGGCTTGTTTCGGTTTAGGAAGCCTACGATTCCTCCTTCGCATCCTTTTATGAGTAGGGTAGCGGGGGCATAATGTGGGTAGCCTAGAAAGAGGTCTGCTAGGCCGGAGCCTACGCCTCCAGCAAAGGCACCGACGAATGGTCCGAAGATTAGGGCGGTGGTGTATACCATGGTTTCTCCGATGTTGAAGAATCCTTCTGTTTGAGGAACGTAGATGGAGAAAACTATTGTGACTGCGCAGACAAGCGTGGTGGAGATGGCTGTTAGGGCTAGCTGAATCGCGGTTGCGGTTGATGATCGGTGAAACATGAAAGATACCTGGGTACGCTTGAGAATAGGCGGCAAGTCTCTTATTCTATTTTTGGTTAAGCATTCTTCTAAAGTTCTCGTAGAAGACGTTTCTTTTGGTTTTTTGTGAGATGTTTGCGGCTTCCACTATCGCGATTTGTGTTGGATAGCGGTAGTATGGGATGTCTGAGCCGAAGAGTACTCTGTTTTCGTCTATGTCGGCTGCGAGTTCGATGAAGTCTGGGAGAGTGCCAGAGGTTTCGACGTAAACGTTCTCGCATTCAGCTAATGCGTTTATTGAGGCTTCTCTTAAGTGTCCCAGAATTATGTGCAGTTTCGGGTATTTTTTGGCGATTTTGAGGATTAGTCCTGGTGAGGAGAAGCCGTCGCCAGTGTGAAAAAGAATGGGTAGTTTTAGTTCGTTTGTTTTATGGAAGAATTTGTTGAAGAAGGGCTGGTCTGGTCTGAAGCATTCTACGAATGGATGCAGTTTTAACCCTGTTAAGCCTAGCTTGGTTTTTATTCTGTTCAACTCTTGTATGGCGTCGTTTCTTCTTGGGTCTACGCGTCCGAAACCGACTAGGCGTTTTGGGTATTTTTTAACACTTTCTGCGATGTAATCGTTCATTTCCGGGTATTTGTCGCCGACGTTTGGGTTAGGGAAGACAATTGCTTGTTCAACGGCATACTTGTTGAGGAGAGGGATCAATGTGTCTGTGTAGATTGTTGGGTTCATGTAGGGTTGCCAAGGTCCTGATTTTCCCAAATGAATGTGGGCGTCACAGATTTTCATAATCAACGCTTCCTGTTCGAGTCACTGTTGATATTCTTCATGTAATCCATTTTAATGTTTGCAACGGAAAAACAGAACGAATAATTGCTGCAATCGTGTGCTCTTGGAAAACGGGGTGGTTCGATTGTTGGAGTTTGGTGAGAAATTAAACATTTTTTGATTGCGCAGGCTTCTTGATGTTACCCTTAATTTTCCAGTTTAATGCGTCTTTGCAGTTTTCAGAGCATAGAAAAAGTGTAGGTGAATTTTGTTCTGATCTTCGCTATTTTCTTCTCAGTTCGAAGTAGTCCATGAAAAGCAGTATGCCCTGTATTATGAAGTACAACCCGACAATCCATTGTAGTAGGTCTTTAAAGGCTATGACGAGTATGCCGAATATTATTGCAATCAAAGCTAGCACTGGTTTAGACACTGTGACACCGATTCTTTTCAGTCCCTTTTCAACTTCTTCTGTCATAATGATTCCTTATTTGTCTCGTATCGACGGAGGTGCTATTTAATGCTAGTGCGCCGAGTAATGCCTTCATTATTTTGTTGAAGGTATCGGTAGAGGGGAAAGCCTAAATGTGAGTGTTATGCTGTAAATAGCGAATTGCGAGTTGAAAAGTCATGAGTGAAAGCAAAGTGAAGGAAGACATTGTTAAATTGCATAAGGAAGCGAATGTGCTTTTCGAAACGGGCAAGTATAAAGAAGCGATGGAGAATTCTTTACGCGCCGCAGAGCTGTACCTGAAGGCAAACAACTTCTTCGACTCAACGTCCATGCTCTACAAAGCTGGCGAATGCGCATACGCGCTTAAGGATTACGAGAAAGCAGCCGAGCATTTTATGAAATCTGCAGAACTGTCCTTCCAGAAAGGGTTCGACCGTTACGGGGTCAGCGCGCTGGAATATGCAAGAGATTGCTACAAGGCGTTGAAGAACGAGGCAAAAGTCAAAGAGTTGGAAAAGAAGATAAAAGAAACAAAAGCAAAAATCGAATCCACGTTCTGAACAGGTTCCTTCCAACCCAACCAACCTCTTTTTCCAAAAACTGCCTTGACAACATTTATCTCACCAAACCCACTTTAGCCCTTTTTATAGGTCAAAGTCATGCCGACCTCTTTTAAGGCTCTAGCAGAACTGTGTGAAAAACTAGAAGCCACCAAGAAACGGCTTTTCATGATAGACTTGGCCGCCAGCTTTCTAAAAGGCCTAGAAACGCAGGAGGTTGAGCCTGCAGTCTCCATGATTCTTGGAAGACCATTCCCTAAATGGAGTCAGAAAACCCTCGAAGTTAGCTGGGCTACCATAAGCGAGATAATTAAACGCATAACTAACGTTGAATGGGCAGCCTTTACCAAAGCTTTCAGCAAAACAGGCGATGTTGGCTCAGCCGTACAAACAGTTTTTGAAAACAGCAAAACCAAACGGCAAGCAGTGCTTTTCCAACAAGTGCTCACAATCTTTGAGGTAAGACGTAGTTTCGAGGTTATGGCTGAGATCGCTGGTTCTGGCTCGAGAGAGAAGAAAGAGCGCTTAGTGGAAACTCTGCTAAGCTCAGCTTCGCCTGTTGAAGCCAAATATTTAGTCAAGGTTTTCATCGGTGAAATGCGAACAGGCTTTCACGAGGGGTTGATGGAGCAAGCGGTCTCGAAAGCCTTCGATGTGCCCTTGGAAAAAGTGCAGATGGCAAGCATGATTGCGGGCGACGTGGGAGAAGTCGCCGCCATCGCAAAAGCCAAAGGCGCAGAAGGCTTGTCCAACGTAGGCTTTAGAGTGTTCAAACCTGTCAGCCTCATGCTGGCGCAAATGGCAAATGATGTTACAGAAGCTTTGAAGGAACATGGTGGCAAGACTGCTTTTGAGTATAAGTACGACGGTGCTCGTGTTCAGATTCACAAGCTCGGCGATGGCATGAAGGTTTTTAGTCGCAGGCTGACCGACGTGACTGAGAGCTTGCCAGAAATCAGCGAAATCGTGAAAAACAACGTTAAAGCGGAGGAGGTTATTCTGGAAGGCGAAGTAATAGCCGTCGACAAGCGTGGTTTTCCGATTCCTTTCCAGCATTTGATGCGAAGGTTCAGGAGGGTTCATGAGATAGAAGACATGGCGGAAGAAATTCCACTGCAACTATACTTGTTCGACATACTCTATCTTAACAAGAGAAGCCTCATCTCGACCCCCTACGTTCAAAGAAGACAGATATTAGGTGAAAAAGCTGGCGAAATCCCGTTGACAACACAATTGATAACGGACAATCTGGATGAGGCGGAACAGTTTCTGCAGGAAGCCATGAACGCGGGGCACGAGGGGTTGATGGCTAAAAAACCTGACAGCCCATACACGCCCGGCATCCGCGGGAAACGTTGGCTGAAAGTGAAGCCTGTTCTTGAACCTTTAGACTTGGTAATCGTCGCAGCAGAATACGGCTATGGACGTAGGTTTGAGTGGCTTTCCGACTATTACTTGGCGGCACGTGATGCTAAGACAGGCGAGTTGTTGACGGTGGGTAAGACGTTTAAGGGGTTGACTGACGCGGAAATAATCGAGATGACAAAACGGCTTAAGGAGTTGACAGTGAAGGAAGAGCGCAGAAAAGTCATTGTAGTTCCGAAGGTGGTCGTTGAAGTGATGTACAATGAGGTTCAGAGAAGCCCAAAATACAAGAGCGGCATGGCTCTGCGTTTTGCGAGGATAAGCCGTATAAGAGAAGAAAAAACAGTGGAAGAAGCTGACACTGTACAACGAGTCAGAGAGGTTTATGAGAAGCAGTTTTTGAAAAAGGGCAGGTTTAATATTGATTAGCGAAGATATGAAAACCAAGCTCGGAGGCACGTTCAATGCCTGCTAAACGAAAGATTCCAACGTTTGACGAATTCTACAGTCGTCAGATCGTGTTGAAGGAACTCGGCGCTAAAGGACAGAAAAAGCTTACTAAGTCAAAGGTTGCAGTCGTCGGGCTAGGCGGTTTAGGCACGGTTTCGTCGCTCTATCTGACCCTTGCTGGTGTGGGGCAGTTGCGTTTGATAGATCAAGACATCGTGGAAGTGCACAACTTGCACAGGCAGATTCTGTACAGCCCAAAGGATTTGGATTATCCTAAGGTTGAAGCTTCAAAGGAAAGGCTCGTGCTGAGTAATCCTTTGGTCAAGGTTGAGGCTGTGCCCGAGAATTTGAACGCTGGTAACGCTGAGAGGCTTTTATCTGGGATGGATTGTGTGGTTGACGGTTTGGATAACATGCAGACGCGGTACTTGGTTAACCGAGCCTGTGCCAAGTTAGGGATTCCCTACGTCTTTGGCGCTGCTATCGGAATCGAGGGGAATGTTTCGGTCTTTGCTCCGCCTGAAACTCCATGTTTAGAATGTGTTTTTCCGAACGCAGAAGACAGCGGTTTGTTAACCTGCGAGACTCGAGGCGTGCTGGGCGCCACGGCAGGAATCATTGGAACGATGCAGGCGATGGAAACCATAAAGGTCTTGACTGGAATCGGTTCGCCTCTGAAGGGTAAGCTTATGATCTGCGACTTCAGCGACATGTACTTTGCAACGATCGATGTGTTCAGAAGACATGAGTGCCCTGCATGCAAAGGCGTTACAAGTGTTTTGGAGAAGAAGGAGAAGCTTGTGTGGTTGTGCGGTCGAGACACGGTTAACGTGAACCCAGCTAAAACGTTGAAGCTGAACCTTAATGAAGTGTACGATTCCATCAGGCGGCAGTTCAAAATCCGCGTGAAATCTCAGTTAGCAGTGATGTTTGACTATAATGGCTTTGAGATTAGCCTGTTCAACGGTGGGCGTATGCTGATTAAGGGTGTTAGTGATGAAAAATCGGCTTTGAGAGTTTATAAAGAGGTTCTTGAAAGGTTGGAAGTAGGCTGATAACGTTTATTACGGTCTAGTCTAGAAGCTTTTGTGGTAACGTGCTGGGGTGGCCGAACGGTTCAGGCGACAGCCTGCAGAGCTGTTACATGTGGGTTCAACTCCCATCCCCAGCTTTT
>DATKKK010000064.1:0-3858 GCA_035542975.1 Bathyarchaeia archaeon | reverse complement strand
AACGCCGGAAATCTCACCGGGGGCGACAGCAGAATGAAAGCCAGATTAAAGGTCTTGCCAGACGAGCTGAGAGGAGGTGCATGGCCGTCGCCAGTTCGTGCCGTGAGGTGTCCTGTTAAGTCAGGCAACGATCGAGACCCGCATCCCCCGTTGCTATTAGCCTTGTGCTAAGCACACTGGGGAGACCGCCGTCGATAAGACGGAGGAAGGAGCGGGCCACGGCAGGTCAGTATGCCCCGAATCTCCCGGGCCACACGCGAGCTGCAATGGCAGGTACAATGGGTTCCGACCTCGAGAGGGGGAGGCAATCTCGAAAGCCTGCCGTAGTTGGGATCGAGGGCTGAAACCCGCCCTCGTGAACATGGAATGCCTAGTAATCGCGCGTCATTATCGCGCGGTGAATACGTCCCTGCTCCTTGCACACACCGCCCGTCGTTGCACCCGAGCGATTTTTGGGTGAGGCGTGGTCTTTGTTGGCTGCGTCGAATCTGAGTTTCGTAAGGGGGCAAAAGTCGTAACAAGGTGGCCGTAGGGGAACCTGCGGCCGGATCACCTCCTATGTAAAGATTAGCCTGTATGGGCCAGTTGGAGGTGGATGGGAGTGATCAATCGGAACGCCAAAGCCCTCTGTTCGCCAAAACTTATCATTTAGCCAATAGTTGCTTGGCGTGTTTTAGAGCCCTCATATGCAGCTTGAACAGATGGTTCTGTGATTTATCACTAATGCAAATATTAGAGAACAGTTTCTCTGAAAAGTCTGCTCATTAAATTATATACATTGAACTTGAAAAAACTAGACGAAAAAACATGGAAAAGTTATAGCTGGAATTGAATATAACTTAATGTACATGGAAGATGAGTCTATGTTGAATGAAATATTCCAGAATTAGCAAAGGCAGAGAAGCGTTGAAAGAGTTTGGTTATGACTCAGTCGACGTTTCTGCAGAGGAGTTTTATGATTATATGACTGGCGAGATCTTTTCTGATGACCCCACGACTTTGCGCGACGTTCTCGGCAATGAGTACATAATGATACATGAACTGGTTGAAATAAGTGAACTCAAGAACCTAGGCAGAAAAATAGACAAGCGCGTCATCATGGAAACGCCGAAAATTCCCTTCTACGCAGCTCATCTTAACGCGATGGAGACCGAACTCAGGTATGCCCTGCATAAGCGTGACACGTACTGGATGAAAATCAGACTACGGCAACACAAAGAAAGCGTGTTAGACGATGATCCAAACCTTCCAGAAGAACTGCGACCGAGGGCGGAAAAAATATACGAAAAATACCGCAGACTCGCCAAACGTGAATCAGAGCGACCTCTGATTTTGTAAATGTTCATTCTGGAAAAACCGTTTCGTAGCGAAAGCTTTATTGAAAAACTTGTCGAATTACAGTCTATGAAAGCTCTAATCTTGGGCAGCGGAAACATCGGCTCCGTAGCTGCAGAAGACCTAGCAAAAACCATGACTTCAGTAGATGTTGCCATCGCTGACAACGACGAAAAAAGAGCCAAAACCGTTGCTGAAAAAATTAGCAGAAATAATGTTTCATGGATCAAATTGAACGCTGCAGACCAAACTGAACTTGCTAACACTTTAAAGAACCATGACGTAACTCTGGGGTTTTTGCCTGCAAGACTAGGCTACGGACTGGCCAAAGCATGCATCAAAGCAAAAAAAGACCTGGTCGATGTAGCGTTCATGGGCGAAAACCCTCTAACACTGAACGAGGAAGCAGCCAAAGCAGGAGTAACCATCGTGCCTGACTGCGGATTAGCACCAGGAATCAGCAATGTCCTAGTCGGACATGCCACAGCGATGCTTGACAAAACTCGAACCGTACACATATTCGTCGGCGGGCTTCCAGAAAAACCCGAACCGCCATTAGATTACGTTATCACGTGGTCTCCAGAAAGCCTCATAGATGAATACACCCGAAAAGTCAAAATCATCAAAAATGGGAAAAGAACAGAAACCGAAGTCCTCACCGGAACACAGGAAATCAACTTTCCAAAAATAGGCAAGCTTGAAGCTTTCTTCACCGACGGACTTAGAACTCTGCCAGACATGATACACGGCACAGAAGAGATGTGGGAAAAAACCCTAAGATACCCGGGGCACGCTGAAAAAATAAGAATGCTTAAAGACCTCGGTTTCTTCAAAGAGGAAAAAACAACAGTCAACGGCTCGAGCGTGTCGCCTAGAAAACTCACAGTCAAGCTGCTGTCAGAAAAACTTACGAAGCCAGAGGCAAGAGACATCGTAGCATTAAAAGTCGAAGTTTCAGGAATGAAAAACAACAAACCAACACGCTACGTCTACCACCTACGTGATTATTACGATAGAGAGCATGGAATAACCGCCATGGCAAGAACCACAGCCTATCCAGCATCAATAACCGCACAGCTAATCCTCAAAGATGAGGTTAAGGAAAAAGGCGTAGTTCCACCTGAAAAAATAGGCGCGAACAGCAAACTGTTCCAACTGTTCTGCGAGGGCTTGCAGAAACATGGGATAAAAATCCAAGAAGAAAAGATTACAGATTAAACCTCTTTCACATAATTCATGTGGCAACGGTTTTTAAGAGTTCGATAAAGCCAACTTCCATCACTGCTGCGATAAGAAAAATACCGTAAATGTATATCAGGTCTTTTAGCGAAATCGTTCGGCTCAAGGTTTTCTTGATTGTCAAGTATATGCCGTACCCCTCGACTATTCCGATTGGTGCGCTTATCAGCAGGACAAGAGGCAAAGTTTCTAAAACTATTCCGCCAGTCAGCAATGTGGCTCCGCGCAGAATGCTGAGAAAAACAATCATTATCGTGAATACTATGGCGAAAATTCGCGGGTGTTCAAGCACGACGCGTTCATACTTGTTTTTTTTGAAGAAGTTCAGAACCAAGTTTACGTAAAAGGTCATGCCGAGCAGAATAAGTGAAATCACGAGAATGTTGTGTATGAACAGCATGGCGACAGCGAGGAGTTGATTTTGAAGCACAACGCCTAGAATCTGGAAGAAAATGGTGTTTTCAAGAGAGGAAAGAAGTAAGAAGAACAAGAAAGCTAAACCCAGTAGCATCGTTCGTTTTCTTTCATCAAGCATCCTTGGAGCCTCAAACGAGAGGCTTAGGGAAAAGAAAATTTTAAACATTTCCACAGAATGCCCAGAACTAAAGCCAAAAACACGGCAACAGATAAGAACATTGCTAACGCTAATGCGGCAACTGCAATCGCACCGAACGCACGCATTGTTTCGTAAAGACGATTAACAAGAATCAACCAAATGATGAAGCTGAGAATCAGACTTACTGCAATTCGTCCCCAGCGTATCCACATCGGAGTGATTCACCTAAATTACCACACCAAGAAACAAACTTAAATATTTTCGCAAAACCGTGCACTCTCTTTCTGTTGTTTCATTCATTGTAGAGAATATCAGCCTCAATTATGGCAAACGCTTAAATTGTATCATGAAAACGAAGTATTGCCAATTAATGAGAAAGGTGCAGGCAGATGCAAAGCCGTCCAGTCATAGTTTCTGTCGGAAGAACAAAATTCGGAGAGCATTATGAAAAAGAACCCGAAAGACTGATCGAAGAGGCTTGGCTTAAAGCATCCGCGGAAGAAAGCATTGAACGCAAAGACCTAGAAGCCTGCTACCTTTCAGACTATTTCTTACCTATCACTAACAAACTGGGATTGGAAGAAGGGTTCCTTTCTGAACTCACTGAGCTTCACGTCCCGATGGAAGTAACCCGCTCGTTCAGTTCAGCCCTCTCAAACGCCTGCAACGCCATCCGCGCAGGAAGATACAACATGGCTCTGGTCGGCGGGATAGAAAAAATGACCGAC
>DATKKK010000063.1:0-7591 GCA_035542975.1 Bathyarchaeia archaeon | reverse complement strand
AACAGTTCCAGCCCAATTTATATCAATCCTTCGTTCGACGACGTTGAATACGTTAAGATGGATATTTTGTCCGTGGTGGGAACGAACGTAACGTACCAAATTGCATATCATTATTTCAACGGCACTGAAATAGCGATGTCTGGCTGGTTGGATGTTTCAACTGGGGCGACGTACTATGGAAGTTCTGGGACAGGACCAATAATTGCTGCGAACTTGACTGCGGGAGACCAAGTCTACCTAAACCAATATTCGCCTGTGCTGAACACTACGATGATGGGGACATACGCTGGTAGTCAGCGAGAAGTGAATTGTTTAAACATGCTTCAGAATTTCACTTATTCTTATGTATCACAAGAGATTGAAATGAACGCTTGTTGGGATAGGTTGAGTGGAATTTTTGTCGCAATCAGCGAGAACTTTACGATGTTTGATTCTAGCCAAGGATACTACACTCATTATGAGTTCAGCTTTATGATTACGGAGACTAACATTTGGCAACCTGCGCCTACGATTGCAGCGCATGTTTTCATAACTCCAAGAATGCTTAACCTCAGGTCGGGCGGCAGATGGATTCAAGCAATTATCCAGCTTCCTGCACGCGTCAACGCTAGAGACGTTGACCCATCGACGATCATGATGAACGACACTGTTCCCATCGCGGGCAGACCTGTTGTCATCGGCAGATGGTTGATAGTCAAGTTCGATCGGTCTAGGGTTGCTTCGTTCATACAGGGGAGTATTCGTCTGGGAAGATTTAGAGCAGTGACGCTTACACTGATTGGAAGCTTGCGGAGCGGTTCGGTGTTTCGAGGGAGCGACAGGATCATGGTGATGTCTATCCCTCCAGTGTTCAGAACGTTTAACGACTTCTTAGGCTGACGGAGAATAGAGCGGCTTTAGGTTTTTGTCGGTTTTCTTAGTTGTTTCCATTCTTCTCTAAGTATGCTGTACAGGTAGACGTTGGCACATGCGCCACGTACGCGGTCTGATTTTCTCGTCTTCTCCCTCGTTTTTCTTAACTAAAGGAGGAGTTCTGATGGGTGAAAAGTTTCTTAAACTCAGCAGTGTAATATTGTCAGTAGCAAGTATTGTTCCGTGGAGATTAGTGTATGCCTTCATTGAAAAAGAAGAATGCGCAAAAGAAGAAGAAGCATGCCGACAAAGTTGGAAAATAATGCAGATTTCATATTGCGCCGGTAGAGCTTGAACCTTCTCATGAGCGGAGACATTTTCCGCGTCTCCCCCTTTTTAGTAGCCCTCAGAATCAATTCAAGAATCAATTGCTCTATGTTCTGTTGGGTTGCTTCTGACGGTAAGATCTGAATAAACTGTATCTCTGCAGGCGCGGCCAGCCGGTCTTTGCGTAAATCAGTTTTTCAGGGTTTTTCTTGAGCCAGTTCATCATGTGGAAGAAGCTCTTTGCTTTTTTCTCGTCTCTTTCTTTTATCGGCTCATAGCCCAAGTTTCTGATTTCGTCAAGGTACGCTATCTCCGTCAGCCTCTGTGGCTCCCCAGTGACTATTATTCTGTTGACTTGGTTGCTGCCATATTTCTCTTTTAGATGGTCTACGGCTTCGTCGAAGATGTAGCCTCTGCAGATTTGGATTTGTTCGTCTTTCCTGATTTCTAGTTTATCCAGCAGCTGGAACACGACTTTTGAAGCTTGTTTCAGGTACTCTTTTGAGTGGAATCGTGGAGGTCTGAAGTATTTGACGTCTAAGATGTCGTACTTGAATTCTTGGGTTTCGGAGCGAAAGGCGCCTATGACTACGCCGAAAAGCAGGTCGCCTATGCCCGCGTCGTCAACGATTATCGTCAGCTAGTTCCATCTCCTTGTGTGAGAGACAAATGAATGATCATGCACGTTTGTGAAGATGCCTCATGCGTGTCTTATAATGTTTGTTTATTGACAACGGAATTCTGTACTGTGCGTAGAATCTTTCTTATATCCTCAAAACAAGAATTCTCTCTCTAGCTCGTCTTATTAGTTTTTTTGAAGAATACGTTCAGGTTGCGAGGAAACTTATCAATGTCATCTGTTAAGCTCAAACGTTCTATTTTCTCAAGTATCTTGGTTGGCATCTTGTCTTGTGACAAGCCTTTCATGAGCAGTGCAGTTTCTTCCTCGGAGAACTCCTCTTCCCCTTCAACCCAGTCTAAGAATTCTTTGTTAAGAGGACAAGCTCTTTGGCAATGCATACATCCGATTAAGCAGTTGTGCCATGAAGCAGCCATCCAGTTTGGAAAGGGAACGTCGCCTTTTTTCTCGTTATGGTAAACGATGCATCGCTCACCATGCAGAAGAAAACGATCTGCCGAAATCGCGCCAGTAGGACAAGCCCGACGACAAAGGTCGCATCCATCACAGCTTTTCATCATCACAGGCTCTCTCCAACTATCCTCTGCACACTGCAAATCTGAGTAAGCAGCCACGATCTGAAGAAAGCTCCCCATGCCATTAACGTAACAAATGTTATTCTTTCCATACTCGGCCAAACCGCTTCGCACGGCTAACTGTTTAAGAGGCAACTCAGTCCTCGCAACTGAAAGCCCTTTTCCGCCCAGAATTTCAGCGACAACATTCTCAAACTGCTTCTTCACCTGATCGCACGCCGTGTAAGTCGGAGGAACAATAAGAGAACGCTTATGCCCATCAAACGTGAAAGTTGCCCGAGTCTGAGGTCTAGGAATTGCGGCAACAACTATAGAACGTGCATTCGGCAAGTTCTCAGAAGCTTGAAAACGAAACCATCCAAGACGCTCCTGAAAGAAAACCTCGTCAAACAAACCTTTCTCGCGCAAACCGCCAAGTTGCTTCTGCAGCAAACCCACACGATCAATGCTAACCATTCGTGCTTGATAACCGCGTTCCCTCAAACCCGCAAGTAATTCATCAGCAGACATATCCATACCTGATGATAACTCGTTTAAAATAATAAAAGTAATGGTATTCAGCTATGTTGTCAATGAGTATACTTGCTTAGTTACGTATTCCAGATACTTTTCTTTCTCGGTTTCTGCCAAGTTAAAAATCGTCACCGATGCATCCCGCGTAATGCCCACGACATAGCCAAACTCTTTGCTCCTTGCCACCACGTACCACAAATCCCCATGCTTCACATAATCCTCAAACAAACTAGTATTCGTCAAATCAGGACCATAAAGCGAAAGCTTGTCCACGTTCGGAATATCCACGTTATCAAAAAACGTAATCTTCGTATCCTCAGGATTCTTCAAATGGAACTCCTTCAGCGTTTCAGGACTAATCCTCGCCTCAACAATCACTCCAGCCTTCTCGAACAACAACGCACTAAGCTTGTTAGCCACGAAATTGGCTACTCGCTTTTTCTCGACAACCGTCAAAAACATCGTGCCCTTCAGCTCAGAAAAACTAAAAACCGCTTCTACTGTTCGCGGTTGCGGAATCACTTTGCCCCTGTGGAAGACTTGCATCACAAAATCATGCGAATAAACCCCGCGAACAAAATTCGCTTTTACAAGCAGTCCTGCAACCTCGGTCACCAACCCAAACTTGTAATCGCCCTCCTCATACTGCTCCTCAGCACGGTAACCCTCAAGCCGAGAACCAACCTCAGCCAAATCCAACGACTCCGAAAGCTTAAACACCTTACCCGCTACGACCATACAGCATCACACATCCTTCTGAGACTGTCAACCTTTCTTAAGAGATTTTTGTCTCCAACAAACACAAAAAGAACCATGCCCAACCATCAAACACAACAATTTTTCCCAGCATGTTTTTTGAAGATTTCATGTAACCATTAACCTTAAAATAGCAACAGAAACAGCATTTTTTAGGCATAAACCTTGCCTAAGCGCTTTAATAAGAGACCATCAACTCATATTACTACCCGAAAACACGAGGATACACCCTATAATGCTGATCCAAGAGGTCATCCTAGAAAACTTCATGAGCTACGAATACGCAAGAGTCCCCTTCAAACCAGGCGTGAACGTCATCTGCGGACCAAACGGCTCAGGCAAATCCTCACTCCTGCTAGCCACATCCGTAGCCTTAGGGCAAACGTACACGGAACGCTCCAAGAAACTCAGCGACCTGATACGCTGGGGAAAAGACCAAGCACGCGTCACGCTCATCCTAGACAACAGCAAAAGAGGCAAGAATCGTCCTGTACCTAGATTTAATAAAGACCAGATTTTCCTCACCCGCGTCATGCGCCGAGACGGCAACTACTGGTTCGAACTGGAAAACCGAGCCGTCAACAAGAACGACGTAGACCGATTACTATCCAAACTGGGCGTTGACCCAGACAACATACTTATCATCATGCACCAGAACATGGTGGAACAATTCACCGTGCTCTCAGTTCAAGAGAAACTGCGCATCGTAGAAGCCGCAGTCGGGTTGGAACCCTACCGAGAAAACGTGTTACAGGCACAGAAGAAACTAACACGCATACTCAGCCAAGAAGACTCCATAGGCAAGCTTCTCGAAAGCGCCGAGCAGACGCTCAACTACTGGCGAGAACAGTACGACAAGTACCAAGAAAAGAAACAACTCCAAACCAAGATGCGGTTCTTGGAAAGAGAGTTGGCATGGGCAGAAGTCGCCCGAAGAGAAAGCATAGTTCACGACATAGAAAACAACCTCAAAAAACAACGAGGCATCCTCGCAGAAATCGAACAAGAAAACACCAACGTAAACGATGAACTGGAAACCAGCCACGGCGAACTCGAAAAACTAAAAGAAGAGGTTAAGATGCTTTTTGAACAACGTCTCAACCTCGAAAGAGAAAAGACAAGAAACGAATCAACCGTCCCAATCTACGAGCAATTATTGAAAGAGACAGACCTTCTGGAAATCGAGATCGAGAAAGGCAACCCACAAACACATTTCAAGCTTCTAAAAACGGAAAACCTGAAAGAACTAATACAAGACGCCAGCCAACAAATCTCAAAAATAGACCCAGAAATAACCGCCAACCAAACACGAATCAAAAACTTGGAAGAAACAACAGAAAAAATAGGAGACCAAGTCCTCCAAAACCGAATCAAAATAGCCCTACTTCAATACCGCAAGGAAAACGCCACAGATGATGTTGAAAGATTCGAAACAGAACTCAAAACCACAAAGGCACATCTGGACGAAGTAACACGGAAGGCAGAAGAAAGTGGAGCCAGAATCGTCGTAGTAAAAAGCACGAACGAAATCTTCGACGAAATCCGAACTACAGAAGGACATCTGGCAGCGTTGGCTGACGTTTCAGAAGACATAGAACGCATGTACGAAGCCTACTCAAAGCTTTACTTAGAACTGAAGGAAAAAGCACAGTTAGTGGCTGAAAACCGAGAGAAAGCACTTGAAGAAGTCAAAACAAGAATGCAGGCATGGCGAGAAGTAATCCAAAGCCTATTGACACGCGTAAGCCTACAATATCAAAGCATTCTCAACCAAGCTCAGGCCGTAGGCGAAGTCAGACTGGCAAACGAGCACGACATAGAAGCGGCTGGACTGGAGATTCTTGTAGGCTTTAAGGGCGGCAAACCCGTCCCGTTGGATGCTTACACGCAGAGCGGCGGCGAAAGAACCACAGCCACCATGAGCTTCCTACTAGCCCTACAACAACACGTCCGCTCACCGTTCCGCGCGGTAGACGAGTACGACATTCACATGGACCCAAAAAACCGAGAAGTAATCGCCAAGATGCTCATCTCAACCGTGAACGATTCAAACGCCCAGTACATCGTCATCACTCCCAGCCAGATAACCTTCGCAAAAGAAGAAGTAAACATAATCACGGTTCAAAACATCGAAGGAAAATCAATAATCAGGGAGGTCGCCTGATGCAGTCAAAACACGAACGGGAAAAACTCGGCAGAGAAAAACTCGCACGCATAATCGACACATGCAAATCCATCGAAAACCGCTCACTAGACCCATTCCTAGTAGACATCAAAGAAAGCATCAACGTAGCAAAAGAATATCTGCCAGAATGGAAAATCCCAGAAGACCTATGCCTAGACGCGGAAACAATCCACAGCATAGCCTCAGTGATAAAGCTTCAAAGCGAATGGGTAAAACACCGTTCCACATCACTCTACACAGACCCATTCCTGCTGAAAGAGAAGCTTCTACGCTTAGAAAAAAGAGACATAATAGAAACCTTCCTAAAAGCATGGCACCCCATAGTCGGACTAGAACAGATTTCACTCCACAGCCTAGCCGAAGCAACCCGCTACTGGGAAAGCCTCTTGCCACTAAAGGAAAGATGGAAAGAATTCGAGGCAACAGAAGTTGAAACGGGTCTCGCAACCCGGGAAGAACTCATCCAGCAGAGAATCCTGCGAGAACAAGCCTTTTCCGAAGAATTGGAAAACTTCTGGCAAGAACTGAAAGCTAGAACAGAAGCGAAGAACTCGAACGGAAAAATCAGGTACTGGGACTTCGTCGGCGCGGATACTTATGGGGAAACGGTTGACAGAGCATTCTTAACAAGCTTTTTAGTCACGTATGGCTACGCAACGTTGGAAATTCACCCGCTCGAAGAAGAAATCTTCATCAAACCCAACGAAAAACCAGAAACCAAAATCGGCAAAAAACAGCTAGTTTCCATCCCCATAGCCGTTTCAATGGAAGACTGGCTGAAATGGAAAAAGGGAGAAGCTTGAATGAGCAAGAGAAAAGCGTCCTACGCTGGCAAAGTCAAAAGAGCAACCCACATGCTCTTCTTTAAGAGGCATAAAAAACCCGGCGTGAAAGGCTGGGAACTTCGAAAAGCATTAGGCTCAGACTATCCAAAAGTCCTGAAAGTCTTGGACGATTACCTGAAAAACCTTGACCTGCAAGTTAAAACAGTTTTCGAGGAAGAAAGACAGATTGAAAAACCAACGCTGGAACAGTTGGACAGCGCAAGATTCTTCATAACCTTGAGAGGCGAGCTTGTGCCTAAAGAGGCGAAGATGATAGGATGGCGCATAGACGACCTCGCGGGACTGGCGATAACGATCGCGCACATAATCTCAAACAAGGGAAAAGCACCACGCAAGGAAGTTGAAGAACTGCTACGGGATAAGCTTCCAGGGTGGAAGGTAGGCTTGAACATTGATCGGTACATCAGTTATGGGTATTTGACGCAGGATGAGAGTGGACAGTTATATTTGGATTGGCGAACACGTGCAGAAGTAGACCAGAAAGCGCTTATCGATTCTATCCTTTCAAAATAACATGTCGCATTTGTAAAAGTTTCATTCTCACTAGGTTATGCTTACGTTTTGTATGTCAAAGTATCTCTTAGCTAGAAAGCGTAGGCGTTCAGCATTTCTGCCGTTCTTCCCTATGGCAACTCCCTTGTCTTTGGGGTTGACGGTTACGACTGCGATGGATTTGCCGTCTGTTTTTTCAGTTATGCGAACCTCTCTGACGGTTGCTGGTTTCAAAGCGTTCTTGATAAACTGCGCTGGGTCTTCCGAGTATTCGATTATCTCATGTTTCTTGCCAGTCATCCTCTCTAAGGTGTGGATGTTTCTCCCGCCTCTGCCGATGGCTACGCCTATTTGACCCTCACTCACAACAAACAATACGCGTCCTTGTTCTTCGTCGATTATGCAG
>DATKKK010000062.1:0-18241 GCA_035542975.1 Bathyarchaeia archaeon | reverse complement strand
TCACAAAAATTTTAACTACCCCTAATGTGCATGTATATACTGTCTAATTTGAATAGGAGAGAGGAGAATGAAGAAAAAGCCCAGCTTATATGCTATCATTTTAATCACAGCCTCAATAATGCTCATCTTCCCACTAAGCACCGCCTACGCCGCAACCCTACCATGGTTCATGAAACCCTCATTCCCAGACTACGCCCCCAGCGGCATGCCCGACTTCGACCAAAGACAAGGAGGAACCTACCTCTGGCAGTACATGGGCCAATGGAGCCACTGCGGACCCGTAGCCGTAGCAAACTCACTCTGGTGGCTAGACTCCGAATTCGAAGTCAGCACCACCCCACCACCCGCTATCGTCGACAACTTCCCACTCGTCAGAGCCTACGGCGCATGGGACGACCACGCCACCGCAAACGTGCCCTTCCTCGTAGAGCACCTAGCATACCTCATGGACACCAACGGTCTAAGAACACTCATACCCCACCTAGGCACAAGCGTCACCGACATGCAAACAGGCATCACCCAATACCTATCATGGAGCGGAGTCAACCCACTAGGAGACGTAGACGGCGACGGAACCGTAACCCCAGCCGACGCAGCCATCGTAAACGCAGCCATGGGCAGAGTTCCCGGCATGCCAGGCTGGGACATGCGCGCAGACATCTTCCCAGTCACAACGCTTCCCGCAGGCGGAGCAGCAGACAACATAATCGACCCGCAAGACCTCAACCTCGTATTAATGTTCATGGGGGTAACAGGAAAGTTCTACGAACACACCGTCAACGCACCTGATTGGGGCACAATCACAACCGAAGTCTTGAAATGCCAAGACGTCGTGCTCCTAATCGCTCCATACATATGGACAGGCTCAACATGGTACCGCTACGTTGAAGACGCCCACTTCGTAACCATCGCAGGCCTAAACGCAACAACCAACGAAATAGTCTTCAGCAACCCAATAATCGACAACGCAGAAGCAGGAGGACCAGGCGACGTCCCCGTACCACACGTACACGTAGGACCCGAACCACCATACATCACCCACAACGATGCCCAATACGTCTCACACGACATGTACCCAGTAATCGCATCACCAGTCCCAGGCTTCCCCTTAGCATTACCAACATACTCAGGATCAATAACCCCACCCCCAGACCCACACATGTGGATAATCGAAGCCGCAGTCATAACCTCACCGATAGGCATCCGCGACATTGCCGTAACAAACCTGAAAGTCGGCCACGGACAAACAAACCTCGCCCAGAACCGAACCTACAACGTCAACGTCACCGTAGTAAACCAAGGCTCGATAGACGACGTGTTCACACTCACACTCTACTGGAACAGCACCAACATCCTCGAAACCACCCGAATGCTACTAGCCGCAGGCCAAACAAAAGTAGTCACCTTCCACTGGCACACAACCCAAAAAAGATACAGCATATACATCCCGAGCGCAGTTGCCACCCCAGTGTGCGGAGAAACCGACACCGCAGACAACACCTACAACGGACCAAACATAAAGATAGTCTGGCCCGGAGACGTAAACGGGGACAAAAAAGTCGACATACTCGACGTTACAACAATAACCGGAGTCTACGGCTCAAAGTATCCGAACCCGTTATACAAAGCCAACGGCGACATCGACGACACAGGCGACATCACAATACTTGACGTCGTGCTCTGTACAGGCCAGTACGGAGCAAAAATCCCACCATAACCTCCTTTTTTTGACTCTTCGTATAGAATTTAAGAAAAATAATGGGAAGAAGCCTTTTACAAGGTTTCCTTCAAGAGCTCAGCAACATCCTTGATTGCAATCTTGTTCTCCACATCCAGCACTTTAACCGCGTCCTCCAACGTCGTCACGCAATACGGGCAAGCCACAGCAATCGTGTCAACACCCAATTCCAACGCCTCCTTAACTCGACTCACACATGGCCTCTTCTCAGGCTCCGCATCCTCAGTCCAAACTCTTCCGGCACCGCCACCGCAACAGAAGCTGCTCTGCCGCGTTCTCTTCATCTCAACCAGCTCTATGCCGTTGATTGACTGCAGAACTCTTCTTGGCGCATCGAAAACTTCATTGCGTTTGCCCAAGAAACACGGGTCATGGTACGCAACTTTTCTTTTCACTGTTTTAGCGGGTTTGATACTTCCTTGTTTGATGGCTTCAGCCAAGAACTCTGTGTAATGCTGAACGTTAAGCTTAGCGTCACTGTACGGCTTATCGTTCTTGAAAGTGTTGAAACAGTGCGGCGATATGGTCACAATCTTGCTTGCGCTAAACTTTTTGAACATGCCTAGGTTATGTTGGGCAAGCTCCTCGAACAACCCTTTCTCGCCCAAACGCATCATGTGGTCGCCGCAGCACCATTCCTCTGAACCTAACGTTGCATAGCTAACTCCTAATTTGTCAAAAATCCCTGCCATTATCCTAGCCGTCTCTTGGTTCCTCGCATCATACGTGTTCGAACAGCAAGTGAAGAACAGAACGTCAGCATTCGCGGTTGCAGGGTAGGTTTTAACGTTTAAGTTCTTAGCCCATTCCATCCGCTTGTTCTGATGGGTCGCCATTGGGTTATGGTACTTGTAGACGCTCTCGAGCACGTCTTTAACGGTTTTCGGTATGTTCCCCGTCTCGACGATGAGGCTGTGGTCGTCAACTATCGCGTTTGCGCAACTTAAATTCTTTGGACAGAACATGGTGCAAGAGTTGCATTGAGTGCAAAGCCAAACGTTGTCCGCCATCGGCTTCAACCGCTGTTCCAAGCCTTGATCTCTCGAGTCAGTGACGAATCGGTAGTTTGCTGTTAAAGCCGAGGGTCCTAGGAATTTTTCGTCTATCGCGGCTGGGCATGCCGAGTTGCAGATCGAACATTTTATGCACAGCGTCAAATCCCAGTATTTCTTGAGTTCTACAGGCGACTGTGCGAACTCTGTTGGTTTCTTGAATTCTTCCTCAGGCTTTATCAGCAGCGTTCTGATTCTCTTGTATGTGTCGAAGAACGGTTGGACGTCTACGACCAAGTCTTTTATGAGTGGAAAGTTTGAGAGCGGCTCGATGACGAGCGAGTCGGCTTCAAGGTGAAGCACTTGTGTATAGCATGCGAGCAGGGGTTTTCCGTTTACGTTGATTCCGCAGCTTCCGCAGATACCCATCCTGCATGAATGTCTGAAAGTGAGTGTCTCGTCAAGGTTGTCCTTGATGTAGAGCAAGCTGTCAAGCAGGGTTGTTCCTTTGCGTATCGGCACTTTGTACGTGGACACGTAGTGCTTGTTAGTCTGGGGGTCGAATCGGCTTATCCTGAACTCAACATATTTTTCTACTGCTATGCCCATTCTTGTTCATCCTCCTAGTAGGTTCTTGCCACTGGCTGCCACTTCGTAATTGTGACTGGAATGTACTCGAGTCTAGGTCCATCTTTCGTGTAGTACGCCAGTGTGTGTTTCAGCCAGTTTTGGTCGTCACGCTTTGGAAAGTCTGTTCTTGAATGTGCTCCTCGGGATTCGTTTCTCGGCAGCGCGCAGGTGACTGTAATTTCTGCCAAGTCCAGCATGTTTTGAAGTTGTAAGGCGTTCAGTAGGTCGGTGTTGAAGGGTTTTTCTTTGTCTTCGACCTTTATGTTCTTGAACTTTTCTTTGAGCTGTTTGACCTCTTTCAGGGCAGTTTGGAGTTGGTCGCCTCTTCGGTAAATCCACACCTTCTCGTACATGACATGCTTCATCTCGTCTCTGATGACTGACATTCGCTCGTTACCGTTGCTGGCGGCTATGTCGGAGACTCGTTTTTCTTCTGTCGTGAGTTTGTCTTGTGAAAGCTCGTGGAAGCTTGTTGACATGGCGTGTTTGGCGGCTTCCTCGCCTGAGACCGCTCCGAACACGAGGCATTCAGCCGTCGAGTTAGTGCCTAATCTGTTTGCGCCGTGCAGGCTTAGGCATGAGCATTCTCCAGAAGCGTACAAGCCTGAGATGGGAGTCTCCGCCTTTATGTTGGCTTTGATTCCTCCCATCGAGTAATGCGCTGCTGGTCTGATCGGTATAAATTCTTTTACTGGGTCTACTCCACCGAGCTTTATGGCGACATCTCGAATGAGCGGTAAACGTTCGTTTATTTTTTCTTCGCCCAAATGTCTAAGGTCCAAGGCAATATATGGTCCGTATGGTCCTTGCAGTCCTCTTCCCTCTAGGATTTCTGTTTGTTCCGCTCTTGAGACCACGTCTCGTGGGGCGAGTTCCATTTTTTCTGGTGCATACTTTTTCATGAAGCGTTCGCCGTTGCCGTTTAGCAAGTACCCGCCTTCACCTCGGGCACCTTCAGTTATCAGAACACCCGACGGCACCAATCCAGTAGGGTGAAATTGGACGAATTCCATGTCTTCCAACGGTGCACCTGCACGGTAAGCCATCGCCATTCCGTCGCCCGTCGTGGTGTGCGAGAAGGTTGTGAACTCATAGATGCGTTCGTGTCCTCCGGTTGCCATGACGATTGATTTGGCTTGGAACGCGTGCATGCTGCCTGTTCTCATGTTTATGGCAGTTAACCCTGCCGCGGTTTTGTTTTCAAATATGAGTGAAGTGACGAACCATTCATCGTAGAATTTTACATTATCATTCGACGTGGCTTTTCCGTAGAGTGCTTGCATTTCATGGAAGCCCGTCATGTCAGCGGCGAAGCAGGCTCTTGGGAAAGTGTGACCGCCGAAGGCGCGTTGGTCTATCTTGCCCTCTGGCGTTCTGCTCCATGGACATCCCCAATGTTCTGTTAGGACTATTTCTTTGGGTGCTTGTCTGACGAAGAATTCTACAACGTCTTGGTCTGCGAGAAAATCAGCGCCCTTGACCGTGTCGGAAGCATGCAAATCGAACGAGTCTTTCTCGTTCGTCACCGCTCCCGTTCCACCTTGTGCGCAGACCGAGTGCGAGCGCAGTGGGTGATGTTTTGAGAGGACTGCGATGTCAAGTTTGGCGTTGGTTTCGGCAGCCGCGACTGCTGCTCTTAGGCCTGCTAGGCCTGCTCCAACAATAATTACGTCGTGAGCGAGTTTTTCCATCAAGTTTCACCGTTTTGAGAGAATAACCTAATCTTAAACCCTAGGCTTTATAGTTTTTCCATACGCTTTAATGGTGTTAATGTTCGTTCTTCGACGATAAACTTGATAGAGTTTATATCTTATCGCTAAATTAACTGTGCTTAATGGTGAAGTTGAAATGAGTAAGTCTGTTGAGAATTTGAAGAGTGCTTTTGCTGGCGAATCACAAGCGAACAGGCGTTATTTGGCTTTCGCCCGAAAGGCGGAGGAAGAAGGCTTCTCACAAGTTGCCAAGCTTTTCAGAGCCGCAGCTGAAGCCGAAACCATCCACGCCTTAAACCACATAAGCATAACGGGCGAAGTAAAATCCACAGCCGAAAACCTAGGCACAGCCATCTCAGGCGAAACCTTCGAATACAAAACCATGTACCCCGAATACTTGAACACGGCAAAAAAAGAAGCCAACAAACAGGCAACATGGAGCTTTGACGTGGCAAACAAGGTTGAGCAAGTGCACGCTGGGCTGTTCAAGAAGGCAGCTGAAACGCTAAAGAACGGCAAAGAGCTTGCAAGCGTCGACTATTACGTCTGCGGAGTCTGCGGAAACACAGTTGAAGGCGAAGCGCCCGAAAAATGCCCCATCTGCGGATCACCAAAAGCCAAGTTCATCAAAATAGCCTAAACTACACAGAAACACTATCACCACACTCTTTCTGTTCCACGATTTACCAATGCTCGCACTGAAAGGAACTTTGATAATAGACGTGTTTACAAGATTTTTATACTCCGTCCTTCATCCTAGCTCTTGACAACCTCATGTTCAACGCCGAAAAATTCATCGAAACAACTGTTCAAGAATTAAAGAACAAGATAAAGGGCAAGGCAGTCATCGGAATCTCCGGGGGCGTTGACTCTACTACTGCAGCAATTTTGGTGAACAGGGCAATCGGAGAGAACCTGCGATGTGTTTTGGTTGACACGGGCTACATGAGAAAGAACGAGGTTGAAAACAACGAGAGAATGCTGAAAAAACTCGGCTTAAACGTGCTCGTCGTCGACGCGAAAGAACGGTTTTATGAAAAGCTCATGGGCGTAGTCGAGCCAGAACAAAAACGAAAAATCATCGGCGAACAATTCATAAGAGTCTTCGAAGAAGTCGCAAGGAAAGAAAACGCCGAATACTTCGTCCAAGGAACAATCGCGCCCGACTGGATAGAAAGCGGCGGAGGACTCCGAGACCGAATCAAATCCCACCACAACGTCGGCGGCTTGCCTGAAAAAATAGAATTCCAAATCATCGAGCCGTTAAGAGACTTGTACAAGGATGAAGTGCGAGTCGTCGGAAAAACTCTAGGCTTGCCAGAAGAAGTCTATGAACGACAACCCTTCCCAGGACCAGGCTTAGCAGTGCGGGTTCTCGGCGAAGCAGACCCTGAGAGCGCACGTATCGTGAGAGAGGCTTGCGCTATTGTTGAGGAAGAGATTGAGAAAGCTGTGAAGAGCGGCGAGATGAGCAAACCTTGGCAGTACTTCGCCGTGCTGTTGCCTTGCAAGACCGTCGGCGTTCACGGTGACGTAAGAGCCTACGGCAACATCATAGCCGTGCGCGCTGTTGAAAGCTTGGACGGGATGAGCGCCGCGTACTCGAAGATACCGCACAAGGTTCTGGAGAGAATCTCAGTCAGAATAACGAACACTTTGAAGGATGCGGTTAGCAGAGTTGTCTTTGACGTAACGAACAAGCCGCCGGGGACGATTGAGTATGAGTGAAGCGGTTAAGGTTTATGTTGTTGACAACGGTGGCCAATGGACTCACCGCATCTGGCGCGTCGTGAGAGAGCTCGACTGTGTGACCAAAATAATCCCGAACACCACGCCCGTAAGCGAGATCGATGCTGACACATTGATACTGAGTGGCGGAGCTCCCCGTGTCGTTTGGGAATCCCCGAAACTGGGCAACTGCACTGATTACTTCGACCATTTTAAAGGTCCCATATTGGGCGAGTGCGTGGGCATGCAGTTGATGGTCATTCACTTCGGCGGAAAAGCTGGACCTGCAGAGATTCCTGAGTATGGGTTGGCAAAGATGCAGGTTATCGATGAGGATGAACTGTTCAGGGGGTTGCCGAAGGAATTTCTGGTTTGGGAATCGCACAACGATGAAGTGAAAGAGACACCGAATTTTAAAGTGCTCGCGTTGTCAGAGAACTGTAAAATCCAAGCCATAAAGCATACGAGTAAACCGTTTTATGGAGTTCAATTCCATCCTGAAGTGAATAACACTGAACATGGCGAAGAAATTCTGAGAAACTTTGTTAACGTAGTCAAACGTAAGCGAGAAACTGATTAATGCGGTCGTCAAAAGTCAAGCTCTTATCATCGTGAGGAGCATCTTGAACCTCTTCACGGCTTTTAACGCGTGTGGATGGTTAGCTGGCATTATGATTATTTCGCCTTCTTTCACGCGGTGCGTCTTGCCCGAGATGGTTATATCTGCTTCACCGTCAGTTATCTGAACCAACGCATCATAGGGAGCGGTGTGTTCGCTCAGTCCTTGATTCTCGTCAAAAGCGAAAAGAGTCACCGTGCCTGCTTTCTTGTCGATTAGTGTTCTGCTCACCACTGAGGCTTCTTGATAATCGATTAAATCGTTCAGCCCCAAAGCTTGCGCTGGAAGCTTAGCATCAGTCTTTTTCTTCTTCTCCATCATTTTCATCTTCCTACACGGTTATTAGCTAGGTTTCCCGCGTTTTAGCTTTTTTCCAGAGTTTTCTTTTGTGAAAACGCATGGCTCATTCGGCGTTGGGCATTCCATCGCTGGATGATATAGGCATTTTCTCTTCTTCTGCTTGCTTTCGTCTGCGTTGTTCATTTTTGACTCGCTTTTGATGTATGGGTTTTAGTTCTTGCACGTAAAGATTGTGGTTTCATAAGTGATTTATCCGCACGGCATGCAGATTAAGAGTCATACAGAGGTTTGAGTATGCGAAAGTCGAAGCTGGAAGCGTACGAAACTATTCTTGATGCTTTGGTAAGTAAACCTTTGACGGTTGAGAACATCGCTTATGAAACGGACATGGATTGCACCGTTCTCAGTCAACGTTTAGATTATCTGTTGGAAAACGGTCTGGTCGAGCTTCGTGCGATGGGCAGGAAAGGCGGGTATGCTATCACTGAACGCGGCGTTGCCGTGTTGAAGGCTCTTAACTTTCAGAAGTATCTTGCACGAATCGCTAACAAGCTTACGTTGATTGATGAGGCGTTGCAGGTTATTTCAAAGCACAGTCGTGACTTAGAGAAGACTGAAAGTTAGCAGAAAAAGTTTTCTTCGCTCTTTTTACTTTTGTCTATTTATCCTAGACTTGATTATGCAGTGCTCTATTCGTTTTGCCGTGTTAGTTGTAGAATGTGGTTTTCCTGAAGATCAGGGGCAGTCTCGTTTGATTTAGCAAGCACTAGGGTTTTGATTGAAGCTTTTGTTCTCTCTTTTTCATTTCATTATAGAGATATTCAAACCATTCGTATATCTCTGGTTGATTAGTGAGCTTTCTGCCTTCATAGGTTATGTCCTTGTACTTCTCCCATGTCCATTTGATGTGTGAAGTGAACATGTCATCAACCAACTCTATGTCTACGAGTTTTCTATGTAGAAGAATACCAATTCCTTCAAAGAACATGCCAACTGCCGTCGCTTCAGCCCAACCATACTTCTTCTCGTAATCATAGTAGTTCATGGGTTCTCGGTTCAAAACTTCTTCATACACCTTCTGGAATTCAAGACTATCAAACTGTGAGTACAGCTTCATAACAAGGTCTGTTTGTCTTATTCTATTCTGGTGTCTAAGCTCAAGAGCATAATAGACAACTCCAACTACAACACTTGCAGAGGCGATAGCTATTGAAACTGTCTGTACATCAACCATTCTTGACACCTGAGTCTTCTGTATTGTGCCATGTTGGTATTAAAACTGAATCATCTGAGGTCTCTCGCAGTGGGAAATGCCATAAATCATGAGAACTGGTGACAAGGCTGTCTTTTCTTCTAGAATTCGTTTACATAAGTCTTAAATTGCTCTGAATCGGTTAGGTATGCAACGTGCAACCTTGGGAGAATGGAGAAGCTTTGAGCAGTTTCAAGAGCGTCATAGAGAAAATCAGGAATCTGGAGACTGAACGCAAGAACCTTATGCTTGAGATTGAGGAGCTTAAGAAGATGGCTGATTCTAAGGCTAGGGCTCTGGAAAGCGAGGTCAGCATGCTCAGAGAAGAGGTTAAGTCGCTTCGTGTGCTTCTTGCGGGCGAAGAAGAGCCTGAGGCTGGACTTACCGGAAAGAAAAAACGGTAAGCACCGTTCAAGAAAAATTCAGTGACGTTCCGCAACCTATACTTGTGGTAGAAGAAGAGACAGTCAGAAAATTAAACGAAACAAAGATGGAATTAACTTCCTAGTTTCCTCTTTTATAGAGAGCGGGCAATTCTGCAAGCTGTTCTACAAGTGTAGACTTATTTTTCGGGAGAATAAGCGCTCACTAGCCCACGTTTAACAGAAAACGCTAATAGCCTGAACAGAGCAAAAGGGCATTTATGAGCTCTGAAGACTATCGAGCCTATGTTCTTATAGAGATTCAGCCTGGTAAAGAGAAGGAGTTTACTGAATACGTAATGTCTAAGGGTTTGCAAAGAGATATCAATGTAGAGCGAATGGATTTCGTCCACGGATCTTTTGATGCAGTAATGCTCCTTAGAGGGACTATGAAGAACATTGATGCTAGAATCTTAGAACTGAGAAAGTCTCCGTTGATTCGCAGAACGGAAACACTACTCTGCTTCGAAATGCTCAATTGGGAAGACATATCGGGTCGCTTGAACGAATAACTTCTCTGTTCAAAGGACAACCATCTTCTTCTTCTTGCCTTTGAAGATCCAAAACTCTGTTGGGATGAACTGTAGGATAGTGACGAATGCTCCTGCCAAGGCTCCACTAATTATGTAGTTTATGCCTAGGATGCTTGTCAGCAGATACATGATTGGAGCTTTACCAACAAAGTAAATGATCAGAGCAGAGAGGCAAAAGTAGAAGCCGCGTTTGATCAAGTCCTTAGTGATTTGCATAGTCCTTCTTATGTAACAAGGTCTTAAAAGATTTGCAGCAGTGCGCTGCAGTGAAGTGGCGCGGCATTTTAAGCCTTATGTCTGTAATGACCTTTTACGTGGACTGTCCTCTTTTTCTGTCCAGGTTTTCTTCGCATGAAAGGCGCTATTCTAGGAGTCACGATTATGTCACCAATCTTACGTAAAACAATCTGCTGGCAGAAAAGCATTATGAACTCTCGATCCATATCATGGATCAGTAGCGCCTGCTCCGTTGTCAAGCGCGCGCCACTTTTTCTGTATCTGTTTTGAATAAACGTCATTCTAGTCTTTTTATTATGTGGCAGCCGTATTTCGTCTTCACTATGCCCGAGGTTTGTCCCTTCTGCAACGCGAAAGCGCCCTGTTCGAATTCTTTAACCATCTTTCCCCTGCCGAAAGTGCCCAAGTCGCCCCCCTTCTTTCCAGACGGGCACAGTGAGATTTCCTGCGCTATGTTGGCAAATTTCTCGCCCTTTGCAAGTCGTTCCAGTACGGCTTTGGCTTCGGTTTCGGTTTTCACGAGAATGTGTGCACAATGAACTTTATCTGGCATGGCTAGAGGATAACTGCTTCTTCATTTATAACGTTTCCTTTGTCTGCGTTTGGCCTAGAAACTTTTTTATAACGTATCTAACATGGCTGTAAGCATACCGTTAGGAGAAATGATTGGAAATGTTTGCAGGTATGGATCATGTTGGCGTTGCCGTGAAGAACTTGGATGAGGCTGTGCATGTTTATCGTGACGTTCTAGGCTTCAAGCTTGGCGGCATTCACGTTCTGACTGAACGCAAAGTCAAAGTCGCCTTCTTCTCAACCGGAGGCGAAACCAACGTTGAGCTTCTAGAACCGTTGGACCGTGAAAGCACGATTGCCAAGTTCCTCGAAACCAGAGGCGAAGGAATCCACCACTTCGCAGTAAGAGTCAAGAATATCGAAGCCGTGCTCGACAACCTCAAGAAGCAGGGCGTAGCATTAATCGACGAGCAGCCGAAAGCTGGCGCTGGCGGAGCACGCATCGCCTTTGTTCACCCCAAGAGCACGAAGGGCGTTCTGATGGAACTCGTGGAAAGATCATAACGGCAGATACGCGTGTGTCAACTCGCATAAACGTAAACAAGCTTCAAGAAGGCTTACAGACTAAACGGCTAGGACGGAACATTTTTTTCTGCCACAAAGTTGGCTCGACTAACGAGTGGGTTAAAGAATTAGCCTTGTTCGGCGCGACTGAAGGAACCGTTGCAATAGCGGAAACACAGACTGCTGGTCATGGAAGGCAGGGTAGAGAATGGTTTTCGCCAGCGGGCGGACTATGGTTTTCCGTGGTTCTCAGGCCTAAACTTCATGCGAGTGAAGCGGTTAAGCTTGTCTTCGTATCTGGCTTAGCCGTGGCTGAAGTTTTGAGTGAAAAATACGGGTTTAGTGTTGAAACCAAGTGGCCAAACGACGTGCTAATCGATGGACGTAAGATTTGCGGTATTCTGGCAGAGATGAACATGAAAGACGAAAAAGTCAATTATGCCATCGTAGGCGTTGGTGTCAACGTGAATTTTAACGCTGACAAGGTTTTTCCACAGGAAATGACGAAGACTGCGACTTCGCTGGAAACCGAGCTTGGCAAGAAAGTCTCTTTGGAAGATTTGTTCAGGGCGTTGCTCGAGAAGTTGGAGACGGTTTATGATTCGTTTATCAAGAAAGGTTTCGCACCGATTCTTGCATCATGGAAAAAGTACGCGGGTTTTCTCGGCTCTCAAGTAGAAGTAAGAAGTGGTGATGAAAAATTTTCTGGTTTAGCGGTGGATGTCGACGAGGATGGCTCACTAGTAGTCAGGCTTGAGGATGGAAGTTTGAAGCATTTTGTGTACGGAGACGTTTCGCAAAGATCAAGCTGAAGGCTGCTCTGCTTTCGTGAAGTGGAAGCCGCGTTTTTCGAATTGCTCAAGCAGTTCCTTCGGGTCTGCGAACCACTGACCTACTTTTCTGCAAATATGCTCCGTCCAGCTGTAGTTGTCGTAAGAGAAGGCTTCTTCTCGGTCTCCTTCTAACTTGATTTTGGCATTAGCCTTACGATAATAGTCTTGTGCAAGATAGCCCTCGTCCATCTGTTTCATGGCTTTTGAAACGGTTTCATCATTCAGCTTTGGGTATTTGTCTTCGAAGAGCGTGAACTCCAACGGGTAACGTGGTCTCGGCGGCGGGTCTTCCGCTGGATACCCCATTGTCAACTGCACAAGCGGAAAAACCCTCATGGGCAGGTTATATTCTTCCGCGATTTTTTCCGCTCTGTAGGGTGCGGCTCCGAGGAAGCAGCTTCCAAGTCCGAGGCTCCGGGCGGCTACGACCATGTTTTCCGCCATGTACGCAGCGTCCTGAATTCCCATGAGCAGCAACGACAAATCGTTCGAAGCTATTTTCCAGTTGCGCTTAGCCATTATAAGCTCAAACTTGTGCGAATCAACGCAAATCGTGAACAGCAACGGAGCTTTGAACGGGTTACGTTTCCGGTTTCGCGACAATAACAAGCTGTAGTATTGATAAGCAAAAGGCGCTTGCTGACCAGCTCTGACGATTGTTTCTACAACTTCGTCAGAAGGCACTTCCTCAGTGTATTTTCGAATCGACTTGTGAGCAAGCAAAGTTCGAATAACAAGATTACTCTTCATAACCTCTTCCTCTTTTTAAGCAATAATTGATTAAACTTGCATTCTGTTGATATATAGTTTTATCTAGAAGGAAAGCATGTGAAAAGTTAATCGGGGAACCTGAATGGCACTCAAGAAAGAGCCTTCTGTTGACGAGAAGATAAAGCGTTTAAAAGAATCGAGTAGCCAAGCCAAGCTCGGCGGTGGTCAAAAACGAATTGAAGAGCAGCATGCCAAGGGCAAGTTAACCGCCAGAGAACGCATCGAACTCTTGCTCGACCAGGGCAGCTTCAACGAAATCGACCAGTTCGTAGTTCACCAATGCACCGAATTCGGCATGCAAGACAAAAAGCCCCTTGGAGATGGCGTCGTAACGGGCTACGGCACCGTAAACGGCAGGCTTGTTTATGTTTTTTCGCAAGACTTCACTGTCTTCGGCGGTTCTTTGGGCGAGATGTTTGCTAAAAAAGTCTGCAAGCTAATGGACTTAGCGTTGAAAACGGGCGCTCCCGTGATCGGCTTGAACGATTCAGGTGGGGCAAGAATTCAAGAGGGCGTAGCCAGTCTAGCAGGCTATGGTGATATTTTCTTCCGTAACGTGATAAGCTCGGGTGTTGTTCCGCAAATATCTGCGGTTATGGGTCCGTGTGCTGGCGGAGCCGTGTATAGTCCAGCGTTGACTGATTTCATAATCATGGTTGACAAGACTAGCCACATGTTCATCACGGGTCCAGACGTGGTCAAAACCGTGCTAGGTCAAGAGGTCTCGTTTGAGGAGCTCGGCGGAGCCATGGTGCACAGTGAAACCAGCGGCGTGGCGCATTTCATCGCCAAAGACGAACAGCACTGCATAGAAATAATCAAGAAACTCCTGAGCTATCTGCCGAGTAATTATCTGGAAGACCCGCCCGCTGTAGAGGCTACTGATGACGCGAACCGCACGGACGAAGGCATAGTTAGGATAATTCCTGACGATCCAGACAAGCCGTATGACGTTAAGGAAATCATCTACTGCGTGGTCGACAACGGCGAATTCTTCGAAATCCAGCCTCTCTGGGCACAGAACATAGTCATAGGCTTCGCACGCTTAAACGGCAAAACCATAGGCATCGTCGCCAACCAACCCATGCACTACGCAGGCGCGTTAGACATAGACAGCAGCATGAAAGCAGGCAGGTTCGTACGCTTCTGCGACTGCTTCAACATCCCAATAATCACCTTCGTGGACGTGCCAGGCTTCCTTCCAGGTGTCGAACAAGAACACGGTGGAATAATCAAACACGGCTCGAAACTGCTGTACGCTTATTGTGAGGCTACGGTGCCAAAAATCACGGTCATCCTTCGCAAAGACTATGGCGGAGCGTATGACGTCATGGGTTCAAAACACAGCGGCGCTGACATTAACTATGCTTGGCCAACTGCTGAAATTGCGGTTATGGGTCCTCATGGCGCGATTAATATTATCTTTCGCAAGGAGATTGCTGAAGCCAAGAACCCAGAACAGAAGCACAATGAGCTAGTTGCTGAGTATCGTCAGAAATTTGCGAGTCCCTACATAGCGGCGCAGAAGGGTTACGTCGACGAGGTTATCGTTCCAGCTGAGACGAGACCTAAGCTTATCAGTGCGTTGGAGATGCTTGCTACAAAACGTGAACAGCGTCCTTCGCGGAAGCATTCGAACGTGCCACTGTAAACCGCCTGAGCAAGCAAGCTTGCGATTGTTTAGAACAGGTTTTCTTTGCTGATTTCTACTCTGCCGTTTTTGATGGGCAAGCCTTCTTTCTCAACCTGCTTTCTTCTGCCCGATGCCCTGTTCTTTTCTCCTCCAAACCCTCCGTCTGACTTTACTACGCGGTGGCAAGGAACGATTGGGTAAAGCGGGTTCTTGTGTAACGCGTTGGCGACTGCTCGGTAAGCTTTGGGTTTGCCTATTTTTTCGGCTATTCGCTTGTAAGTGCATACTTTTCCTTTCGGAATCTTGAACGTGGCGACCAGAACGTCTCTCTCGAACTTGGTCTTGTCGCTGAGGAAACGAACCACATCTTCCTCAGTCTTAACCTCTTCTTTCTTCATCAGCCTTTCACTTCTCTGATGGTTTTGCTTCTGTTTTCTGTAGCATTTCAGCTTTTGCCTTTCTTGACCAGCGACCTTAACAGCTCCATTAGTTTTCTGTTGATTTTTACTTCGTTCGCAAATTCTTCGTCAGTCATTGAAATGATCGAGGCAAATTCTTCAATTCTTATTTTTGTGAGAAGGTCTATGTTTTCCATCTCGGTGATCTTGTCTTCGTATGCGGTTATTTTGCAGCAGTCGTCAAGTTCAAGCTGTAAATTAGTCAACTTGGCTACTGTTTTGTCGTCGAATTCGATTTTGAAGCCTAGCTTCTTTAGAGCGTTGAGTGCGGTTGCGGTTTGTTCTTTGACGGCGTTTTCGCTGCGTGAGGTTTTTCCGAGCATGAAGTTGAAGCTTTCGGCGGTTGCTCGGTAGTAGCTTTCGATGAGGTGTTCAACTCGAACTTCGCGGGTTACCTCGACGAGTCCGCCTTCGGTGAGTTTTTTTATGTGGTGGTAGACTGCTTGTGGGGTGAGTTCGAGTTCTTCGGCGATTTGGCTGACGGTCATTTCTTTTGCTCTGAGGAGGAAGATTATCTTTCGTCTGGTTTCGTCTCCCATCAGTTTGAATGCTTCGGGGTCGGTTATTGTTTTTATTGCTTTCATGTTTGTTTACCTAATCAAATAATGGTTAGAATAGATATAAAAACGTTTTGTTATTAAAACGGAAACTTTATAAGAAACAATTGGTTTAGTATTAAAATAGACGTTTGAATGAGAAAGAGGTGATTTACATGGAATGGAGAATCAAGAAGAAAGCTCACGTGGAATGTGCTGATTACGGGAAAGCACTGAAGCACGCTTCAACGACAAGAGCCTTAGACATGTGCGAACAGCACTACGCAAACACAACTGCTGTCCCGGTCGCGGCTGTAGAGAACAAATTCCCGCAAACCAACCCCGCTTATCAGACAGAAATAGAGCAGAAGCGAGCAATGGCAGTCGTTTACTTCGAACGAAACCAGCGTCGACCGTTCTAGCACATTCCTCTCCTTTTTAATTGTTTAATAACATTTTTAATTAATCACATGTTTTATCAACAAGCATGAGTCTCATACAGCTTAAGTGATGTTTCAATGAAAGCTAAGGAAAAACTGACACGTGACAAAGTGATAGAAACACTCGCCAACGCCCTAAGACCATTAGGCTATGTTCATGCTTTTTATGAGGGAGGCGCTATCGCTTTTGGACGAGTCGACGAATGGTCAGATATTGATCTCTATTTGATAGTGGATGAAGCAAAAACTAGTGAAGCTTTTTTAGCCGTTGAAGAAGCGTTAAAGTCAGTTTCGCCTGTTAAACAGAAATATGAAGTAGCGCAACTGCCGTGGCCTGGGGTTTCTCAAGCCTTTTACAAGTTGGAGAATGCGAGTGAGTATCTCATAATCGACCTTGCTGTCTTAAAATTGGATAGTCCAGAGAAGTTTTTGCAGTCGGAAATTCACGGCAACTCAGTGTTCTACTTTAACAAACTGGATAAGCTTAGCATTCCTCCGTTGGACAGGGATGCGTTTGCTGAGAAGATAAGCGAACGGTTGAAGAGGTTGCAGGCTCGTTTTGGCATGTTCGGCAATTTTGTTCAGAAGGAGATTAATCGAGGAAATTTTCTTGAAGCTGTAGACTTGTATTATACGCTTGTTCTCGGGTCGTTGGTTGAGGTTCTGCGGATGAAGCATAATCCTGTACATTATGATTTTAGGATGCGTTACGTGCATTACGAGCTTCCAGCGGAAGTGGTTGCGAAACTCGAGCGTCTGTACTCTGTAAAGAACGTTAGAGAGTTGCAGAGTAAATATTATGAAGCATCAGAGTGGTTCAGAAAGGCGGCTTCTGAGGTTGACCGAAAGAAGATAGAGAAGCAGCTTGCAAAAAAAAGTTGAGGTGTGAGTAGATTTGCCAGCTTTGAAGTATAAGATAGTTGATGTCGATGATAGGAACGTGGATGAGTATGGTTTGTTCTGTCAGAAGTCTAAGTGCAAGGAAGAAGGCTACAAAAGCAAGGTAGCGTGGTTTAAGGAGCAGCATGGGAAGGGGTTGCGCACCAAGCTTGTGGGTTTTCAGAACAGTAAGAACCGTTTCGTGCTAGTAGGCTTTGTCGAGTACGCTCTTGGCGAATGCACGTGGCGGGGAATCGATGCAAAAGGCTGGCTGGTTTTGCATTGTCTTTGGGTTATCGGCAGCCATAAGGGTCAAGGGCTTGGGTCGAGGTTGTTGGATGAGTGTGTTAAGGATGCGGAAAGAAACAAGCTGAATGGTGTGGTGGCGATGACGTCTAGGAAGTACTGGTTGACGAATGAGAAGCTGTTTTTGAAGAACGGGTTTGTGAAGGTTGATGAGTTGCCGCCGTTCGAGCTTTACGCGAAAAGACTTAAGAAGGATGTTTTGCTGCCGAAGTTTTATCCTGTGTCGCAGAAGAGGCTTGATAGTTACGGGAAAGGCTTGACTGTTCTTGTATCGCCCCAATGCCCATATGCGCCTGATTCTGTAGCGGCTATTGGGCGGATGGCGGAGAAAGCTAAGATTCCGTTGAGAGTAGAGCGAGTTTCTAGTTGTGAGGAAGCGCAGAAGAACGGTGTTCATCCTTACGGCACTTTCTGCGTGATATTAGATGGTAAAGTAATCTCTTACTATCCAGGAAAAATGAAAGAAGTCAAACAAGCACTAGACCCACAATGACTCTGGAGTAAACAATCTGGTAAATTGAGATATCTCCCGTATTCCCGACTGACATAGATATCTCCAAGAGTTACGGGGTCAAACTGGCTTAAAACGACTGATAGAGAATTGTTTTAACACCTTTCTCTATTCTTAGCCTACGCAACAGTATTCCATATGAACCGAGCAAATGAAGCATGGTCAATTAGTGCATGAAAATCAGTATTGATTCTCTTCATTTCCTTGTTATTGAAAATTCTAGCGTTGATTTTTTCCATTTCATGCAAGTTTCCAAATTCCCACATTTCAATATACAAGTTGCCCACACCCCCGTATTCTTGCTGTAAGAGTTTCCATGATTTTAGTCCCTCGAAGACTTTCGGGTTTTTCTTCTTGAATCTGAGAAACTCTTTCAACAGTTTTTGGAACTCTGCATGTCTTTCTTGCTTGGCTAGGTAGGTTTCAACTAAGAAAATGCTCATTCAGTCCCATCCATCTGCCTTCGTATGCTACTTGATTCTCGTGATTCGGCTATAACTTTTCCGCCAAACCAAAAACTGTCATAGGGAATATGTCGAAAGCGTAGACAGAAAAACGCCAGTTTGTGCTTCGCACGTGCCGCTGGAAATATTAAGATGGCGTGTACAATATTCGCTGTGATACTTTGGAGTAT
>DATKKK010000061.1:0-6021 GCA_035542975.1 Bathyarchaeia archaeon | reverse complement strand
ATGCTTCCTCTGCGAAGACAAATTCGAGAACATTACAGATTTTGTTGAAAAAGCTCTCAAGCTTCTTGAAAGCTATGAATACTCCAGTTTCTTAGTCGGCATAGAATTGCCTCTGGCAGTAGCAGAACGTGAAGACGAGTTCAGAGCTGAGTTCGAGGTGGATTATGGCGAGAACATGCGTAACGAGTTTGGAAGAGTGATAGGAAAAAAGATTGAGGAACGCAACGGCAAAAACGTGGAATTCAAGAAACCCGAAATCGTCGTGCTAGTCAACCCGTTCCTCAACAAAGTGTGGTTGCAGGTGAACCCGTTTTTTGTTGCAGGGCGTTACAAGAAGTTCGTCAGGGGCATACCGCAATCTAAATGGTTCTGTTCAAACTGCCGAGGAAAAGGCTGCGAAAAATGCAGTTGGACTGGGAAAATGTACCCAGAGTCTGTAGAAGAAATAGTTGAGAAACCGTTTCTAGATGCTACCGAGGGAGCGAAAGGGTTTTTTCATGCGTCAGGAAGAGAAGATATTGACGCTCGCATGCTGGGCAACGGCAGACCTTTCGTGGTTGAAATCACACAGCCTAAAAAGCGATTTTTAAACCTTGAAGAAATGCAAAAAGCTGTAAATGCTTTTGGTAAGGATAAAGTTGAGGTTTCAAAGCTTCGGTTTGCAGACAAAGATGTTGTTAGAAAACTGAAGAAGGGGGAATCTACGCAGAAAGAATATCGTGTGACTATCGAGTTTGAAGGCAAGATTACCGACAAGAATCTGCGTCTTCTTGAGAAGAAATTGTCAAACACCCTGATCAGTCAAAGAACGCCTATTCGTGTTATGCATAGACGAGCTGATTTGACGCGGGAAAAGTACATATACGACGTTAAAGTTAAGAAACTGTCATTTCACAAGGCCGAAATGAAAGTACGGTGTGCGGGAGGACTTTACGTTAAAGAGTTGGTGACTGGAGATGAAGGAAGAACAACACCCAACGTTTCAGAACTTCTCAGTAACAAAGCGAAGCCTGTGAAACTTGATGTTTTAAACGTGATTATGGGAGATTGAAGAGGTAGAAGAAAAATGAAAAAGTCAAAAGGTTATCGTTCAGCAACACGTCATCTTCTGAAGAAACAACCTCGAGAACACGGCAAAATGAGACTCAGCAAACTGCTCCATGAATACCAGCCTGGAACAAGCGTGGTTGTTAAGATAGACTCTAGCGTTCAAAAGGGCATGCCTCATAGACGTTATCACGGCAAAGTCGGCACGATAATCAGCAAGCGCGGAAGAAGCTACGTTCTAAGCGTTCCACAAGGAGACGCCGTCAAAGAAATCATCGTTAGACCTGAACATCTAGAACCCTGCAAGAGTGATTAATATGGAAAAGAAAAACATCAACGAGACAAAACTTACGCTTCCACAAGTCAAAAAGACACTGGAGTCTATGGGAGAAGCAAACTTGGACCAGTTTCAGCGTCGCACGTTCGATTACGTGTCTAAATTCTCCAAGATAGACGAAGAAGCAGCCCAGAAACTGTTGAAGAAGCTCGTGACTGAGTTTGGTTTAGACGAGGATGAGGCTGTTGAAATACTTAATTGCATGCCGAAAACCGTTGACGAGTTGAGAGTTTTTCTTGCTGGCGGTCGCAAAATAATCGAAACATCTAAATTAGAAGCTATAGTTGCCCTTCTAGAGGAGAATCGCAAACTCAAATAGGGTGATTCTGCTACAATTTTTTAAGCAACGTAGAGATAATATAAGGGCGATTATGACAATGATGGAGAAGCGCTACGAAGAGTACGCCTACGTACTAGATTTCTTGCAGCATGGACGCCCAGGAGTACGGGTTTCGGGAAGAGCTGGGTACCGAGCGGGAGCTCTGGTTCAGCTGATAGGCGAAGAATTCTTCACATTGTTAGAAGCGCTGATCAAAGAGGGCGCGACACTAAAGCCTAACGACCGCGTTTACGTTGGGAAAGAAGCTCGCGAGGAAGTCACATACATCATTGGACGAATAGGCTATGAAGAATTAACAGTTTCCGCAAAAACCGAACTTTCTTCCGTAATAAGCAGAATAGTGTTGAACCGTGAAGAATGGTTCATCGACTTCTTCAACAACGCAAGAGCCGTGACGCCGCGAATGCATGCTTTAGAACTGATTCCAGGAATAGGGAAAAAGTACATGTGGCAAGTTATAAACGAGCGTGAAAGAAAACCCTTTGTGAACTTCGATGATTTGCAGAAACGCACAGAGATACCTAACCCCGTGAAGTTGATTACTAAACGGGTTTTAGAGGAATTATCTAGCGACAGTAAGTATCGACTGTTTACGAGAGCACACTAATCTAATAACTATAATCTCGGGATAGCATGAGCCTTTTAGAAACAACGAAGCTTCTACTTCGAACGCATCGAATCTCTCCGAACAAGCTTCTGGGACAAAACTTTACAATAGAGCCTTCATTCTTCCAACTTCTAATCGACTACACTTCTCTCGACTCTAACGACGTAGCGTTGGATGTTGGCGCAGGATTCGGCTTCTTAACAAGGATGCTAGCAAGCAACTGCAAACGCGTAATAGCCGTCGAAGCTGACAGAATTGTTGCAGAGGTTTTGCGTGATCAGCTACGAGGTTTATCCAACGTCGAAACAATAGAAGGCAACGTGCTCAAAGCGCATGTTCCTTGTTTCAACAAGGTTGTTTCAATTCCTCCCTACCAGATTTCTTCGAAGCTTCTTTCGTGGCTTTTGCCAAAAGAATTCGACTGCGCCGTCTTGGTTTTTCAAAAAGAGTTTGCAGATAAGCTCGTGGCTTCTGTTCGAAGCGACGATTACGGATGGCTAACAGTCGTCGCTTATTATTATGTTGAAACTGAACTCTTGAACACGGTTCCAAAATCGACGTTTTATCCAGAACCCAACGTAGACTCAGTTATCATACGCTTGAGACCTAAGAAGCCTAAACCGTTCTACTTGAAGGATGAAAAATCATTCCAACGATTCGCTCAATCACTTTTTACAAACCGTAATCGAAAAGTCAAAAACGCGGCTCTGCCCTTTCTTAAAGGGATACGCGCCATGAAACAAGAAAGTTTGGATAAACTAGTAAGCACGATTCCTTTTCGCGACAAGCGTGTAAGAGAGTTAGCCCCTGAAGATTTCGGAGCGCTAGCCAATGCCCTTGTCTAGTAAAAAGATATTCTTCGAAGATTTAGTGTTTCACGTCTATGATAATGTATACCAGCCAGCTGAAGACTCTTTCCTTTTCATCGAAAACTTGGCGGTTAACGATGGAGAGGTTGTAGTTGATGTTGGTACTGGATGCGGCTTGCTCGGGATAGTTGCGGCGAAGAAAGCTTCGCGTGTGTTTGTAGTTGACATAAACCCATATGCTGTTCGTTGTGCGATGGAAAATGCAAAATTGAATCATGTCAAAAGCAAAATGTTCTTTTTGCAAACAGACCTGTTTGCAACAATAAAAACTGGAAAAATGTTCGATTTGATTCTTTTCAACGCTCCTTACTTGCCTGTGGAGTATGCAGAAAAGGGTTCGTGGCTTGAGCGCGCATGGGTAGGCGGAGCTAGCGGGCGGCAAGTTATTGACCGTTTTATCGATGATTCGCCTATGTATCTGAAGCGAACTGGGCGTGTTTTGTTGATGCAATCTACACTGTCGAACGTTGATGAGACTTTGCGAAGGTTTGAAAACTGTGGTTTGAACGTAAGTGTTGTCGCAAAGTGTGATTTGCCTTTTTTCGAGTCGATAGTGCTCGTTGAAGCAAAATGGTTAAGTTAATTTATGTGTTCAACCAATGTGGTGTTGGTTGTTTGTATGGAGAGAGTTGTAGGTTATTGTGGAATAGTATGTTCTGAATGTCCCGTCTTAGTGGCCACTAAAAAGGGTAACGATGCTGAAAGGAAGAAGATAGCTGAAATTTTCAACAAACAATACGATGAAGAACACAGACCTAATAGTCAACCTTACAAACCGGAGGACATTAACTGTGATGGCTGCATGAGCGACGGTACACGAGTTTTCTACTATTGCAGCCTTTGTGGAATAAGGAAGTGCGGAAAGGAGCGAAAGGTCAAAAACTGCGCCTTTTGCTCCGATTACCAATGCGACAAACTTTCTGGTTTGTTCAGCAAATACTCAAAAGCTAAGGATACTTTAGATGAAATAAGAAGCAAACGTGCTGTTTAGCCTAGTTCAGAATTTTTCGTAGTCTGATTTCGTCTCTTATAGGCAATCCGCCTATTCCTTCGTGTATTTCGCCATGCTTTTCCGCTATGACGTTGGGCTTCACTTCGTAAATTTGGAAGCCGAGCAACTGGTAGAATGCGAGTGCTGGCAGATCATCGTTCGAGGTTGAAACCAACAGCCTTTTTTTCTTCAGCTTTCTGGCTTCTTTTTCAACTTGTTCAATCAATCTTCGTCCAATACTCGCGTTTTGAAATTGAGGTGGCACGCCTAAAGCTAAAATTATTAGTGCGTCATCTATTTCTGTGAATGACGCAAATCCTGCGATTTCTTTTCCAATCTTTGCCGTATATGCAGGGAGCTCTGAAACCATGAATTTTCGGTCAAAAGTTAATTGCTCCTCTTCTCCCCAAAAACATTTGACAAGCTCCCGAATTTTCGCTTTTTCATCTGGTGTTATTTTACCTATACTGAATCTCAGGGTGTTCGTCTTACTGCAGGACGGACAAATTGTCCGCAGCCTCGTATGCTCTGAGCATACTAGTTTTCCGCAAACATTGCACTTGTAGACCGCGTCTTTTTCACAACAACTGCATTTCATTAAGGTCTCTTCCTTTTCATCTGTTCTGTTGAAAAAGTATATAACATGAAAGCTTCGTATTGCTAGAAAAGCATTGGAGGTTCGCGTGGATGTGTGTGTTAGGCAAGGATAAACTGAAAGAGCTGATTGACAACTACAAGTGCGTATACCCCTTCGACCATAGCCTGCTCGATGGAGACGGCTACATTTTAACAGTCAAAGAGGAGACAACCCTCAACTATCTGGAGCATAAAAACCTGATAACCTACGAAATAGTCTTCACGCCGCCGAATTTTGTGGCTCATTTAACAGCCAAAAGCAAGTATGGAAGAATGGGTTTGTCCTTCTTGAACGCAGCAAAAGTACATAGTGGATTTGTCGGTAGACTTGCGTTGGAACTTGTGAACTTGAGTAACGACCGTCGTCCTATAACGATTAAGCGTGGTGATCCGTTCATGCATGTAGAGTTTGTAACGCGTGAAGGCGCTCCTGCGCCCTATGATGGAGAGTACCAGTTTCAGTACTTGACTGATGAAGAAATGCAAATGTACATTCCTATTTTGAAGAAGCTTTTCGTTAGCTATGATGAACTCGCAAAGGTGTGGTTTAAGAACAAACGGTTGCAACCGTGAAGACGGATTGGATTCCGCATCTTAATTCTTAAGTTTAACTTGAAATTCATAACATTAATCAAAAAGATACATCAACAAATTGTTTAAATATTCGGCATCGGTATGCAGAAGGGGATACTTATGCGTTCGAAAAATTATAGAGCTGTCAAGGGGCAATCGTACACGAGAAAAGAGTTCGTGAAAGGCTTTCCGCCGCCAAAGATAAACAAGTTCACGATGGGCGATACTAAAGCCCAATTTGAGTATGAAGGCAAGCTTATTGCGCTTGAAAAAGCTCAGATTCGTCACAGTGCCCTCGAAGCAGCACGTGTCGCCACAAACCGTGGTTTAATGGAAAAACTTGTAAACAATTACTATTTACATGTTCATCCTTACCCGCACACTATTCTACGAGAAAACAAGATGATTTTTGGCGCTCACGCTGACCGTCTTCAAGACGGTATGCGCAGGTCTTTCGGGAAACCCATTGGAACAGCTGCACGTATAAGAGCTAATCAGACAATTATTACTGTCAGAGTGAACGCCGACAGCGTCGAGCTTGCCAAGAATTCTTTGAAGAATGGTGGCGCCAAGCTTCCCATACCCTGTAGAGTGGTCATTGAGAGAATCCAGCCAAATACG
>DATKKK010000060.1:0-7624 GCA_035542975.1 Bathyarchaeia archaeon | reverse complement strand
AACTCGTCTTCACGTTCTGCTACTGCCAGAGGCAATTCTATGCCGACTAAGAAACTGGAGTATTCATAGCTTTCAAGAAGCTTGAGAGCTTTTTCAACAAAATCTGTAATGTTCTCGAATTTGTCTTCGCAGAGGAAGCATTTTTTTGGCAAGTTCTGATTTTGAATACGTTTCTTTGTTTTTCGCAGAATTTGCTTTGCGGTTTCGCTGAAGCCGTTAGTGGCGAGGATTTTGAGAACCCTCACACCTTCTTTATTTTTGGAAAAAGCTAACGTTTGAGCGTTGAATGTTAAGACCGTTTTGATTGATCTTCCTCTTTCGCTATTTTCCATTCCATACCCAAGCATGGCGAATTGTCTGCCTAAACAGTGGTCACATAAGGGATGCTTATCTAGCATCTGCAACGCTTTATCCAGAACAGCCATTCTGCAACCCTTCCAATCCTGTTCAGATTCACTTTACGTCAAGCGGCATTCCTTTTCCAAAGAAGGGCAGTTTCTTCTTGCGGCGCATAGTTTTCAGCATTCGACGCATCATCACGTATTGTTTCAGAAGCTCTTTCACTTCTTTCTCGTTCGTGCCTGAACCTCTGGCCACGCGTTTCATTCTCGAAGAATTGAAGATTTTAGGATTATCCTTCTCTTCAGGCGTCATGGACTGAATCATCACCCGCCATTTTTCCAAGCGACCCTCAGCCGTGTTCAGCATGTCTTCAGGAATGTTGTAGGACATGCCAGGAATCATTTTCAAAAGCTTCCTGAACGTTCCCATGCCTTTCATGGCTTCGAACTGCTCATACATATCAGTCAACGTGAACTTGCCGCTTAGAATGGCTTTAGCCTTCTTTTCAGGAACTTGTACTTCTGCTTCACGCACTTTTTCGATGAGCGTTTCCAAGTCGCCCATGCCCAATAGTCTGCCAACAAACCGCGATGGGACAAAGAGTTCTATGTCCTCTACTTTTTCGCCTGTGCCGATGAATTTTATAGGCGCACCCGTCGCTGCCACTGCCGAGAGTGCTCCGCCGCCTCTAGCAGAACCGTCTAGCTTCGTGACGAGAATCGAGCCTATGGGAGTAGCCTCGTGAAAAGCTTTTGCTTGAACCGTTGCCTGCTGCCCGATCGTGCCGTCTATCACGAGCATAAGCTCATCGGGTTTGATGTTTTTCTCAAGCATTTTCATCTCTTTAATCAGTTCTTGTTCCTCTTTATGGCGACCCGATGTGTCCACGATAACCACGTCTTTGTCGCTGAACTGCTTCAAGCCTTCAGAAGCCACTTTAACAGGGTCTTTCGCCTTCAAATCGCCGAAGAAGGGCACATTTATCCTGCTTGCAAGCTGCTGCAGTTGCGCGTAAGCTCCAGGTCGGAAGGTATCAGCACAGATGAGTGCTGGTTTTAAGCCTCTTTTTTGGAAGTACCGGGAAAGCTTGGCGGCAGCCGTTGTTTTGCCTGATCCCTGAATGCCCACGAGCATTATTATCGTTCTTTTTCCAAGCTCGACCTTCAACGGAACTGCCTTGTCTCCGAGGAAACGAGTTAATTCTTCGTAAACGACTTTAATGATGTGTTCGCGTCTTGAAACGCCTTGGGGCACGTTTTCTTTCAGTGCTCTGTCTTCTATTCGCTTGGAGATTTCGAGAACAAGCTGAACGTTCACGTCTGCTTGCAGTAGAGCCCTCTGTACATCGCGTACAAGCTCTTTGACAGTGGCTTCGTCTATGATTGAGGCTTTGAAGATTTTCTTTAACGCGTCGTAGAGCGAGGAGCCTAAACGTTCTAAAGCCATGGTTTTCTCCAGATTTAGAGTTTCTTACGTCCTTAAATATGTATTCCGTTTTTCAGGTATGGAATCACAAACTTTTTACGCTTCACATGTCTTCAAGAATCATTTGAGGTTTAAACTTGAGTGAAGAAATGAACATAGTGGAAAGAAGCGCCATTCCATCTGGAGCTTTGATGCTGTTTGGTTTTCCAGACGTTGGCTTAGTCGGTGTGATAGCTGCTGAACACTTGGTTTCAGAGCTTAATCTAACGGAAGTAGCCTACATGGAATCGAAACTACTGCCGCCGCTGATAGTTTTACATGACGGGTTGCCCCATTCGTCGATAAGAATCTTCGGCAACAACAAGATTCTTCTAGCCGTTTCTGAAACTCCCATACCAGCTGACATCATTTATCCAATCGTCTACGCTCTTGTTGATTGGGGAAAACGGAAGAATGTCAAAGTAATGATTTCATTAAGCGGCATTCCAGTCCAAGATAGGCAAGATTTGAAGGAATTGAAAGTTTTCGCCGCTGCATCAAACCAGAACACGCTTAAACTGGCACAGGATAAAGGCATAGAGACATTGTTGGAGGGCTACATGGTTGGTCCTCAAGCGGTCTTGCTGCAACGTTGCGCAAAGATTGACTTGCCCGCTCTTACTTTGATGTCGCAGTGTTTCTTCAACTACCCAGACCCAGAGGCAGCCGCGGAAGTGCTGAAAAGCTTGGCAAACGTCACGGGGGTAAAGGTAGATGTAGGAAAGCTTTTGGAGAAGGGCGAAGAAATCCGTATGAAAGCAAGAGACGTAATGCAACGAACCCAGCAAGAGATGTCTAAAATGAAGAAGACGCAGGAACTGGATCTGCCGATGTACGTGTCCTAAGGGAGGAAAACGGAGAATGGCAATTAAGAAAAAACGTCAAACGCGTGACGAGATTGATGAGTACCGTGAAAACGTGGACGAGTGGATTGAACAGTTTGAAAAGACACTACTGGAGAGACCGAGCTGGAATAAGACGACAAGTAGCATTGAACCTCTTCGCGGCGTGAAAGTTACCCCAACCGAAGTAGTAGTGACTGCTGATTTGCCTTTGACAAAAGAAAAGGCTGTGCAAGTTAAACCCTTAGATGATAGAACTCTTGAGATTTCGGCGAAGATGACCCGTAAAGTACGGTTCAAAGAACTCGGCATAATCCATCATGAAGGCGAGTTCCACATGTTTTACTGCCACACGCACATCCCCGTGCCAGTGCACATGGACAAGATGAAAGTCAAATTTAAGAAAGGGATGTTGGAGGTTCATTTACCTCGCAAGCATGAACAAGTTGTGCTGAAGGAGAAGAAGTGAAGCCTCAGACGGTACATGTCATCAGAAAATCAGACGGCTCTTCACACTTCATTGGCTTCAAAACATGTCTAGACAAGCCGACGAAATAAACTTTGACAGAAAATTCTTTAACCACAAACAGGATTAAGTGTAGAAACTGTTGAAGGAAGTGTGGTGTTGATTGGCAACTGAGAGAGTGATTCACTTTGTAATGTTTGCTCTTTTATTAATTGGTTTATGCAGTGTAAGCGCATGGGTAAGCTACACCTATTTGGACAATCTAATACTGGAGATTGCTGGCATTGCATTAAGCTGGGGCGTAATACTGCTGGTCTTATACGTAGGGTTTAGACAGCTTGATTGGGATTGGTGGAGTTAGGAGAACAGCAAACCCATAATCAACTCATCATGGTATTTTCCATCTTCGCCGAGATAGGCTTCTTTCATCACCCCTTCGACCTTAAACCCGAATTTTTCATATAGATGGATTGCTCGTTTGTTGTCTGCTATTACGTGTAAGCTTATTCGGTGCATTCCTTCCTTCTTCGCAAGTTCTAAAAGTTCTTTGAACATTGCGGTACCTAACCCGATGTTGTGGAAGTCTTGATGAAGATACATGACTATGTCGCCTGTGCCTTTTCTGCGAGAATGCGGAAGCTTGTAGATTTGAGCGTGGCCAACGATTCTATCGCCGTAAAAAGCCGCTAACGGGATCAGGTTTTGCATGTTGCTAAGCCATCTTTCCAAGACTTCCTTCGTGTAAGGTGGCATCCCCTACTGCACAGCCTCTTTTGACAGAGCGGCGTACATCTCAACGAGCTTCTCTTTATCCTCCAGCCTCAACCGCCTTATCTGAATGATTCTGTTATTCTTCAATTTAACCTTAACAGAAGCCATAGAGACCTTCCCATCTCACATGCCACTAGATGAATGAAAAGCGAGTTTAAGAAATGGGTTTCCGCTCATTTTACTCTCATAATCTTAACTTTGCCCAGTATTTGCCAGTATTCAATCTCAGCACCAGCAACAAGCTTTGCCTTCAGCTCTGGATCGTCAGGATAAGGAGCATCCAAGTATGCGTACGTTTCCAAATCCATTATCTGAATACCCGTAGGGTTGACTGCAAAAACTTGACCCATTCTCTTATCGATTATAGGCACTTCGGCGCCCAAATCAACGGGTTTGACGAAACTTCTTTTGACACCGTCGAAAAGTCCGATGGCGGTTATTCTTGCTTTGGCTGAGCCGTGTTTGCCAGGCTTTGATTTCTGGATATCAACTATGTGGCATGGTTCACCTTCAATAAGCATGTAGCCGCCGACACGTAAACTTCCAACATCAACTGGTTTGCTCATACTTCTCACCAACTTGCGATAATGCTCTACCCACAGCAATCTTGAACAACATCCATATATAGCTTAAGGTGCCGCTAATACGTGAACGTGAAAACTTGCCAAAAAGCATTGGTCTAGTAGCCCGCTACGACAAGAAAGAATCGTTAAAACTTGCCGAGCGCCTTGTTGAATATTTGCAGGCAAGAAAAATCGAAGTGTGTTTAGAAGACACGTTAAAGGGCAAACTTACCGCCGAAGCAAAATATGTCTCACTCAAGTCTATGAAGACTGATTTCATGATCACAATCGGCGGAGACGGAACAATACTAAGAACCTGTATGAAGCTGTCAAAACCTGAACCGCCGATACTTGCAATAAACATGAGTGTTCGAGGCTTCCTAACAGAAGCAGAACCAAAACAAGCGTTTGACGCGTTAGAAAAGTGTTTAGCAGGCAAGTTCACGGTAGAAAAATGCATGAAACTCGCAGCAACCGCAGAAGGCGCAGAATTTCCAGAAGCCTTGAACGAAGTGCTGATTCTAGCCAGCGAACCTTCAAAACTGCTTTACGCCAACATCTTGAAAAATGGAAAGCCGATTCTAACTTGCCAAGCAGATGGACTAATCATATCAACGCAGACAGGCTCTACTGGCTACTCGCTTTCCGCTGGAGGATCCGTGCTTGACCCCAAAGTAAACGCTTTCATCTTAGCACCCATTTGCGCCTTAAGCCCTTTCAAACCAATTGTCTTCCCAGCAGATTCAACTCTCACAATCAAGATTGATAAACCAAACAAAGTTTTTGCGATAATCGACGGACATTTCCAGCAAACCGTAAGCTCCAAAAGTCCAACCATTACCATTATGCGTTCAAAACATGAAACGTCCTTCATAAGGTTTGAAGAAAATTTCTACGACAGACTGAAAAGCAGACTTCTTTTCCAAGGAAACTGGATGGAAAGCCATGGAGGAAACAGGTAAAAAAGCCATTGTTCTAGACACATCCGCCTTTGTGGCTGGTTTCGACCCGTTTTCAATAGGTGAAGAACAATTTACAGTGCCCATGGTAAAAGAGGAGATGGCAGAGAATTCCATGGCGTGTTTAAAGTTCAAGATAGCTGAAGAAAGCGGAAAGCTAACAGTGAAAACGCCTGAAAGAGATTTTATTGATAAAGTGAAAGAATCAGCAACAGCCGTGGGCGACGCATTCTTCCTCTCCGAACCAGACACGCAAGTTCTAGCGTTAGCCTTACAACTCAAGATGCAAGGTTACACTCCGCTAGTGGCAACAGACGATTACTCGATACAGAACGTCGCTGACCGTTTAGGAATGAAGTTCGTTTCACTAGCCACCTTCGGCATCCGCCGACAACTGCAATGGATACGCTACTGCCCCGCTTGCAGAAAAAAATACCACGCAAACTATCAACAGAAAACTTGCGAGGTATGCGGCACAAGATTAAAAAGAAAACCCTTAAGGAAGACCTTCACGAAACTTGAGGATGAGGGCGAAAAACATGAGTTCCGTTAAAAGAGAAACTACATACTTCAATAGCGCTGGAAAGGAAAACACAGACACCGTGCTAACATTGGCAAAAGAATACGCAGAAAAAGAAAACATAAACGATATTATAGTTGCTTCGACGACAGGCGAAACAGGAGCCAAAGCCTCAATAACATTCAAGGGATGCAACGTTGTCGTAGTAACGCACAGTTTTGGGTTCAAAGAACTTGGAAAAAACGAGTTACAAGAAGAGTTTAGAAAAGAGATTCTGGCAAACGGCGCAAAAATTTTCACAGGTACACATGCCTTGAGCAGCGCAGAACGAGCGATTCGCAAGAATTTTGGAACAATCGAGCCCTTGGAGCTGATTGCCAATGTGCTTAGACTCTTCGGAGAGGGAACGAAAGTGTGTGTGGAAATTACTCTGATGGCTGCAGACGCGGGTTTAATCCCTGCAGATAAGGATGTTGTGACTATTGGTGGTAGCGGAAGAGGCGCAGACACCGCGCTCAGAATACACCCAGCAAACACTGCACAGTTCTTCGATTTAAAGATAAGAGAAGTTATCGCAAAACCCAGCAACTTCTAGAAAACATAACCCTCTTATCATTAACAACCGCATATGTCTTAATTGACGAAGAAGGAAAACAAGAAACCGATGAAAATCGACGAAAAACACACAAAAGAATTAGTGAAAGATTATTACACAAAACAAGCCAGCTGTGAATGGCGACGCCTTCAGCAAGACCCATACCACCAAACCGAGTACATCATAACAATGCATTTCCTCAAAAAATATCTGCCGAAACACGGCTTAGTCTTGGACGCTGGTGGAGGACCAGGCAGGTACACTATTGAACTTGCAAGACGCGGCTACGACGTTATCTTATTAGATTTTGTGCCAGAAATGCTCAAAGTTGCCAGAAGACAGATAAAACGAAACCGTGTGCAAAAGAACGTTAAACAGGTCGTAGAAGGTTCTATTGAAGACCTATCCAGTTTCGATGACGAAACTTTTGATGCTGTGCTTTCCTTGGGAGCTCCATTATGCCACGTGCTTAACGCTAAGCAGAGAGAAAAGAGTGCGAAGGAACTAGTGCGCGTTGCCAAAAAAAGACTCTCCAATCTTTGTTTCAGTCATCAGCCGAATCGGACTACTTAGAACAATACTTATCGGATTTCCACACGAGATGAAACATGCAAAATATCACCTGGAAGTTGGCGACTACGTACCAGGCATGCAAGGCGAAGGATTCACGGCAACGCATTGGTTTTTGCCCGAGGAACTGCGCGAGCTATTCGAAAGACACGATGTTACAGTATTAGACATGGCAGGGTTGGAAGGACTCTCCTCTCATCATGCAAAGGAAACAAATAGACTTTTCAAAGATCAGGAAAAATGGAAGATGTGGATGGAAATTTTGCTGAAAACTTGCACGCATCCTTCTGTTGTGGGCAGCGCCGAGCACTTTCTGCTTGTAGGCAGAAAACACGTTTAGACCTCGTCACTGTCTCGCTTGCTAAAGTAAATCACGTCACGATGCTCAACATAACCGCATTTTTTAAACAGTTTTTGCGACGCAACATTCCAATCTTCGACGTGAACGCTTAAAACGCAAGCCCCAGCTTTCCTCAAAACCTTCTCTGATTCAGCAATCAACGCTCGCGCAACCCCACGACGCCTATATTTC
>DATKKK010000059.1:0-47071 GCA_035542975.1 Bathyarchaeia archaeon | reverse complement strand
TGAGCGAGCTTCATGGCGGAAGCAGACGGCTATATTCTAAGAATCGCATCCAAACAGTGGGTTGAACAAGTCTTCAACATGGCAGCTTACTACACCAGTCTTCCCAGAAAATGGAAAAAAGGACAAACCATACTCTTCATGCACAAAACCAACAACGGAGACTCCATAATAGGCTACGGCATAATAGAAACCGTATACGACAAAAACGAACTCTCTAACGAAGAAAAAAGCGAATGCAAAAAATACGGCTGGAAAAAAGCCATAGAATTCAGCTATGTTATAAGATTTGAAAAGCCTTTGCTGGTCAAGGAAACATTTTTGAAAGACACGAAACTACGTGGAAGATATTTCCATGGCTTAAGACTCAACAAGCAACAACTGCAAACTATCATAAGCTGAACAAACTGCAGCATTGAATACTTGTGATGAGTGATTCATGAACTTAAAGCACCAAAAATCTTAAAGCACAATATCAACCTAAAGAACTGTTTGAAGTGAATCCTGAATGGTTTACTGCACTAAATGTGGAACCAAGAACGATGATGACGCCGAGACATGCTCCAATTGTGGTGCACCCTTGTACTCAGTAGGTCAACGATACCGAGGAGGAGACCGCGAACATTACAGGCGCGTGGAAGATGAGTGTTTCGGAGTTCCCAGAGGAGGAATGATCGTTGGCTTGATCATCGGCATAGCCATAGTTCTTTGGGGTTTCAGCGTTTTTCTGCAAACGTTGTATCCTGACATGCCAGTCATACCTTGGTGGCCTTTGGTTGTAATAATGTTTGGTGTATTGATAATCGTGGGCGCAATTTACAGGCATCGCAGGTACTAACCACTCCCATTTCTCTTATTCACCTCACATGTCTGACACGCAAGACAAATCCTTCTGTTATTCCATTTTGAAATCTGTATTCTTGTTAAAAGCCAAAAAACGATCAGCAAAAGCACGTAAATATCAGTGAAAAAGCTCTTTGCTAACGTGTCAATTTCCACGAGCACTAAGAAAGCAGAAAAAACAAATGCTGTATTTACAATTAGCCTCACAAAGTTCTTGAACCTGAACTGGACAAAACCTAAGATAATTCCAGCATCGCCAACTAAAACTGCAAGCAAACTCGTCTGACCAAAATCTATCCCAACACCAAAATAAACGAAAGCTCCGGCGAGAGCAGTAGCTGCTCCCAAAAGCAGACCTGTGCAAGCAGCGCAAAAAAACATATCACCTACTTTTATCACGTGTGGAGAGAACTCCTTGCAGTCTGGATGATGCCCCTTCAACATGATGGAAGCGTTGCTCGTGACAAGATTCATTTGCGCTTCGTTTGTCAGCGGTCCAAAGCTCTGTGCGCATTTCCTTGGGAAGAAGACCGCGATAATCCCAAGTATGCAAATCAGGGCAAAGACTGAGCCGATGAATGGTTTTCGCCATGGGACGGTAGTTGAAGGCTGCGGCGGATAAAGCATTACCATGAAGGTTGTGAAAAGCCCAAAAATGGAAACGACTACCATGAATACAAGCAGCAGAATTGGTTGTTTGTGTCGAGTCACTTGGTTTCCTCTAGAAAAATGATTTGATCTGTCCTAGGACGCCTCTGCTTGCCATGTGCCAGAAAACTCTTCTCTTAAGGTCGTTGTTTGAAAAGAGTCCTTGAAATCTTCTGCGCCATGAGCCATAGAAGCTTCTGTAGCATTCATAAAGCTCTTCTTGCAGTTCTTTCCTTGATAATGTTTCTGTTGGCATAATTGCATGAATCATGTCGTAATGTGACCAGTTGAAGTCTTCAATCCATCCGTTTCTTTTTGCTTCTTTATAAACTTCAGTTCCAGGGAACGGCGTCAGAATGCCGAACATTACCAAGTCTGGGTCTAGTTCATTAGCAAATTCTCTTAAGCTTGCTATTGACTTGGCGGTGTCTTTTCTTTGGCCTATGATAAGCATCGCGTGAGCGAAAATGTCGTTCTCTCTCAGCAATTTGACAGCGGCTTGTGCATCTTGAGGGGTTATGCCTTTCTTGAAGCCTTCGAGAGTTGATAGTTCTGAATTCTCTACACCAAGCAAAACCCATATGAGCCCTGACTTTCGCAATTTTGGCAGAACATCCTTGTTTCTAATAATATCATCACATCGTGCTTGGACAAACCATGTTACATCCTTAGGCAATCTGCGTTTAATGATTTCCTCGCTTATGTCTTCCGCTCGGGTGCCAGCGCCAAAGTTATCATCAGTAAGCCAGATGAATTTGCTACCGTAGTTTTGATAGCAATATTCCATCTCGTCTGCAACGCGTTTGGCAGATTTCAGTCGCCATGTTGCTTGCCAATGTCTCCACTGCGTACAAAATGTACACTCATGAGAGCAACCCCTTGAACCTTCAATCAAGGCATAAGGGGCGTCACTGCCCGCCATTATTGAAAAATGGTACTTATAGACGATGTCTTTGACAAGATGATAGCCTGGGAAAGGAAGGTCATCAAGGTTTTCTATTAACACCCTAGGCGGGTTGTGGGCGATTTTTCCTTCATGTCTGAACGAGATTCCCGCTACTTTCGACAGTGCTATTTCCTTGTTTGCTTTCTTGACAAGTTCAGTTAAGGTCTGCTCTCCCTCTCCCCGCACTATCACATCAATTTCTGGATACATTTCCATACTTTCCTGTGCGGTAGCTGTAAAATGCTGACCACCAGTGACCGTGAGGATGTTTGGGTTCACTTTTTTGGCAGTCTCAAGTGTTCTAGCAACTACATATGTGTTGCAGGTCGCCAATGAACTTGAAGCTACAATGTCAGGGTTCGATGATTGAACACGGTTTTCCAACTGTTTCCAATCAACTCTTTCTGCATTACAATCTAAGACTTCAACTTCAGCATTCTTTACCTCTCTTTCTAGGTAAGCTGCAAGTTGGATAATCCCGTATGGTGGAGGCAGGTATTCACCCATAACGAACCAGACGTCCTTGGGTGGTTCGATGAAAAGAACCTTCATAGACATTCCTCTGTTGAAGATTGTTATTGAATTTATCTCTTAAGCCTGTTCACTATGCAATCGAAAATCGATTTAACAGGGACGTAACATAAGACCTAACTATGTGCCATTTATGGCGTTTGTTAAAAGATCACGTGACGCCAATGCGTAGGTTATGAAGTTGGTGCTGTTTTTTGAAGAAACACAGTTTTGTCGGAATCATCTTTGTGAACTCAAAGAGAGAGGTTTTACTACAAATGAGAGGTGAATCTGAAGCGTATTATCCAAACCACTGACCTTGTCCGGTGGAAGAGTTGAGACAGGAGAGAGTCCCGAGCAAGCCTTGGTTAGGGAAGTTAAGGAAGAGTTAGGCATAAAACTTGCCAACTAGCATGCTTCAAAATAGTGACCGAGCACTCAAAATCGCCTCTGACCTCAAACGGATAATTGAGGAATTCATGAAAAGCTTAACTGACTTACAGAAAACTCGAGATAAAAAGTTCTACGTGAAAAGATGCGTATTTCTGGCAATGAAAGAATTTAAATGCTGATTGAAGTTTATGGTTTGGGTATTGTGGAGGACAGGTCTGTTTGGTTAAGTATATTTTTGTAACAGGCGGCGTGTTAAGCTCAGTCGGCAAAGGAATTTTAACTTCTTCTATCGGAAAAATGCTTCAGGCAAGAGGCTTGAAAGTCACAGTCATAAAGATAGACCCATACGTTAACGTTGACGCAGGGACGATGAACCCGTACATGCACGGCGAAGTCTACGTGACTGATGATGGAGGCGAAACCGACCTAGACCTAGGATGGTACGAACGGTTTCTAGACTTGGATCTGAAAAAAGAAAACAACCTTACGACTGGTCTTATTTACAGAGCAGTCATCGAGAAAGAACGGCGAGGCGACTTCCTCGGCAGATGCGTACAAATCGTCCCGCACGTAACTAACGAAATCAAAAACAGAATACGTGGAGTAGCAAAAGACGTAGATGTAGATGCGGTTTTGACCGAGGTCGGCGGTACCGTCGGCGACATCGAAGGCTTACCTTTCCTCGAAGCCATTAGACAGATGCGCGTGGAAGAAGGGTACGAGAGCACCATGTATGTTCATGTCGCGCTCGTTCCCATTTTAGACGTTACGCAGGAGATGAAGACCAAACCACTCCAGCACAGTGTCAACGAACTAAGACGCATCGGTATCCAACCGGACACCATCGTCGCCAGAAGCCCACGGATGATAGACGCCGAAGCCCTGAGAAAAATCGCCTTGTTCGGCACGATCTCTGAAAGCGCCGTCTTCTGCTCATACAATGTTGAATCAATCTATCAAGTCCCACTGGTCTTGGATGAACAAGGCATGGGCAACTTCATAAGCAAACGACTCTGCTTCCCAGACCGCAAACCTGACTTCAAAAAATGGAAAAAATTCGTAGACGCCATAGTAAACCCTGAACACGAAGTCAAAGTCGCATTGGTCGGCAAATACGCTGGACTGGCAGACAGCTACGTGAGCATGAGCGAAGCATTGCGCCATGGCGGAGCAGCCTGCAAAACCAAAGTCTGCATAAGCTATCTAGAGGCTGAAAGCTTCGAGAAAAACCCTGAAAAAATAAGTGCTCTTAAAGATTATGATGGGATATTCGTTCCCTACGGTTTCGGTCCACGCGGAACTGAAGGCAAAATCATGGCAATCCAATACGCAAGAGAAAACAATGTCCCATTCCTCGGTATATGCTATGGCTTTCAGATGGCAATAGTCGAGTTTGCACGCCACGTTTGCGGTTTAAAAGAAGCGAACAGCACAGAAATCAACCCTGACTCACCAAACCCCGTGATTGACCTGATGCCTGAACAGAGAGGAATAGAAATCAAAGGCGCAACAATGCGATTGGGCGCACACAAAATAATCGTCAAACCAGACACAACCGCATGCACGCTTTACAAGGAAAAAGAAATCTACGAGCGTCACCGCCACAGGTTTGAGGTTAACTTGGATTACTTGGAAAAACTTGAGAAGAACGGCTTGGTGTTCTCTGGCAAAAGTGCAGACAGTAGACGAATGGAGCTTCTAGAATTGCCTGACAGCTTTTTCTTTTTCGCTTCGCAATTTCACGGTGAATTCAAGAGTCGCCCAGCACGACCAGACTCAGAATACTACGGCTTCATCAAAGCATGCCTGGACAAAAAATTGGGAAAACCCAAACCCGAGTTCTAGCCTAATTGCTTCATGATTGGCATAAAATGAAAGAAAAAGAGAGAATAGCAGATTCTATCGACTTTACTGAGTTGGTGGCGGTTGTGTTGACTCTTTCGGTTTCTTTCGACGAGTAAGCACCAAAACCAACAATACAATAACGAGCAAGCCTGCAATGGCTATTATCGCGATGGCTAAGAGTGTAGGTAGGAATTCAAGTCCTGAAGCGGGTGCTGCCGTGGCCGTGTTCAGGTACAGTGTGAGAATTGGGTCATGCTCTATTTTGTAGCCGCTGTAAGTTGGATAACCGATGAGATAGAAGTAGTTCGCTTTTGTCATGTTCGTGATGCTGTCCTCTGCCTTCGCGTAAAGCTGCGGGTGCATGTGAGCCACAAGAGCTGGAAGGAACTTCATCAACTGAATCTGATACACGAACAAACCAGTGTTCTTTGCGAAACCAGCTATCTTTGCAGTTCTTGCGGTTGCATTGTAAACGTTGTAGACGGATTCATTTTGGTCTGCAGTGTAATTGTACAATTTGTAGGTTTCCTTTGTACCGAATGAAGCATCAAAAAGTTTCTCACCGTCGTTTGAGTATGTCGAGATAGAAGAGTTGCTCAAAGCCGTGTTAGTGTCAGCATCGGTCACGTTTGCACCGTTGGACATGCTGCTACGTGTGATGTGATCAAGCATAACTGTGGTTTGAAAGTCAACAATGCTCATCATAATCTGATTCTCTTGGAGGAAGTCGTAAACGGTCTCGTTCGAAATCTTTTTTCCATAACGATAGCATCCAGTGCTGTTATAATGGTTGTAAAGCGGCAAGATGAACCATCCCCAGAAATGCCACAGCTGACGAACCCTTCCGATCACATGGTTTTCAGTCAAAGTTGCTTTGTGCTCGTCTGGGGATATCGTCAGATTGTAAGTGAATGTTAGTTCGTTGTATGTTGCCAAAGCCATAGGCAAACTGTTATAGGTGTGGTTAGTTGGTGAAATAAAAGTCCTCCACCATACTGAAGTCAGATTTGTGTACCGCAAGCCCCAGGACCAGTGCAAGGAATCACTATGCGTCAGTGGAATGACAGAAGCTTTGCTCTGCAGTGCAGGCCACGTGACGTTTGAGAAGTATGTTGTGAAGTCAAAGCCCATGCTGAAGGATGACCATAAATTATCGTTCATGTCTGGCGAATTCGGGTACAAGGATTGATCAGTTTCGTTGAATGCCATAAGCATAAGAAAGTTAGAGGCTGTTAGAACATCTCGGCTGTTGTTTGCAGTTTTGTAATTCATCATCACGTTTTGCATCGGTAAAGTAAAGGTTGCCAATCCTCCGAAAGTGGTGTTGATTAACCCAGCGTAAAGCAAGTGCAAGCCTGAAGTGTTTATGTAAACCAAGTACATGTATGCATGGTAATTAGCAAAGTTTGGCGGCGTCGGAATGTTATGCGTGCTGGTGTAGTTTCTGACATAGTCAAAATAGTCGATTATCTTCATCCAACTTTCTTGCGCGAAATCCTCTGGTGTCAATGAACCCATGGCAACGGTGGGTAGCGTAACGCCGATTAACATTGTACAGATAAGCCAGATTCCTATTAGACTTTTCATTCTCATAGAACTCCCTTATTAACAGTTTTTGCTTAAAAAGATATTTAACGCCTATTAACGAATTGTGAATTCCAAATCCAAATCGAAAAACCATTTCTTTATGTAGAGTACGCCGTATTTCATATAAGACACAACCACATGTAACATTTTTGGGCTGGTTTCAATTGAGCGAAGGAACCTCTTCAGCGGCAGAGCATTACCGTGGTCTTTTGGAAAAAGCCACAAGTTACAGTGACGTTTGGGAAATAGTCAAAGATACTGTCGAGTTTGTTTTGCATAAACGAAGAAGCGGAATGATGCTTTTCTTGGACGACTTGCCCATACAACTCGGCGCTTATCACCCCATTGGAACCAACAACATAGTTTTAAACAGACTCTTCATTCAAATCGTTGAGAACACTGCAGAGTCGAAACGCGTGGTTAACGCCCTAATCTATAACCTCCTCTTACATGAATACTTGCATGCATTAGGCGAGTATTCAGAAGTTGAAGTCAGAAGGTTAGTCTACGAAGTTGCAACAAAATGTTTCGGCGAAGAATACGTTGCTACTGTCGTAGCGAAGAAGACGCCTTGGACTTTGCTCAAAGGAATTCCTTTGGAAAGCGTGAATGTTCCAAAACGAGTCATGGAAATAGTGAAAGATTTCGAGAAAACAGACAGATACGTAGTTTGAACTATTGCCTCTGTGAGATTGCTCCCTTCCTATTTTCCTTATGGGGGATTAAACTCCATCCAGAGACAGACACGGATCTCAAAACCTCCGCATAACGCTCTTTTTGCAAAACCATGTTTCGGTTGCAAAGACTTTTTAACAATGCCGCGATCTAATAGTTTTCTCATTCAAGAAAGGTGAAAAACAATGGATGTAAAGAAAATCACGATCTTGGGTGCAGGATTAATGGGTCATGGCATCACTCAAGTAGCAGCCCAAGTTGGAAACTGCGAAGTTACCATGCGCGACATCGAGCAACGTTTCATCGACGGCGGCATGAACATGATACGCGACAGCCTAAACCGGTTTGTCAAGAAACAACAGATGACAGAATTGGAAATGAACGAAATTCTAACCAGAATACATCCTGTACTAGACTTGAAAGAAGCCGTGGCAGATGCTGACCTGATAATAGAGGCTGTACCTGAAAACCCCGAGCTGAAAAAAGTCATGTTCCGTGAAGTGGACATGTATGCGCCAGCACACGCCATAATCGCCTCAAACACCTCATCCGTCAGCATCACCGAACTTGCCTCAGCCACAAAACGCCCCGAAAAAGTCTGCGGAATGCATTTCTTCAACCCGCCGCAACTAATGAAACTCGTCGAAATAGTCAAAGGAGCCAAGACCTCAGACGAAACCGTGCAAACAATCCTAGACACCGCACACAAGTTCGGCAAAGAAACCGTCCTTGTCAAGAAAGACAGCCCAGGCTTCATCGTCAACCGCATACTCATCCCAGCCCTAAACGAAGCAGCAGCACTCTACTGGGAAGGCATAGCAGACCGAGACGACATCGACAAAGCCATAAAACTAGGCCTAAACTGGCCCATGGGACCACTAATGCTGCTGGACTACATCGGTGCCGACACCACACTAGCAATCGCCGATGTCCTAACAAAAGAGTTAGATCCGAAATTCCACGCCACCACAGGCTTGAAACAAATGGTAAAAGCTCAGCTTCTCGGAAGAAAAACAGGAAAAGGCTACTACGACTGGACACAAAAATAAGGTGAACCACGAATGGAGATCAAATACATCATCTATGAAAAAAGCGACGGAATAGCCACCATAACCCTGAACCGCCCAGAAGCCTTAAACGCCTTCAGCAAAGAAGTCATCGAAGAAGTCTTACAAGCCATAGAAGATGCTAAAACAGACGTGAACGTACGAGTCGTAGTTCTAACAGGCGCAGGCGAAAAAGCATTCTCCGCAGGCGCAGACATAAAAACCATGAAAGGCATGAATGCCCTGAAAGCTAGGGAACTTTCGCTCATGGGCGAGAAACTGTGCGTCTCGCTTGAAAACTTGGAGAAACCGGTCATTGCAGCGTTAAACGGCTACGCTTTAGGCGGAGGCTTAGAAGTAGCCATGTCCTGCGACTTGCGCATTGCCTCTGAAAACAGTCGCGTGGGACAAACTGAAATCAACATAGGCCTGATTCCAGGATGGGGCGGAACACAAAGGCTTACAAGGCTAGTAGGCAGGGGAAAGGCGAAGGAAATGGTTTTCACTGGAAAAATGTTGGACGCCAAGACCGCTGAACAACTTGGCATAATAAACATGGTAGTGCCTGCGGACAAGTTCAGGGAAACAGTGCGACAATTCGCTCTGGAATTAACGTCAAAAGCGCCCGTGGCTATCACGGTGGCTAAGGCGCTGATTAACAAAGGCGCAGAGATAGGCTTGGATGCAGCGTTGGCTTTGGAGAGAGAAGGCTTCGGTGTCGTTGCTTCAACTGAAGACTTGCAAGAAGGCGTAGCAGCATTCACGGAAAAACGGAAGCCAGCATTCAAAGGCAAATAGCCACACCCCTACTTTCTATTTCTGTTTGTCGTAAACTGGTACTCACAAGTTATTTTAGAACAGTTTCTCACCAAAAGTTATATGTAAACCAGCTAAATTATGAGAATTCTCTGTCGGTAAGGGAGAAAACTGTTGCCAGACTTACATGTTCTATTAAAAAACGAGCCTAACAAACGTGTGCTTTTACTCGGCAACGAAGCCATCGTCCGAGGAATCCTAGAAGCAGGTATAGCCATAGTCACAACCTACCCCGGCACACCCGCATCTGAGATAGGCGACACCGCATCTGCGCTTGCAAGCGAAGCGGGCTTGTACATGGAATATTCGACAAACGAGTTAGTAGCTGTTGAGGTTGCGGCTGGCGCTGCCAACTGCGGCGTCAGAGCCTTGACAGCCATGAAACATGTTGGGTTAAACGTGGCTGCAGACGCTGTTATGACGTTGTCTTACGTTGGCGTGAAAGGCGGTTATGTAATAGTCACCGCAGACGACCCAGAATGCTACAGCTCACAGAACGAGCAAGACAATCGCTATTATGCTTTGCTGTCAAACCTGCCCTGCTTAGAACCTTCTGACCCCCAGGAAGCCAAAGATATGACGATAGCTGCGATCGAGCTTTCAGAAAATCTTGAACTACCCATTTTATTGAGGACAACGACACGTGTAAACCACACACGCGGACCAGTTATGTTTGGAAAAGTTACAAAACCAGATCTGAAGGGTGAGTTTATCCGAGATATGAAGCGTATGGTAATGGTTCCAGCTTTTGCTCGACCCCAACATATCAGTCTTCTAGAAAAATCTGAGAGAGCCAAGGAAATCAGCGAAAAATCACCTTACAATGTCATTGTACGTGAAGGAAAAAGTGGAATAGGGGTAATTTCTTCTAGCTCTGCTTATAATTACGCTGTTGAAGCCGCAAACATGCTAGGCTTGGATGTAGGCGTGCTGAAGCTTGGAATGACGAACCCGCTTCCTGAAAAAATGATTGCAAGATTTCTAAAGATGTGCAAGAAAATCATAATTGTTGAGGAACTTGAACCTTACTTGGAAATGCAAATCAAAGCCATTGCAAAAGATCATGCGCCTGATGTGGAAATATACGGAAAGACTGGTCAGCTTTACTTTCCAAGAAAAGGTGAACTATCAACGCGAACCGTCTTGCTAGGGTTCTCCAATATTCTCGGCAAGAAGCTTCCGTTTGACTTCGAAAAAATTGACGCGAAGGTGGCTGAAGTGTCAAAGGAATTGCCTTCTAGACCGCCTATTTTGTGTGCTGGTTGTCCGCACAGAGCCTCATTCTACGTTATACGGAGAGTGGGAGGCGAAAAAGCCGTTTATTCCACTGACATAGGCTGCTACGCCTTGGGAACTGCTCCGCCTTTGAGCGTCGGCGATTTGCTCATATGCATGGGCTCTAGCATAAGCACTGCCCAAGGAATAAGCAAAACCACAGGCAGAAACGCTATTGCCATAGTTGGCGACTCAACATTCTTCCACGCAACACTGCCAGGACTTGTCAACGCAGTCTACAACAACGCCAAAGTAGTTCTAGCTGTCCTTGACAACCAAACCACGGCAATGACGGGCAACCAACCACATCCTGGAACGGGCGTCACGGGAATGGGTGGCTCCTCGCAACGCATAAGCATCGAAAAAGTGGCTGAAGGAATCGGCATCAAATACGTTAGAGTGGTTAACCCGTTCAGGATCAAAGAAACTGAAGCTGTTCTGAAAGAGGCACTAGCACAAGACGGTCCTTCTGTGGTGGTTTTTAGAGCACCTTGCTCTTTGATGTTGGCTAGAGAGAGAAGACGCAGAGGCATTCAAACAAAGGCTTTCAAGATTTCAGACAAATGCAAAAACTGCATGGTCTGCATCAAACTGTTGGGCTGTCCAGCGTTGACTGTTGAAGAAGGAATGGTTCAAATCGACGCTTCGCTCTGCACAGCATGTGGATTGTGCATGGCGGTTTGTCCTTCTGGCGCCATAGAAGGAGGAAGCTGAAAATGATGGAGTTTAACATAGTTTTAGCTGGTGTTGGAGGTCAAGGAACACTTCTGGCAGCCGAAATCTTGGGCACAGCTGCGGTTAAAGACGGATTAAATGTCCGCGTCAGCGAGATTCATGGCATGGCGCAACGCGGCGGAGCAGTAACTTCTGACGTTAGAATAGGCGAAAAAGTTTTAGCATCAACTGTAATGGATGGACAGGCAGACGTGCTCCTTGGATTCGAACCTCTAGAAACGTTGAGAAACTCGAGGTATATCTCGAAAAAAACGTTTGTAATTATGAGTGACGAAAAAATCGCTCCCACAGAGCTTGCAGCCAAAAACAAGCCATACCCAAGCATGAAAGAGATTTTGGATGAAATTTATTGTTTCACAAAAAAAGTTGTTGTCGTAGAGACAAGGAAGCTTTCGGAAGAGGCAGGAAGCAGTCTAACTCAGAACACCGTGATGGTTGGTGCATTAGCCGCTTGCAGAGAGTTGCCGATTAAAAGAGAAAGTCTATTGGAGACTGTGCGGGAGCTTGTTCCTGCAAAACATTCGGATGTGAACGTTAAGGCATTCGAACTAGGCTACAAAAGTGTGAAACAGAAGCTCAAACCTGCCTAGGCGTCTTTCTCTTTCTTTTGTTTCTCGTGTTCCAGAATCGCAGCTAGTATCTCTTGGAACAGTTTCATGTCAGAAACGTCAATGAGAGGAATCTGAAAGCTCTTGTCAATCTCGTAAATCTTCTGATATTTAGGGAACGCCGTGTAACAGATTTGGCTTATGGGAAACTCCTGCTTCTTCAATTCATGATCGAACGCTTTTTCGTAAACTTCTAAACATAAGACAAACCCGTTTATCCAGTAAAGCCGGTTTACTCCGTAGGTTGCGGCGCACCACGCAATATTCACGAGTGAACGTTTATCCAAGCCTAAAACTGTGATTTTTCGCGTTGGAGCTATTTCCACTTCCATGTCTTTTTCATTCCTTGAATGGTGTTCTCAGTACTTCCTTAGCTTTGTTGCTTATTATCGGTCCAAGCCCACGAACCATCTCAGACCAATCATCCACGTTGATTAGCGCGTTCAAGGGCGTTTGATAGGATTTAAGGATTGCCATAGCTTTTTCTCTTCCAACGTTGGGCAAGCTTGCCACAAAATAAATCTGCGCATCAGATGTGCTGTCATAGTTTTTGAACGCATGCACCGTGGGCACGCGTTTTTCCACTATCTGTTCTTGACGTGCTGCTACGTAAAGGAAGTCAATGGTTTCCTTGTAGGATGTTGTGGTCACCATGGGTATGCCGTTTCTGACTAGGCTGAACATGGCGCCCCAAACAGCGGCAGGTTGAATTCGACTGTACTTATAAATTATAGGCAAGTATCCTTCTAAAAGAATCAAAGCTTTAGGATAAACTTCCTTGAGCCTGAACAACTGCTCGAACAAATAGCGATGCGTAAGCGTGTAAACGAAGTCTTTTACCGTTTTTCTCTCTACCGCACAGATATCAGAAAGAATGTAATCGCCTTTTTCCAACTGTTCAGTCTTGATGTCAACGCCGCGCTCTCGTAGTCCTTTAACAATTTTCGTGGCAGTGTTTGCCTCGCGACTATCAACAATGATGGTTGGCTGCTGTTGCTCGTTGGTTTTCTTCTCTTTTAGAAACGGGAGTAAAGTTTCAGTTCCTGACATCACGCTCAACCCTATGTTTCGTTATATGTTAATGTGAGAAACTAGTTGTTTCTTATTGATAAAACTTCAGCGCAACATGAACTTCAAAGAATTATGGACTTGTTTCCAACTTAACTCCCTTTATATTTTTTTCAATTATAGAACAATTTGAAAACCGCATAAATCAGTAGCAATACCTATTTGTGGGTGTGACAGAAGAAGCTACATGGAAAAGCTTACGAAAAAATGGAACGGAACTCCTTACCCTGAAATGATACGAACCCTTCCAGAAATCGATATCCAATTAAAAGGGATACGAGGTTGGCTTCTTCAAGCCAAAGACAAACAAATTGTGTTTTTTGATATACAACCTGCTTGTGAGGTACCTCCCCACTCCCACTGCAATCAATGGGGTTTTGTCGTGGAAGGCGAAATGCGTTTGGTCATCGGCGGCAAATCTGGGGTTTATCGAAAAGGTGATTGGTACTTTATATCTGAAGGAGTTGTTCACTCAGCCACTTTTTTAACTAAGGTAAATGCAATTGACATCTTTGACGATTCTAAACGATACAGAATAAAAAGAAAACAAAACGAAAAATAGAATTGCGCACTAACTCTAAAAACATTGAGTTAAGCATAAAAAAGGAAGAGGGGTTTATGGTCCTTTCTTCGTGATTTCCTTCACAATGCCCGCAGACACCGTAGTACCCATGTCTCTTACTGCAAAACGTCCGAGTTCTTCAAACTCCGCGAATGTTTCAAGCGATATCGGATGCAAAGGCTCCATCCTAACTATGGCAGCGTCTCCTGTCTTCAGGAACGAAGGCTTCTCCTCGACAACCTGTCCTGAACGAGGGTCAATCTTTTTTATCAGCTCTGTAAACCTGCACGCAACCTGTCCTGTATGATAGTGAAGCACCGGTGTGTAGCCTGCAGCTATGGCTGTCGGGTGATAGATCACGATGATCTGTCCGATGAATTCTTTGACCACTGTGGGCGGGTTGGTAGTGTGTCCTGCCACGTCGCCACGGTGGATGTCTTGTTTTCCAACGCCTCTGATGTTAAAGCCTATGTTGTCACCTGGCTCGGCTTTTGGAATCCTTTCATGATGCATCTCAAGAGATTTGACTTCACCTTGCTTGTTGGATGGCATGAAAATAACTACATCGTTTTCTTTAACCACTCCAGTCTCAACTCTGCCCACTGGAACAGTGCCTACACCTGTAATGCTATAGACGTCTTGAATTGGAATGCGCAACGGCTTGTTCGTCGGCTTAGGCGGCACTTCAAAAGTGTCCAAAGCATCAATCAACGTTGGTCCTTTATACCACGGCATGTTCGGACTAGGCTTCACAAGGTTGTCGCCTGTCCATCCTGAAGTGGGAACAAACGGGAACTTTTCAACTTTGTAACCCACCATTTTAAGCATTCTCGTTACTTCATTCTTGATTTCGTTAAACCGTTCTTCACTCCAGTTAACAGAAATATCATCCATCTTGTTAATGGCTATAACTAATTGGCGAACGCCCAATGTGAAAGCCAAAAACGCATGCTCTCTTGTCTGACCGCCTGGACCGATGCCTGCTTCGAATTCTCCTCTTCTGGCTGAACAAAAGAGTATCGCACCGTCGGCTTGGCTAGCTCCTGTAATCATGTTTTTAACGAAGTCCCTGTGTCCTGGTGCGTCTATGACTGTGAAATAGTGTTTTTTCGATTCGAATTTTAGGAATCGAAGATCGATTGTTACTCCTCTTTCTCGTTCTTCTTTAAGGTTGTCGAGAACCCATGCGAACTTGAATGATTCTTTGCCCATTTTTTTTGCTTCTTCTTCGAACGCTTTGATTGTTCTCTCGTCAACTGCTCCAGCTGCATACAGTAAGTGTCCTGTTGTCGTGGATTTTCCATGGTCTACGTGTCCCATGATTACTATGTTTAAGTGCGGTTTTTCACTTTTACTCATCATTTTTCCTCCGTTTTACTTTTCGTATTTTCCTTTAGGTTTTAATGAATTCGTTTACACAACTGTTCATTCAGTTATTTTAAGTTTATGATGATGAAACGTTATGATAATACAGCGGTATTTGGCAACAAATATAAAAGTTGATTTTCGAGAATAATGTTGGAAGACGCTAGAATATGCCGACAAATCTGCCGCCTGAAGCTAAAGACAAATGGGAAGAAGTTGAAGCCGCCAAAAACCCACGCGAAAAGCTTCAGCTTCTGCAAGAGTTTCTCAGCCTTATCCCTAGACACCACGGCACTACCAGATTGGAAGCCAACGTTAAAAAACAAATCAGGACTCTGCGAAAAGAAATAGAAGAGAAAAAACGGAAAAAAACAGGCAAAAGTGGACCAAAAACCTTCATCCAAAAAGAAGGCGCAGCACAAATCGCGTTGATAGGCTTGACCAAAGCAGGAAAAAGCAGTCTGCTAGTGGCTGTCACGAACGCAAAAGCCGAAGTATCAGTCGACCCATACACCACGCGAGAACCTATACCTGGTATATTGCCATACAAGGATATACAATTCCAAATCATCGAAGCTCCTGCTTTAATGAAAGGCTCGGCTGACGGAAAAGCATGGGGGCTTCAGGCTCTAGGCATAGCCCGCAACGCAGACGGCATAGTCATAATGATAGATCTCACGCAAGACTCTGTTGAGCAGTTGTCTCTTATTATGCGTGAAATGGAAAAGGCTCGGATACTGTTCGATAGACCGAAGGCACGTGTTGAAATCGAAAGAAAATACATGGGAGCTGGACTGCGAATCATCCTGATCGGAAAACTTGCTGACTGCACTTTCAAAGAAGTTGAAAACCTCCTCAAAAATCACCACTTCACCGACGGAGTTGTCAAAATTATAGGAGAAGCGACACTAGACGAAATTGAAGACGCTATATTTGAAAGCACAGTATACAAGCCAGCCGTTATAGTGGCGAACAAAATCGATTTAGAAGGTACAAAAGCAAACTTGAGAGTGCTGGAGGCTTATGTTGGCAGAAAACTACCCATTATAGCTGTCTCATGCAAAGACAAACAAGGTCTCGAAAAACTTGGAGACATCCTGTTTGAGACGCTTGAAATAATGCGCATATACACAAAAGAACCCAACGAAAGAGAGTACTCTAAGAAGCCATTTATCCTTAGAAAAGGCGCTACAGTCAATGATTTGGCGAAAAGCATTCACACCGATTTGAGCAAGAAATTTGCCTTTGCAAAGGTTTGGGCAGACCGCCTTGCCTTCAGTCCACAAAAAGTTGGAGTTAGTTTTGTTTTGAAAGAAGGAGACATCGTTGAGATACACGTAAAATAGGCAATTCTTGAGCGATTGTCACTATCTCGATGCTTGAGCCACTCTCTCTATTTCGTGACGCTTGGCGACTGCAAAGCTTTTTATGTCATGGTTTGCAGCTAGAACAAGTTCTTCCGCCACACACTCTTCAATCGAGCGTGGATTGTTAATCGACGCCTGCCTTGCCCCCTCAGCAAGATGCCTAAAAGCTAAATCAACTCTTCTCTGCGGGGCGATGTCAACTGACATGTGATACACTATGCCACCGTAACTTATCCTTGTCGTGTCTTCGCATGGCGCAGAGTTCTCTACAGCCCTCACTAACACCTCAACAGGGTTTTTGCCAGTGCGCAAGTAGACGATTTCAAAGGCATGCTTCACAATGTTCATCATCTTAGCTTTTTTGCCCGCATTCTTTCCAGGCCGCATAAGATTGTTCGCAAGCCTCTCCACGATGTTGACGTTTGCTTTGCGAAAACGTTTATGCTCGTGCCTCCCCATGCTGTGCGGCGCCACGACAGGCTTTAAAGAAACGTACCTCTGTAAACCCAAATCTTTCACTTCAATACCTCTGAAACTCCATTTTTCAAAAAGTTTTATCTCGCTTTTTTCTTCTTGCAGCTTTTGACTCAAAACTCTCACCGTGCTGGTTTCTGCTTTCTTCCATAAACAAGTTCATTCAAGGACACGCCGTTAACTGTTATGACTTTCCAACGTACTCCTGGAATATCTCCCATGCTTCGGCCACGTGAACCACCTATGCCTTCGAGCACTACTTCATCATGCTCATCAACAACGTTCAAAGCACCGTCTCCAGGCAGGAAAGCAGTAATTACTTTGCCGTTTTTTATCAGCTGAGTTCTCACACACTTTCTGATAGCACTGTTTGGCTGTTTGCTTTCAACGCCTACTTTTTCAAGAACTATGCCTCGTGCCATCGGTGCACCCTCAAGCGGGTCAGCCTTCACGTCCAGCATCATCATGCGTCTCTTGTAGTACATGCTGCTCCAACGAAGCTTATTCCTTCTTTCTAGTAGTTTTCTAGCGGCGAATTCGCCTTTTGGAGACTTTGAACCCATGCCTTGGTTTTCCTCTCGCTACGTTTAATCACAACTCTAATATTTAAACCTAAAGCGATGGAAGGTTCATTTATATAAAGAAACAAAAATCTTGAATAGCTTGCTTATCTTTCAACAGCAAAGATTTTCTTCGGTACAGTACGCATTGGGATGCGTTCCATTAACATCCGTTCTTCAGGTCTCCTGCTTAATCCCATAGGTTTAAGTTCATTCGCCAATCTAGCAGCAGCCTCCAACTTCGTGCTTCTTTCAGCGTATATTTCGAACAGCACACCACCTTTTTCAACACGTTCGCCGATTTTTGCGCGAAGCAAAACTCCAGCACCCTTCTCTTTTGGAGCCCCTGCTTCTTTGGCAACTTGCGCGATGCTTTCGTTGTTAATCCACAAGACCTCGCCTTCTTTGCTAGACGTTATTCTGGTTCTTTTGCTGCCAACGTTTATGTCCTCAGGCATGACCTTCGGGTTTCCGCCTTGCGCTTCAATTATCTCCCTAAGCTTCTTCTCGGCTTTCCCAGATTTCAAAAGCTGTTCCGCCCTTCTTTTTCCATTCTTCACTCCGACCATTTCAAAAAGAACACTCGCAAGCCCTACAGCTTTTTCTTTAAGATCAGCAGGTCCGTTTCCCATTATTGCCGTTAACGCTTCTCTCGCTTCTAAAGCTGGACCTATAGCATGCCCGAGTGGCTGTTCTCCGAAGGTAACTGCACACTGAACGCTTATGTCCATGCGTTTTCCAAGGTCTATGAAGTCATAGGCAAGAGCTTGTGCGTCGCCGTTGGTTTTGATTTTTGCGCCTCTTCCTGTTGGAATATCTATTACTAGATGTGTGGCACCTATGGCTTTTTTCTTGCTCATAATCGAAGGAAGCAACAAGGGATCGATTGCCAGAGGATATTCAACCTGAATGAAAATGTCATCTGCAGGAGCCAATTCCAAAGCTCCACCCCAAACGATGCAGCCGTTGGTTTTTCTCACTATTTTTTCTATTTCTTCAATTGATAGGTTTACGGAACATAGGGTTTCAAAACGATCAGCCGTCCCGGCAGGCGAGGTTACGGCACGCGATGATGTCTTGGGTATGGTGAAGCCAGCAGCCGCAATTATCGGAACAACTAGAATAGTTGTTTTATCGCCAGGTATCCCGCCTACGCTGTGCTTGTCAAGAATTGGGGTCTTGTGCAGTCTTAAAGTGCTGCCTGTCTCAACCATCGCTCTCGATAAAGCCTCAATCTCATCAATGCCCAGCCCATGAATGTAAAGAGCCGTCACGAAAGAAGCAAGCTCAATGTCGGTCAAGTGTCGTTCAACAACGTCTCTGACTATCAAGCCTATTTCGTTTCCGCGCAATCGTTCTCCACGTATTTTTGCTTGCACGTATCTAAGTGACTCAGAAATTTCGGCAGGCTGAACCTCAACGTCGTCTCCAGCGTTTATTTCAAGCTTTTTGGAAGCTTCTTCATAAAGCCCAATTTGATCGGGTGGAAAATCGCTTGCGACGTTTGCAATGGCGATTAATTGCGCTTTTCTATACGTAATTCTTACCCTGTCGGATGAATGTACGCCTAGATAGCCAGCGGTTTCATCATCCAGTATCGCTATGTTTTTTCCGCCTGTTTGAATGTCAAGAGGTTTAGCTTTGAGCTTCATGCAAATTCCTGCTTTGATAGATTGGTGGTTCACTGTTAAAGGCTTTAAGGAGCTTTTGCTTAATCAGTGAATAACCCAGAAGGCGAGTCACGTTGCGGTATGTTGATTTTGTGGACTTGAAGTATAAGCCAAAAGAAACTGATGTTGTCTGCACATTTTTCGTTGAGCCTGAAGACGTAAGCATGCTGGAAGCGGCAGGCGGAGTTGCTGCTGAAAGCTCAGTTGGAACTTGGACAGAACTCACTACTCTGAAAGCGTACGTTGAAAAACTTGCTGCACACGTTTTCAGCATACAAGGAAGCTACGTGAAAATAGCTTATCCCTTGGAGCTTTTTGAACTTGGAAACATGCCTAACGTACTAAGCAGCGTCGCCGGAAACGTTTTCGGGTTAAGAACGCTTAAGAACCTCAGACTAAATGATATCAACTTTCCAGAGCAGCTTGTTCGAAGCTTTAAGGGTCCAAAATTCGGCGTCGAAGGAATCCGTAAACTTCTAAAAATCTATAATCGTCCCTTAGTAGGAACCATAATCAAGCCCAAACTTGGACTGAAAACGGTTGACCACGCAAAAATTGCTTATGACGCTTGGGTAGGTGGATGCGACATAGTAAAAGACGACGAGAACCTGAGCAGCCAAGAATTTAACCCTTTCAAAGAAAGAGTGATTAAGACTTTGGAAAGCCGGGATAAAGCTCAGGATGAGACTGGCGAAAGAAAGGTTTACATGGTTAACGTAACGGCGGAAACGAATGAGATGTTGAAAAGAGCGGAATTCGTCCTTGACAACGGAGGCGAATACATCATGGTGGACATTTTGACGTGCGGTTTTGCTGCGCTTCAAACTTTGCTCGAACAAGACTTAAACCTCGTAATTCACGCACATCGAGCTGGACATGCTGCGTTTACGAAAAACCCAAAGCATGGAATGTCAATGCGAGTGATAGCGAAAATTGCGAGAATAATAGGCGTAGACCAGCTTCACGTGGGTACGGTAGTTGGAAAGATGTTTGAAACCAAAGAAGATGTGCAAGAGAACGTAGAAGCTTTGAGGATGAAAATGAATGGTTTGACGCCTGTAATGCCCGTTGCGTCAGGCGGTTTACATCCAGGATTGGTGCCTGCGCTTGCCAAGTTTTTTGGAAGAGACTTCATTATCCAAGCTGGAGGAGGCATTCACGGGCATACGAACGGAACCGTGGCAGGAGCAAAAGCGATGCGTCAAGCGGTTGATGCGGTTTTGGAAGGCAAATCTTTGAGTGAGTATGCTAAGCGACACAAGGAGCTTAATGTTGCATTGCAGATTTGGGGTGAGAAGGCTTAGTGGTTTGCTTGTTCGAAAATCCATGGATGTTTTCTGTGCACTACTTCGGCTGTTGAGTGGGGCGAGATTATTCCGTCTTCGCATATTATGCCATGAATGAAATCTCTTCGTGTAACGTCAAATGCGGGGTTTCTTATGACTAGGCCTTTCGGAGAGCTTTTCCAGATTTCTTCAGAACTTCTTTCTTCTATCTTTTCGTAGTCACCAAACATGGTTGCGGGGTCGAATTTTAGCAATTCAGAAACCACGTAGAATGGCGTTCTGGCTTCATTAGCGATGAGAGCAATGGTGCTTGTGCCGATCTTGTTTATCACGTTGCCTTCTGAAGTTATCGCGTCTGCGCCCGCGATGACTATGTCAACTGTATTCATGAAAAAGCGTGCGGCTGAATCCACTATTAGGGTTGTTTTGATGTCTGACTTCAACATTTCCTTGGCGGTCATTCTGCCTTGAAAGAGCGGTCGGGTTTCGGTGCATATGATTTCAAACGATTTTCCTTCCCGTTTAGCTTGTTTAAGCAAATGAGTTACGGTGGAAGAATGACAGTGGGTAAGAATCACTGAACCATTTCTAATACGTTTAACTCCTATTTCTGCAATTTTTTCCTTCGTGTCTTCGAGGTTTTCTAGAAACTGTTGCGATGCAGACGCGACAATTCCGATGAGTTCATCTACCTTTCGTCGGTCGCTCTTTTCCACCTGACTTATCACCCAGCGAACCGCATTCCTCATAAGAGGTTCAGTTTCTCTTGAAGCGAACAAAATCTCCTTCGCAGTTAGAAGTTCTTTCAAAAATTCTTGCTTGTTCTTCATCTTCGTTTGGTGAGCTAGACTTTCTATGGCTTCTGTAGCGGCTATGGCAACGTTTCGGGCACCTTGAACTTCAAGGTTTTTTATTTTTTCCGCAGTCTTCTGAACCGTTCCCAGCATAGATTTTTCACCGTTTGGCAGTTACTTGTCTAGCTTGTTTTAGTATAAAGTCTTTACAGATGCTTGTATTGTGTAAACTCAGATTGCGGCACTGTAGAAGCATACGTTTAAAGCATAACAACATGATTATCTTCACGAAGAACGCAGACAGGTTGGAACAATCACGACTGAGTGGCGGCTGCTTGGGCTTGAAACGCACAATGCTTTTATGAACATGGCTATTGACGAGGCTATTTTTCAAGGCAGAATTGAAAATCTAGCCCCTAACACGTTGAGACTCTATTGTTGGGCGCCGTCTGCGGTTTCTATCGGCAGGTTTCAAAAAATCGAGAATGAGGTTCAGCTTGACAACTGCAGAAAACTTGGTGTTGACGTTGTCAGGCGGATAACTGGTGGCGGCACGGTTTATCATGATGCTGAAGGCGAAGTTACTTACAGCGTTGTTGTTAACAAGAAGGATTTGGAGACTGAAGATGTCTCTGCTATTTATGCGCGAATCTATGCGGGATTGGCTGAAGCTCTTCGAACCTTAGGAATAAAAGCAGATTTCAACGAGGGAAACACGAAGACGTGCCCAAACTTGATGGTGAAAGGCAAGAAGATTTCTGGAAGCGCACAGTCTCATAAGATGGGCGTCGTGTTGCAGCATGGCACGCTTCTAATGGATGCTGATTTAGAGAGAATGTTCACTTTGTTGCGTGTTCCATGGGCTAAGACTTGCATGGAAGTTATCGATGTCGCAAAGAACAAGATTACTTCAATCAACGCAGAACTTGGAGAAATGCTTTCAACGGAAAGAGTGAGCAACGCACTAGTTCAAGGATTCCAGACAGCTTTCAACGTAGAACTTGCTAACGCTAAATTAAGCCAACACGAAGTCATGCTCGCAGACAAACTCCATCAGGAAAAATATGCGACAGACATGTGGAATGATCGTGGCGGTCACTAGCCTCTCTCAGATAGACTACCCCCCCTTATATATAGATTGAACTATGCTTTGATTTGCATGTTGAATTATACCATGATTCTACATATGAGAATCGTTCTTTGTAGGGTTGGTTTGGTGTTTTTCAATTCTCCATTTAATTCCCTGTGGCGTGTCTTGGATTGTTATGCCCATCGCCTGAAGTTGCAGTCTTATTTGGTCCGCGGTCTTCCAGTCTTTGGCTTTTCTTGCTTCTTCTCTTCTGCGAATAAGCTCTTCAGCTTCTTTCGGCAATTTCTCTTCCTTTCTGACATCGCCAATAACGCCAAGAACCTTGTCGAAACCAAGCATCATCGCGTAAACCTCGTTTGCCTTTCTTCTGCTCAACTTGCCAACGTCAATTAGATTGTTAATATCTCTCACAAAATCGAACAGTGCAGCTAGTGCAATGCCAATGTTCAAATCGTCATCCATAGCTTCTCCGAAGCTCTTGTTCACTTGCATCATCAACAGCTGGGTCTCTTCACCACAATCCTTCCCATCAGCATCCAGCAATCGATACATGAAATTGACTAATCGGTCAACAACGTTCTTTGCCGCTTCCAACCCCGCAAACGTGAAGTTGAACTGCTGCCTGTAATGCGTTGAAATTAGCAAATAACGCACGGCTCTTGGATCGTGCTTCAGCTTCTTAGTCAGATCCTGCACCGTATAGTAATTGCCAAATCTCTTGCCCATTCGCTTTCCTTCAACCATCAAATGCTCACAATGCATCCAATAATTCACAAACTTTTTTCCCGTAGCTGCTTCGCTTTGCGCAATCTCGTTCTCGTGATGCGGAAACATGTTGTCCACTCCGCCTGTATGAATGTCCAAGGTTTCACCCAAATATTTCATGCTCATGGCAGAGCATTCAATGTGCCATCCTGGTCTGCCTTTGCCAATCTCGGTTTCCCAGAAAACATCGCCGTCGCCTTCGTCCCAAGCTTTCCACAACGCAAAATCCTGTGCCTGTTCCTTGTCATATTCATCAACTTTGACTCTTGCACCTACTTTCAACTCTGCGACTTTGAACTTGGAAAGCTGTCCGTAATTCTTGAATTTGGCGATTTTGTAGTAGATTGATCCGTCTTCGCCTACGTAGCCATAGCCTTTCTCCATAAGCTTCTTTATTAGAGCAACCATTTCAGGAATGTGTTCAGTTGCTCTTGGGTAAATGCTTGCCCTCTGAACATGCAATGTGTCTAAATCTTCAAAGAAAGCCTTCACGTATTTTCCAGTGTGCTCTTTCAGCGGTATCCCCTCCTTTTTAGACGCTGCGATTGTTCTGTCATCTACGTCTGTCAAATTCATGACTTGAGTAACCTGAAAGCCGCGATATTCAAGCCATCTTCTCAAAATATCCTCAAAAAGGAACGACCTGAAATTGCCAATGTGAGCATAATCATACACTGTAGGTCCACACGTGTACATTTTGACTTTTCCTTTTTCGATTGGAATAAACTTTTCCTTTTTCCGTGATAACGTATTGAAGAAATGTATGTTTTCTGCAGCTTGACTCATGCATTTCCCAAACAAAAAAAGCAGGAAACCGTATTTAAACATTAATCGTCAAAATGTTGATCTAGTCGTATTTCTTCAGTTCGATCATTCTTCTGAAACTTTTCAGTTCATCTGCAACGCTTCGTAAAGCACGCAGTTCTTCCATTGTGTTTTCAAATTTTGCGAATTCTTCTTGGACTTTTTTCACGTATTGCCTTGTTTCGGTCATGGTAGTCGTCCTTGTTATCGTTGAAGTGGAGGCTTTCATCGTTTTTTGGCTGACCACGGAGCCATTTCCGTCATCGAGGAGAAAGGAGAAGGCTTCGAAAACGGAAAAAATGTTTGATAATGGCTTGTGGTGCAGCCTTCAACCTTAAGCCTCCACTATCATCTATTAAGACTTAAGATGTCTGACACCTATAAAAACATTACTGAATAACAAAAACGTACAAACGCAAGACAGCCTAGCCTATCGCCAGAATGCCCTCTAAGATTTTCTTCTCAGGAATCTCCAACTGTTTAGCAAGCCAACTCTTCAAGAGCAAAGTAGCCTTAGGAAGCTCGCCACTATACGTGATTATCTGATTGTCCTTCAACGCGTCCACCTGAAACGTCTTCTCCGCCTCCCTGTACAAGAAGGAAACTGTTTGGGCTTGATAAGCCAACGTGAGGAAATCCTCCCACTGCTTGCACCTTAAAATCACAGGCGGTCCATGTGTTTCTTTAACTTGAACCGTTTCTTCCTTGCGCTCTTGCACAATTTGCGGGGGCATCGAAGGGCCCGCATGAGGAGCTGACAAATACGTGATGAGATTTGTTATCTCATTCTGAAGCGTAGACAGGCGTTCTTCGACTTTCTCTATCTTCGCGTTCAGTTCACCCGCGTCGCCTAGTTTTTCGGTTATGTCGCCCAGCTCGTTGAGTAAGCGGTCTAAATCTTTTTCATGGTCTTTTAAGACGTTGATTATAAAGTCTAAGGCTTCTAATGCATCATCTTTTGATGGAGACTTCTTAGACATGCTTACTCAGCTTCCTTAACCTAGTCAATACAACTCTTTATAAATAAACGTAGCGAATCCTTAAAACGAATCCATGTGAATACCCACACATACTTATTGACAATATTGCATTGGTTTTTACAATTAACTATGGTCTTTTCCATGATGTCTGTCATGCGGCTACTGTTTCTATTTCCGTCTTCTGAATAGCGTTTTTCCATCAATATCGATAACATACTCAAAGTCAAATTCTGACGTTTTGTATATGGATTGTGAACCGCCAAAGTCGCTCACGTTAGGGCAACGTCAAAACTTCGACTTTCACTTTATGCCCATCTTTTAGCTTTAAATGCTTCCGCAAATTGATAGGCGCAATGATCTCGATTACCGAAACATCATAATGCGTTCTCAAAGCCAAGACTACTGCACCTTTCACTGCGTTGTTTATTATTGCTGGATAACATTTCACAACTCCAAAACTGCGATCCTCACCTTTAAAGCCTGTAACCTCAACGGCAGGGTAGGTCTCAAGCTCTGAGCGTGTTTTAACATCATAATCTGTGGTTAACTTCAAATTGAGCGTTCCAGGATAAGGATCAAACCCGAGCTTTTCCATGAATTGTTTGCGGTATTCTTCTTTCGAAGTGTAGTAAGCTCCTTCGCCCATTCCAGTGAAAACTACGCCTTCAAGAGTAATCGAGGGTGGATAGGCAGCTTCTATTACAAAACGTAGACTTGAGTAAAGCTTCTGTAACTCCTTAACGCCTGCGTCCGTAATCGTTATCAAACAGCCTTCAGGCGTCATAGTTCGCTTTATCCAGCCCTTGCTGTCTAACTCGATTAAATAGCGTGAAGCAGTTTGCTGAGATAAACCCAGTTTTGCAGATAAATATTCAGTAGAAATCTTGGCGGTTCTCCGGTGTGCTCCCATTTCAGCCAGCTTTAGAAGCGTGAAAAGATGACGCCAAGCATTATTCTCAACCATTTCAAACACCAATCTACCATTCATTTAAAAAATAAGGCACTGCATATTTAAGTGGCTCGAAAGGTTCAGCGGAAAAGCTTAGGCTCCAGAACAGGTCATGTTAGCGGAGACAAATATGCTCCGCAAATCCAGAACTTGCACCGAAACTTGTACAGGGTCCTCAACAGCGACCGTGAAAGAAACAGTATAAGTGCCGTCTCCATGATCAATAACCGAAAGATTGTTCGCAGTGTCGACTTGTGTCCAATTTCCAGCATTGTTATAAAACATGACTAGACTCTTGGCTAGAGCTGGTTGTCCCTCATTTTCTACATTGCAGGTCAGGCTAACGTTTTTAGCGTTATCATCAAGCGCAATGTAAGAGCCGTTAATTGTAACCACCGTTGTCATGTTGATTTCATATTGGAGGGTGATGTTTGTGGTTTCTGCAAAAACCTGCAACATAAAATTCGCAGAGGCACTTGACACGCCCACACCAGAATTACCCCGTGAAAATCGCAAGCCCTCATTATAGTTGGAGTCATCCCGTACAGTAAATTGAAGATTGTTAATACCTAATCGATACAGATCTCTCACGACATGCGAAAACAAGTTCAAATTCTCCGTTAAAATAGTGTTTACGCCACCGTTCGAAACGTTGGCTAGAGAACTTAGCACAACGTTTCTCGTGCTTTGCTTTATCGCAAGAACAAAATCATTAAGTGACGAAGTATTTGTATTTGAAGTTTCTCTACTCAACTCGTATACATACGTAGTTGTTGAAGAAATCAATATAGCAATGGCTAACGCAGCCACTATCAAGAGCTGCCCCGAATTATTGTGTCTGAAGGTGTTCTGTTTTTTCAAGCAGTCACCGCCAACTCCAAATGAATTATGTAACAGTGAAAAACCAAATCTCTACTTGCACAAGCGTACTCCACAGCGCATACTGTTTGACTACCAAAGCCTCCGTTAGAAACAACATCATCGTTAACTTGCCGCATTTGTTCATCAAAAATCGTCAAGTTGAAGGAAATTCCTGTTGGCAGAGCAAGATTAACAGCTTCGCGCAAACTTGTCCAATTCTTGTCTGCTATGTATCTGCTTAGGCTTCCGTCAGAATCCAGCTTCATCAGTGCATGCAAACCGTCAGCAGCCAAGTCTTCGCTTTGCGCTTTGTTTTGCGAAACCGTAAGGTTTGTAGAAAGCGTGAAGGACGCGAAGATGACTATAACAGCCAAGACTGCTTCAATCACTCTGATTTGTCCCCTGTTTCCTCCGTTCATTCTTTTGGTCCTCCAACCCAGATAGTGCATTCGTAGATTGCCGAGTTTATAGTAACAAGATACGTGTAAGCGAAAACATTCGAGCGTGCCTCACTGTTTTCAAGATCCGAACCCATTTGAAGAGGAACCTGAGGATATGCAGTGTATTCAGCAAAAAAGGTCGAGGAATTGGTTCCAGTCACTGCTAGGAGCATTGGGCTTGAGTCTGCTGAATAAGGAATAATGTACGTAGCGGATTCGCTGTTGTTTCTAGTCGGCGTCAGTGTCAAGTTGTAGTTGAAAGTGAAGGCGTAAGCATTCGACAATGTTGTTGCTTGGTTAAGGAAGGATGCGGTCAGCGTATAGTTCAAGGGACTGAGTTTGAGAAAAGTGCCGTTTGGTTCTGGCAACGTCGAATTGTCTGCAAACGCATAGGCATTAAATGACACTAACTTGTTATCGTATGCAGATTCTGCAAAAACAACGAGAAGTGCAGGTTCGTTTACAGCGTTCGAAAGAGTCGCATTAAGGTAGGTTTCACCGTTTGAAGCATAAACGCCTGCTGTTTCAACACGGTTTTCTGTAATTGTGTAACTTTTCAGATTTGATGGAACATGGGCACCGTCTTTTTCTGTTAGAACTCTAAACTGGTAAACTGTTCGATTTGTTTCCATGTATGTTGATGTCAAGTTGATTTTGACGTTGAAAACTGGCTTAATCTCTATTTTAAACGTTACGTCAGACATTTCAAGAGCTGAGAATATTTGAGCATTGCTGACTGCGTACAGGTTTTCGCTATTTAGTCTTGAGACTTTGTCGATATCTAGATCGTAGGGAATATCTGAACTGACTGTAGCTAAGCCAAATGATGCAGGGATTGTCTGAATATTTTTTCCCCAACCTGTGGGGGTTCCCCTGTTCAAGAGTAAATATTCTGAAAATTTCTTGTATCTTTCTGCTGCGTTTATGTCTGTTGCATAATCTATGTAGGGATACAACAGTTTTGAGGTGCTTGCCATTGCCGAAAGCACTAGCAGAACCATTAATGAGCATGCGAAAAAGGTGTCGATCGATGTCGCAGGCATTCAGCTTCAGCTCCTTTTCATCGTTCCTCGGCTTTAACCTGTAACCGCGCCGTACAAGCCACCTATCAGGCTTTGAGAAACTATGAGCGAAACGTAAGCCGTGACCACGAGCATTGCTGAGTATTTAAAGCCAGCCGCAAACGTGCCTTCGTTAACTTTCCCCACGAAGAAACCTGAAAGCCAGCATTGGAAGATGATGCCAATCGAAAAGAGGTTCAGCAAATCTTGTAGTGAACCAAGCGGCATAGCTGATGTTCCCGGAAGCGATATCTGCGTTAACGCATAAACTGTCGAAGCGACCATCGTTGTTGTCAAGGCTATGAGAACGCTCCAGATGAAAGCCAAAATCACATAAGGTCTTAAGAGTGACCTTTTATTGGTGTCAACGTCTTTTTGGCGTTCACTGTACTCAGTCAATGTGTCCAGGGCTGTGGATGATCCTCCGCCGATTTTGATTGTTTCAACAAGTATCAGAAAATCGACGAGCACAGGCCATGTTTGAATTTTCTGTTTGATGTTTTCGAAGATTTTTCTTAGAGAAACCCCCCATTCCATCTGGCTTCTTACTAGGCCTAGAGTTTCTGAAAAGCTACCGTAACCAGTGCGTTTTGCAGCGTGGATTATGCTTTTTTCAGGTGAGAGCCCGATTTTTCTTGCCTCTGTCACGTCTCTCAGAAAGCTCGGCATCGAATTTTCTGCACTAGCGTTGATCTTAGCTATTCTCATGTAAACTATCGTGGGAGGAATCGAAATGACTAGAAGACCGACTGTAACAACTAGTGGAAACACGCTTGGATCAGTCAACCAGCTGAGTGACGGTAAAAAACACATGATTGCTATTGAGGCTGAAACGATTATTGCTGGCAGTATAGCTGCTTGATAGGGTTTTTTAACTCCTATTAAGTTACTTTTTCTTTCAACGTGGGCAAACACCATGAATACTACCGAGATGAGCGGCGTTACGAAGAATATGAGTATGCAAACAACTGTCGGCGAAATCCCTAGACCTCCGCTAACGTTCATTGTTTCAAAGATTGATGTCGTCGCAAATATGATGAATAATATGTAAGAACAAAGAGTAACAATCAGCATCACTGCGTATGCTTCCACGAGCGTGCTAAGTCTTTCAATTGAACGGATTGCAGTAGCACTTTGCACATCAAATATTGAACGTAATTTGCTTCTAAGATAAGCTACAACGTTTCCGCCGCTTCGAATAGATGATATATAACCTAGTAAGAACTCGCGATAACTTTTCGACTTCGTCTTTTCGGAGTGCTTGTACATCACGGTCAATGGGTCGTATCCGAGAACATCTACTTGTCTGACAATTTCACGGGCTTCTTTCTGAAAGTTTGGCAACAGTTCTATAGTTGCAAGTTTTTTCCAGCTTTCATATATGCTAACGCCGCTTGCTGCTAGCAAAGTGAAAATTAACGCGGCGAAGGGTAACTCACGGGTAAGCTCGTTTGTGCCCTCGCTGTTGAGAATGTTAAGCATTGACCCGAAAATTCTCGATTTAAATTGTGTTTGCATAGTTCTTACCACCATTTGGGGTTTTCGAGGAACTCTTTCTGGAAAAGCTGAGGATTGTTGTAGTACTGGCTTAAGACTTTGTTCACGCTTTTATAATCGCGAATTCCATGTTCAACCATATGCAGCAACACACGTTTGCGGTATTCCACTTCATTCACGATTTTCTCACTGGGTATGTCGAGGCTTGAAGCCATTTTCTTCAGGAGATAACTTTCCGCTATGTTTTCTTGGAAAGTATCTGAGGAAGGATTCCAGCTGAAGACTTCCTGGAAATTACTCGCGTCTCTTATCTCTGAAACATCTGTGAATTTTCGACTTGAAAGTCGTTTTCCAGATTCCAGGAAAACTGGTGTTCTGACATTTTTTACGGTTATTACGCAGTTCATAAGTGGAATTATCGAGGTTGGAATGCTCATTGGTGGTTGCGTAAGTCTTTTAATCGCAGTGTCAACGTCATCAGCGTGCAAAGTGCATAAACCACCGTGTCCAGTTGCTAACGCCTGAAACAGAACATACGCTTCTTCTCCACGAACCTCGCCTACTATTATCAGGTCAGGACGATGTCTTACAGCCGACTTAATCAAGTCATAAAGCGTGATTTCGCCTTCACCCTCAACTCCAAAACCCGAACGGGCGATGTTCGAAGTCCAATTCTCATGAGGCAAATTGATTTCAGCGACTTCCTCAACGGAAATTATTTTATGGTTCGGTCTTATGAGACAAGCAGTCGCGTTAAGAGCTGTTGTTTTTCCTGCACCCGTTGCGCCGATGATCATGACTGACATTTTGTTTTCCATCAAAAGCCAAAGATAGGCAGCTATGCTTTCGTTTATGGTTTCATTTTCAATCAAATCAATTATCGTGAACGGGTCCTTGCGGAATTTTCGTATAGTGTATGCCGTTCCTGCTGGTGTTGTTTCTTTGCCGAAAGAGACAGCTAACCTGTGTTTCTCTGGCAACGTAACGTCAACTATTGGAAAAGCAATGCTCACATGTTTTCCTGCCTTGTGCACTATCCGCATTATGAAGTCATCAAGTTCCTGTTCATCTCGGAAAAGTATGTTGGTTTTTATGTTCTCGTACTTTCGGTGCCACAAGAAAATTGGCTTATTTACGCCGCTGCAGCCTATGTCTTCAACGTATTCATCATACATCAAGGGGTCTATTTTTCCATAACCAACGATGTCCCTTTCTAAATAATATAGAACCTTGCGCATTCCAACAGGAGAAACTTCACTCAAGAGTTTTTGATGTTTTGCAAGTATGGCTGGTAGCTGTCTTCTGAAAGATTCTGCAAGTGTTTCTTCTTCCTCGGGTGATTGCAGTTCATATTCCAAGACATTTCGTAATCGAAAGTATCCTTCGCGTTCATTCCTTGTCAAAGGAAGCTCGTCGAGAACGTAAAGATATTCTAAAGTTTCCTCGTCTTGAACAATCGCGGCATAAGAGAACGGTGATTTAAGTGGATAATATTCAATTTCAACGTAACCTTCAGGAACGCTCCATTTCTTAACATCTAAAAGCTCGACTATTTCGCCTTCGTTCTTCGTGGCATCCTGTAAATCGTTCTTTTCCAGTGACTTGTTTTTTTCCGTTTTTGAACCATTCTTCATGTTAACCACCTATGTTTGAGCTTACAAGTGTGATTTGCATTAAACCAGCATGATTTTCACATTTTAGGTGGGCTGCTCCATATCCTGCGATGTAGAAGCCACTGGCTGTAGCTTCTTTTGGCAGATAAACGCGCATTTCTGCTGCTTCTACAGGTGCGTTTCCGAAGCCACCTTCAAGCCATGCTCTTTCAGAATCATTGCGGAGTTGAAGCCAATACACTTTGTCTCCTATGGTAGTGGGCATTTGAATGAACGTTTCAGCGGAAGCGTTTGTTGATAACGTAAGCGTTAGCAATTCTGTGCTTTTAGCTGCTACGTTATCTATCAAGTTTTCGAGTTGCGTTGTTTCTGAGGAAGCGCGCAGGGCATTTGCGTAAGCCATGAATGAGGCGACAAGAAGTGTGCTGACCGCGATCATAGCGATGAAGGTGTAAAGATAACTGGGCGCTATAGCTGGCAAGTCTTAAGCCTCCGTTGTTTGTAGTTTGACGTTGCAGACCACTATTTCCAAGTTTACAACTGCGCCTTCTGTGTTGCTTGAAACCGGCATAATGACCATGCTGGAAGTTTCGTCAAGAGTTGCTTTCAATGCTAAAGAGGAAATCGTAGTGTTGAAATAATATTGACGTGTCAACGTTGTAACGTTTACAGACGTGACCTTCAGATAGAATTTCCCGCTTAATGTCAAACTTTGTGAGGAATTAAGGTTTAGAATGCTGACGCGTATCAGGTTTAATGGTTTTCCGTCGATCGTGCCGATTGTTGCCACGGTTGCCATAGGACGGTAGCAAATAACCATGTTCGGCTTTCCATTGCCCAAAGCGACATAGAGCTGCGTCATACTAAACTGAGTCTTATTTATTATGGCTCGCTCATCGCCCCTAATGTACAAGCCATAGTCGTTGTTTTCTGAGGGCTCAATTTCATAGAAAGCTTCTCCAACTGAACTGTTGAACACTATAGATCTTGTGGCTTGTTCGTCTGTAAGATTGAGAAGAAGCCTCTTCGCTGCAACTGCTGTCTTGAAAACTCCGCCGCAATCATCCATGTAGACGACTTGTGAAGCTCCAAAACTCCATACGACGGAATGCACTGTATCATCCAAAACTTGCATGTTCTGTTTAGCCACTGAAGCCTTGAGCGAAGCTCCTCTGGCGCTGATTTTTACTATGGCAAAACTGTATGTCAAGGAGACCACAGCGATTATTGACACGAAGAGGATTAAGTAAGTCACAGGCAGGGCAAAGGCTCTTTTAGAGTGTAAGAATTTTAACTTTTTCTTGTAATGCTTCATGCGCAATGTTGTTACGGTCTCCTCTCTAGCATGTCTAATCAGAACTCGACATTGCGTTAAGATAAGACAGTGTGCGTAGAAAGAAACTACACATAAGTATTCCAAATCAATACTCATGAATTCTGTGCGAGTTGCTGTTAAAACTTTTGTAAAAAATAGAGAAAAGGAAAGGGGAAAGAGATTGTACGGTATTTTACTGAGCAGCTTGTACGTTGATTTCTTTGTAGTATTGAGCGTTTGCGCTGAAGACAGTTATGCCAACGGTCGTTCCGACGTCATTCAAGCTGACGCTGTCAGGCGAAACGATGTAAACGACCATAGTATAACCTGATTTCAAGGTAATATCGTCTGCAGCCTGTGCGAATGACTCTGAGGTGCCCTGCACATTAATGCTGAATGTGCTGCCGGTTATTTCGTCTGGTGTTACTAGAAGATCGTTCGAAATGGTCACAGTGTTCGTTCTCCAGTAGTAGACGTTTGTCCAGTTGCTTTCTTGTCCTCTAACAGTTATTTTGTCGAGAACTACGTCTTTTCCACCAGTGTTTACAATAACTATTGCTGCTTGTGCCCATCCGCCAGTAGTGTTATACCATACGTGTTGCTTTGTAAGGAATAATGATTCCTCTTGCACACGGGTCGTTGTGACGTTGATAGCGTAGTAAGTGACGACTGTGGCTAGCAATACTGAAACCGTCAGAATTATCAGCGTAGTCACTACAGTGCTCAGTGCTTTCTTATTCTTTAACAACTTCATTTTTTTCTGTTCTCCGTGGAAGCAGAATCAGTCAGGTTTAGATATGATGATTTGTGCGTAGAACAAAACTACACATAACAGCACACCTGTACAACAATGGTCTTGCATCAATACACAAATCGAGTGCGCTGAACCCAAGACGTTCCAGACAAGTCTAAACATGTTTAAAGAATTCATACAGAATTCTTATCTGTTACTTTTCCCCGAACCTAAGCGTCTAGGCGCAACACTATGAAGGAAGCCGAGGCTTTTTCACCATGCCATGTAACTGGCTTCTTCCAAATATTCGATAAACCAACTGACCCGCTGCACGCTGGTTCCAGAGGCGCAGGTATCTCACTAAGCAACGGAGTCACGACTAAGGTAAAGATCAGAGAAAGCACGAAAAACTCGGTGAAAATTAAGATAAACGGAGTTACATCAAACTCTGCTGATGTTTCTGAACAAGTCACAAAAGTTCTACTTGCACAATATGGACAAAACGAAAAACTAACGATCTCCATTGAACACCACGTCGATGTCCCTGTTGGCGCTGGCTTCGGAACAAGCGGAGCAGCCGCATTAAGTCTAGCCCTTGCACTGAACGAAGCTTTAGGATTGAACTTGTCCAAAATCAGAGCCGCTCAAGCTGCACACGCTGCTGAAATCGAATGTAAAACAGGACTAGGCACAGTAATAGCTGAAACGTTCGGCGGCTTAGAAATCAGAACCAAACCAGGAGCACCAGGAATAGGTGAAATAAAACAAATACGATCGCCAGAAAACATGGTAGTCTGTTGCATAGCCTTTGGACCCTTATCAACAAAGAAACTCCTAACGGACCCAGAAACACGTAAGCGAATAAACGAGTTCGGCGGCAAACTCGTTGACCAGTTAACAGAAAAAGCAGATGTAATCAACTTTCTCAAGCTTTCTCGCCAATTTGCTGAACATGTAGGCTTGATAAGCAAAAAGGTAAGAAAAGTCTTAGATGCCACAGATTATGCTGGTTTTGTCTGCAGCATGCCCATGTTTGGAGAAGCCGTTTTTACGCTGGTTGAACGTGAATCACTTGAAAAGCTTCTAGAAATATTAAGCAAGGCTGGAATAAACGGGCAAATTATAACCAGCGGCATCGACTTTGAAGGAGCGCGGATACTACAGTGACGAGGCTAAAGATTCCTTTAGAACATCCCAGAGCAGAGTCTCTCCAGATAAGAGAAAAACTGATCGAGCAACACCACGAAGGAGTCGTAGTAGCTGCTGGTCTCATCGCGCACGGTCGAGGAGAAGCCTTCGACTATTTACTCGGGGAAAAAACCACTCAGCCCGCCGTAAAAGCTATCGAAGCTGCTGCAGCAACATTTTTGACAGCTAAAAAGCCAGTAATCTCAGTTAACGGCAACGTGGCTGCGTTGGTGGCAGAAGACATAGTGAAATTGTCGCGAGTTGCTAAGGCAAAAATCGAGGTGAACTTGTTCTACAGGTCACTTGAACGTGAAAAGGCTATCAAAAGGCTGTTGGAAAGGGCTGGCGCGAATGAAGTTCTTGGAGTTGGGAAGGATTCTTCGGCCAGAATTCCTGAGTTAGGTAGCGAACGTAGGCGTATAGATCCCCGTGGCATTTTTGTTGCAGATGCGGTTTTGGTTCCTCTGGAGGACGGAGACAGGACAGAAGCTCTTGTTAAAATGGGCAAAAAAGTCATAGCTGTAGATTTAAACCCGCTGTCAAGAACTGCGCAGAAAGCCTCAATCACTATAGTTGACAACATCATAAGAGCCATGCCCAGACTCGTGGAAAATGTAGAGAAACTGAAACAAGGAAAGATGAACTATAGGAAAATCTTGCTAAACTTCGATAACGAGAGAAACTTGAAAAACTCCCTCATGCTGATCAACAAGAGATTGTTGAAGCTCGCAGAACAGCACAAAATATTGGAGGATGGGTAACGCTTGTCCTTTGACAGAATTTTCATTCTGGGCGCTGGCGCCATCGGAAGCGTTTATGGAGCGTTGCTGTCTCAGCAACACGAAGTAACCTTGATTGGAAACAAGATGCAAACAGAAGCAATAAACTCGCATGGGCTGTTAATCGTTGGCGATATAAATGAAACCTTTCAATTAAAAGCTGACACTCAAATCCGTAACATACCAAACAAAACATTAATTGTTCTTACTACAAAAGCGTACGACACAGAAAGATCTCTTAAAGAAATAAAAAACCTTCTCAAAAACGACACAGTCATTTTGATTCTGCAGAACGGCTTTGGAAATGAGAGCATCGCCAGAGACATTGTTGGCAGCAAATGCAGGATTTTGCGAGGCGTGACAACCATGGCTGCGGAGTTATCTAAGCCTGGTAAAGTGAGATATTGGAAAGGAGAAACGATTATCGGGCAAGATAAACTTGCCAGAGAAATGGTAAAAATGTTCAAGGCGTGCGGGCTGGAGACGAGGTTTTCTGATAGCATCGACAGTAATGTGTGGGTCAAGCTTGTTGTTAATTGTGTGGTGAATCCTTTAACGGCGATTCTTCGGGTTGCAGACGGCGCCATCATTGTGGATTCGTTGAAGATGGTTAGACATGAAATCTTGGAAGAATGTACTAAAGTTGCAGAAGCCGAAGGAATAACTTTGCCATTAGACCTGATGCGAAGAATCGACGAACAAGTAGCACACTACACCAATTTTTCTTCCATGTATCAAGATATAGTGAAAGGGAAAAAGACTGAGATTGATTTTTTGAATGAGAAGATAGTCGAGTTGGGTGCAAAACATCACATTCCAACACCTGTAAACATGACTCTTACATGCTTCATAAAATTCTTGGAGGGTAAGAATGGAATCTCAAAACATGATTAAACAGAGAAAAGGAAAAGAGAAAATCATAATGTTAACGGCTTACGATTACCAGATGGCCAAGATACTGGATGAAATGCACATTGACATGATCCTCGTAGGCGACAGCTTAGGAATGGTATTTCAAGGACACAACGACACCAAAAGCGTAACCATGACAGACATGATTTACCACACCCGAGCCGTGGCAAGAGCCGTCAAGAATACGCTAATAATAGGAGACATGCCCATAAACAGCTACAACACCAAAGAAAATGGCTTGACAAACGCAAAGAGATTCCTTGATGCGGGAGCGTATGGAGTAAAAATCGAAGGAAACAAACCAGAGATAGTAAATGCCTTGATAAAAGCAGGTATTCCAGTGATTGGTCACGTCGGCATGCTGCCTCAAACTGCCGAAGCGTATAGGGTCAAAGGCAAAACAGCAGAGGAGGCTGGAATGATATTTCGAGACGCTGTTGAACTTGACAAGCAAGGCGTCTTTTCAATAGTGCTGGAATGTATTCCTGAAAGCTTAGCGAAAAGAATAACTGAAACCGTGAAGGCTTCGACCATTGGTATCGGCGCTGGACGATATTGTGATGGACAAGTTCTGGTGATAAACGACATGCTGGGTTTGGATGAAGGCTTTAAACCCAAGTTTGTGAAAAAATATGCCGACTTGAACGCGGTCGTAAAGGATGCTGTGGGCAAATTCAAGGAAGACGTTTCCATGGGCAAGTATCCAGACGAGGAGCACACTTACCACTGATCATACATAAGGTTGTGGCTGAAATGCAGAACAAAGGAATCTGTCAGAAAAATGTTCTGAAAGAGCTTGAGTCACGACTCAAGAAAGATTTTACTTATGATTCTGGAAAAATCATCGGTTCCATGTGCACTCGTCCTCACCCGTTAGCAAGAAAAATGTACGCCCAGTTTATAGAAAAAAACTTGGGCGATTCGGGACTTTTTCCAGCCGTGGCTGAACTTGAAAAAGAAACCATTCAGATGATAGGTTTGATGCTTTCGAACCCTGAGGCTTCGGGTCACATAGTCACGGGTGGAACAGAAGCCAACATTCTAGCTTTGTGGGCGGCGCAAAAAAGAGCTGAAAAGAAGAAAACAGAGGTCATAATGCCATCGTCTGCTCACTGTTCCTTTGACAAGGCTGGCGACTTGCTCGGTTTAAAGATAACCAGAGTTGGTCTAGACGGTGAGTTTAGAGTTAATGTGGATGCTGTAAGAAAGGCGGTGAACTCGAACACTCTAGCAGTAGTGGGCATCGCGGGCACGACAGGGTTGGGTGCAGTTGACCCGATATCAGAATTGTCTGAGGTTGCGCTGGAAAATCAAATACACTTCCATGTGGATGCGGCTTTTGGCGGTTTTGTTCTTCCTTTTCTCAAAGAATTAGGGTTTAAAGTTCCAGATTTCGATTTTTCGGCTTCTGGAGTAAGTTCAGTAACTGTTGACCCGCACAAGATGGGTTTAGCGCCCATTCCCGCGGGTGGAATATTGTTTCGAAATGAAAAACTTAGAGAATGCATTACATGGAATATTTCCTACTTGGCAGGGGGAGAAGCTAAACATGCTACCATAGTGGGAACAAGGTCGGGTGCTTCAGTTATCGCGGTTTGGGCTTTGTTGAAGCATCTTGGAATGGAGGGCTACAAGAAAATCGTGAACCGTTGCATGCGGTTAACGTTGCAACTTGCGGATGAGATTCCAAAGATCGACGGGTTAGACATCATGACAAAGCCAACCATGAACGTAATCGGGTTAACGTCTAGGGCGTTAGACGTTCGTGAAATAGCACAAGAATTGAGGCTTAAAGGCTGGGCAGTTGCCCTTTTCCCTAAACATATTCGAATCGTCATAATGCCCCACGTTCAAAGACAGCACGTTGACACATTTCTAGAAGATTTAAACAGTGTTGCTGACAAATTAGGAGGGTGAGGAGAGGTTTTGTTGCCAGAACATCCGTCTAAAGATATCATAGGAATGAAAGGTACTGAGTTGAAAGGTAAACGAATAGTTCTATGCATAACTGGCAGCGTGGCTGCTGCAGAAAGCCCCGAGATTGCGCGAACTCTCATGCGACATGGAGCAGAAGTTTTTGCCGTAATGTCGACAATGGCGCAGAAAATCATTCATCCATACCTTATGGAATGGGCAACTGGAAACACCGTTGTCACGGACTTGACAGGAAAGATTGAGCATGTGGCTTTGGCTGGAATGCATCCGCAGAAGACTGATTTGATTCTCGTGGCTCCTGCAACAGCAAACACTATCAGCAAGATTGCTTATGGGATAGACGACACTGCAGTAACCTCAGTCGTCTCAACAGCGTTCGGCTCGAATATACCGATAATCATCGTTCCAGCCATGCATGAATCAATGTACAATCACCCCATACTTAGAGAGAACATAAATAAACTGAAAGCGTTAGGCGTGGGGTTTGTTGGACCGCGCATCGAGGAAGGAAAGGCAAAAATCGCCAAAACAGACGAAATTGTCGACGATGTTATTCGCAAACTTGAGAGCAAACGGGATTTTTATGGTCAGAGAATTTTGATAACGGCTGGACCGACTGTAGAATACATAGACCCCATTCGAGTCATCACGAACAAAAGCTCGGGCAGAATGGGTGTAGCTCTTGCAGAGGAAGCGTTAAGCCGAGGTGCAGAGGTAATGCTCGTTTACGGTTTAGGTGCGGCGACTCCATCAGCAGGAGCCACCGTGGTTCCTGTTGAGACAACAACCGAAATGTATGACGCTGTTGTCTCTGAACTAAAGTCTAAGAGATATGATGTAGTCATTGCGGCTGCGGCGGCGGCTGATTGGATGGTTGAGAAGCCGTTTTCTTACAAAGTTTCAACCCACAAACTTGACAAGTTGGATTTGAGGCTTAAGCCTACCAAAAAGATTATAGACGAAGTGAAGAAAGTCAGCCCTGCGACTTTTCTTGTGGCGTTTCGAGCGGAACATAAACTTTCCAAAAACAAGCTGATTGAGAACGCATATAGAAGGCTTTTGGATGCGAAGGCTGACTTGATCGTCGTGAATGATGTAGCTCAGAAAGGTGCAGGCTTCGGAACTGAAACAAACGAGGTTTTCATTGTAGACCAGAAGAAAAAAGCTGTTCATGTTCCGTTGACTAGCAAAAGGGAAGTAGCTAGAAAGATTTTGGATGCTGTAAAAGAAAGAATCAAACAAAAATAGTCTTATAGAACTGTCAACGCGTTTCAAACGTGAAAGTTAATGCCGAAAAAATTCAAAGCGGTGGCTGTTGGTGGCACATTCGATAAACTTCACAAGGGACACAAAGCACTGCTCATGAAGGCTTTCGAGGTCGGCGAGCATGTTTTCATAGGATTATGCACTGACGAATTCATCCGTAGCATGGATAAACCCCACGCAACAGTATCATATGAACTTAGGTTAGAAGAGTTAAAGACCTTCTTGAACAAACAGAACCTTTTGGGTAGAGCAGAGATTATTCCTTTGAACGATGTCTACGGGAACACTTTGGTAAACGGTTCTGTTGAGGCATTGATTGTGAGTAGAGAAACCGAATCAACAGCGTTCAAGATCAACAAGAAGAGAGAAGAAGCTAATTTGCCTCCACTTCAGATTGTTCGCATCGGCATGATTGATGCGGAGAATCACTCACCTATCTCAACCACCAGAATTCATCGTGGTGAGATTGATCGTGAGGGACATTTGCTGAAAACATGTTCAAAATAGTTTAAACTCTTCCTTCACTATTTTTTGTTTGAAGGGTGTTGTCGTGCAGAGGACAGGAGTAGCTGGACTTCCACTTCACTATGGTAAAGCACCAAAATGGTTAGTCAGCCGTATGACCAAGCTTGCTAAGGAAATGGTAACTATCATCGTGAACGAGTATGGCAAGGATGATTTTCTGAAGCGGATTTCTGATCCGTTCTGGTTTCAGGCGTTAGGCTGCGTATTAGGTTATGATTGGCATTCTTCTGGTGTGACCACGGTTTTGACAGGCGTCCTGAAACAGGCAATCGTGCCAAATGAACATGGCATTGGCATCTGTGGCGGAAAAGGCAGAGAATCTCGCAAGACGCCTTCAGAAATTGCAAATATTGGAGAAATGTTTGGTTTTTCAAGCGACAGAGTTCAAACGTTGCAGTATGCGAGTAAAATGAGCGCCAAGGTTGACAACACCGCTGTTCAAGCTGGCTATCAGCTTTATCATCACGCGTTTTTCCTGACTGAAGATGAAAAGTGGGCAGTCGTTCAGCAAGGCATGAGCTTACAGGATCGCACGGCAAGACGTTACCACTGGCTTTCGGACACTGTTCACGATTATGTAGTTGAACCGCAAAATGCCATAGTCGGCGATGTTAAACGTGAAATCGTTCTAGACATGACAGCAAAAGAAAGCGAAGCTTGCCGAAAGATTTCAGTCGACGTAGCTAAGGAACCACCTGAAAGGGTTGTGCGATTAATAATGCCCAGTAAGCACTCTAATCAAAGACAGTTACATGAGTGGCTGCCGAAAACAACAGACAACGTGAAAAAAGAATACATGATTGACGCCTTATCTATGCCGAAAAGCATAAACTGGAAAACACTTCGAGAAGTCTACGAGTTCCAACCCAAAAACTATGAGGAGCTACTAGCGTTCAAGGGGGTCGGACCCGCTACCATCAGAGGTTTAGCCTTAGTTGCGGAGCTGGTTTACGGAGAAAAACCAAGCTGGAAAGACCCAGTGAAGTATTCGTTTGCCTACGGCGGAAAGGACGGCGTACCCTATCCTGTTGATCGCATTGCAATGGATGAATCAATTCAAATGCTAAAACAAGCCGTGCAAGAAGCGAAGGTGGGAGATAATGAGAAAATGTGGTCTTTGAGAAGGCTTAGGCGGTTTGTGCCAGACGACAGAAGCAACTAGGCGTCCATTTTGCAACGTGAAAGAAAGAATTAACCTGCTTACTTCGAAGTGCTTCGAGAAAAAATGCGGCTTACTTGCTAGGCAGTGCAAGGTTCTTAGAGTCCGCATAGATCTGTGCGCAGCAGAACGAAGAATAAGCTACCTCGTATCCGTTGGTTTCTGCGTATTTTACTGCTTCTTCTGCCGGAAAGGCAATGGCGTCAACTCCTGCTTTTACGGCTAGAATGTCTATTTCAGCTTGAGATTTGCCCTTTGGACGCATGCAACCTAAGACTAACGGCGTTCTAGGAAACATCAGCCTTGCAGTGGCTGTAACACGGGCGATGTCTAACGGTTTCGGCGATTTAATATCTTGCATTTCCGTCTTATGTATCGGCATAAACGCGATAATGACCAGTGCGGAAGGTTTGTGTTCTGACATCACTTTCAAAGCATTCCATTCTCCCTTCAGCCGTCCATAATGAAGCCCAACAACAACATGAGGCACAAAAGGAATGCTAGAATCGTCCAGCGCCTTTAACGAGTTCGCATAATCTTCCACTGTCACGTTCATGTTGTAGATTTCCCGTATCGTCTCATCCGAACCTATAATGTCTATAAGCACTGCGTCAACTCCAGCTTTCTTGAGCGCACAAGCTGCGGCAACGTTTATTATGCCTGTATGAACAAACACAGTCAAGTCCAAATCACGCTTAATCTTGGCAATCACATTGACAAATCTAGCTAAGGGAACAGAACCATCGGGCAAACACCCACCACTTATCAGGCATCCTGACGCGCCCTTCCGCTTAAGCTCTTTGCACAGTCCAAGCAGCTTTTCAGGAGTAGCGGCCGGATGCATGGTGTCTAAGACTATGCCGCCGCAGTGTTTACATTTCAACGCGCAGCTTTTTCCTGTCACAGAGATTGTTGGAAAATCTATGGGCGAAGAACAGAAGCGGTGTGTCCTGTAATACATGAAGCTTGGAGCATAAAAATGAATTCTCTTCCGTCTGAGGGTAGGCAAACCCGTATCCAAGAGTTTTGAAAGCTCTTTTTCATCCATTTGCCAAACGTTCTCAGGGGAAAGCTGTTTCATCGTTCTCCCTTAGGAATGCCCAATCATATGCTTAATAGTCTTTCTTCGCTAGAAATGGAATGACAGGGACAAGCGAAAAGAAATAGTACCACCGCCGAGATAGAATACCCACATGATGATTTAAAGTGTTTTTCTCTAGGGAAAAAGTGAACAGTGCCATGAGGAAAAAACAGGAAGATATTGAAAAGAGCCTGCCAACGTGTCTACGGGTTTCGTTAGGCTCCGCTGTTGTTCTAGAACTCTTAGAAGCAAAGCTTCATTCTGCACCCACAACTGCCTATCTGATGACTTATAGAAAGGGCAAGTGTACCGCAAACTGCAGTTTTTGTCCACAGGCGAGGCTAAGCCGCGGCAGAGCAGATTTGCTTTCAAGAGTTTCGTGGCCAGTTTTCAACACAAAAGATGTGCTTGCAGGGTTAGAAAAACCTGTAAGACAAGGTGTGATAAAACGTGTTTGTCTTCAAGCATTAAATTTTCCAGAAGTGTTTACGCATTTAGCTACTCTCGTAGCTACGATTAGTCAAGAGATTGGTGTTCCCGTTTCCGTATCTTGCCAGCCAATGAATGGTGAGAACATTAGGCAATTGGCTCAAGCTGGCGCTGAAAGGATAGGCATTCCGTTAGACGCTGCCACCGAAGCGTTGTTTGAAAAGGTTAAAGGATCGTTCGTTGACGGTCCGTATTCTTGGAGGAAACAGTTTGAGCTTTTACGTGAGGCGGTTGATGTTTTTGGAAAAGGCAACGTTAGTACACATTTTATCGTTGGGTTAGGCGAAACTGAAAAAGAAATGGCAAACGCTATTCAGAAATGCTCGGACATCGGTGTACTCTCCGCACTTTTTGCCTTCACTCCGATCGCGGGCACCGCTTTAGAGAAAATGACTCAACCGCCCATTCCGACGTACAGAAGAATTCAACTGGCAAGACATGTTATTCTGAATAGGATGGCGAGATCTGAAGACATGAGTTTTAACAGCGAAGACCAGCTTACAAACTATGGCATCGAAACAAACGTTCTGGCAAGTATCGTTCGTAGTGGTGAACCTTTCCGCACGTCTGGCTGTCCCGACTGCAACCGCCCGTACTATAATGAGAAGCCAGGCGGTCCAATATACAATTATCCTAGACTGTTGATGGCTAACGAGCTTTCAGAAGTTAAAAGAGAGCTAAATCTGGCTGAGGAGTAAACCTGTGAACGCTCTATACTTGCTAGATACAACCGTGACCGAGACCAACGCAGTAAAACTAAAATTCTTAAACGCTAAGGGTGAACTAGTTGAAATCGTCGATAATAGATACCGACCCTACTTTTTTGTCGCGTACCCCATTGCGGAAAAAGACAAGGAGACTATTAACTATTTCAGCGGCGAAACTCAATTCGCAGAAAAAACTGAGCTGTTCACTGACGAGAAGAAAACGTTTGGGAAAATCTATTGGCCAAACCCCAAGATTGCCCTTAAAGCCTCTGAAAGACTAGGTCAATGCTGGGAGAAAGAAATCGAGTTTTCACGGTCATACGTTTACGACAAAGGCTTGGTCTTTGGTGCTCCACATTCTGAAGAAAGCTTGAAACTAGTTCTGGAAGTATCGGTTGAAGCAAAGGAGAGGTTTGAAAGAACGTTCAAAGATACATTGCAGTACGATCCATTGAAACACGCTCAAATAGCCTATTGGTTCAGTTTGTTGAATCAGCCGATACCGACGGTAAACCCAGGATTGCTAGGTGCTGAGAAGAAAAGTTTAGAGGAGGTTTATGTTGCATGGATGCTCGCCCGAGTCGCGAACATTCCCCTGTTGGAGGCTCTGAACAGTAGACGTGTTAGTGATTGGATTAAGCCGATGATTTACACCTATCTGAGAAAGAATGTGATTCTCATTCCGACTGCTGATGAGTTGCGAAGAGGAAAGCCAACCCATCAAGTCACGGGGGCCTTGACTGTTGCGCCTAAGGCGGGAACCTATTTCAACACAGTTGTATGTGATTTCGAAAGCCTGTATCCAAGCTGCATCGACAGCTTCAACCTGTCCTACGAAACAGTCGACTGCTCGCATTCAGAATGTAAAAGCAATCGAATACCAGATGTTGAGTATCATGTGTGCACGAAACGTCGAGGCTTCTACTCCATCCTTGTTGGTGCGTTGAAGGAACTGCGGATTAAGATTTTCAAGCCTGCCGCGCGAGACACTGCCCTGTCTGAAGAAGAGAGAAGGACTGCGGCTGCTGCGGCGAAGATGTTGAAGCTAATTCTGGTTTCAAGCTATGGCGTGACTGTTAGGATTCATGGAGTGGCTTGTCCACCACTTGCTGAAGCCATTACGGGTTATGGACGATACGTGCTAAGAGAGAGTTGGCGGATGGCGGAGGAGAAGGGTTTGCGACCACTCTACGGCGACACAGATTCTCTATTCTTAGACAATGCTTCAGACGAGCAAGTTCGGTGGTTGATCGAAGCCGTTAAGCGGAGGTTTCGCTTGGATTTAGCCGTGGATAAACGTTACAGTTTATGTGTTTTGCCGAAGGCAAAGAAGGCTTATTTTGGAATATTGCACGATGGAACTCCTGACGTTAAAGGCGTCACCGCCATAAAGTCCAACGCGCCAGCATACATAACTGACGTTTTCCAGCGATGCGTTAAGGAACTTGCCGTTGTTAAGAGTCAAGATGAATATGAAGAAGCTAAGAAGAAGATTAAGGAAGTTGTGGCAAGAGCCGTATCTGATTTGTACAGCAGAAGGGTCAAACTGGAGGATTTGACGTATTCTGTTCGGCTTTACTTCGATCCGAACGAGAAAACAGGCGACATGAAGACGGCGCATCAACCTTATCAGTGCGCGTTGCAGCTCCTAGATTCTGGTAGAAAATTGAACAGAGGAGAAACCGTCAGGTTCGTCAAAGTCAAACCGTTCACGTACAAGCAGAAAACTTTCACCGTAAAGCCCGTAGAATTCGTGACTAACCTTTCCGAGATAAACGTCAATGATTACGTGCGAAACTTGTTAACTGCGCTGAACCAGACTTTCGAGCCGATGGGCATCAAACTTGAAAGAGAAAAGGAAACTAAAATTCTAGACTGGTTAAAAGATTCTGGTAGCTAAGCCCTATTATTGTGCAAAAGAAAAACTCCATTTCGACACCTTATGACTAACATACTTCATGTGTAACTTCAATTCCTACGAGGTCGGCGGCAACGGAGGAGGTGTGCTAACTCTTCTTTGGTAAAATGCAAGCAATACTGCTGCTAAGCTCACGAAGAAGATGAGGGAAAAAGCGAGCCAAACTATTTCCGATGTGATCAACCACACAGCAAGTAAGAACGGCCCATAAGTGCCTCCTCTAGAGAATTGAATTATTTCATCAATGGCAAGGGACAAGACTCCACCTATCCAACAGCCAAAGAATATTGCCAACACTATTGGTCTCAATCGTGCTTCTCGATTTGTGCTCTTACCCAAATTATACACGACTATGAAAGGAAGAAAAACCACAAGAAACAGTTCTACAGGACTCAAAGCTAGATTATACCATGAAATCAGTTCCATTGGTGAAAGAAGAATAAGATACAATAATCTGCTGATGTGGTTAGGCACACCAGCGACAACAACAAGAATAAACGCAATAACAAAAAATTTCAGGTTGAATTCCATAGCTATCACGTGTCCAACGTTCTTTTTGACCGTTAATATGTTTTGTGAGAGTTACACGCCACATTTCTGTTCTAATGGCTTCGCGATTTTCGAAAAGGAAAAATCTATGTATTGGTAAACGGTAATGCTGTGCTAAAACGGTTGGTGTTAGAGTTTGGTGGAAGCACCCATAGAAGATAAACGAATAACCCTTAAAGAAGCAGTAAAACTTGTTCCAGACGGCGCTCACCTTTTCTGGGGTGGCTTCGGCTTTCAACGTCCACCCATGGCTTTTGCCTACGAACTCGTCAGACAGAACAAACGCAACTTGACGATTTACACGTGCGGCTCAGAGATGGACATCGACATACTGTCAGGAGCAAGAGTGGTTTCACGGTTCGAGCTTGCATTTTTTGCGATTGAAGGCATAGGCTTAGTGCCAAACATCCAGAGAAGAATCCGAGAAGGCGTGATAGAGTTTGAAGACTATTCTAATTTGGCTATGGCCTTGCGATTTTTGGGCGGCGCGTTAGGAGTACCTTTTATGCCATTGAAAAGCATGTTAGGAACAGACTTGCTCGCGAAAAAACGGTTCAGAACCAAAAAAGCAGAGGTAATCGACTGCCCTTTCACAGGAGAAAAAGTAGTTCTGGTGCCCTCAGTTCGTCCTGACTTTAGTATAATCCATGCTTCACGTGTGGACAGGGAGGGCAACGCCCAGATAGACGGAATCGTGGGCGAAGATGTTGAAGGCGCAAGGGCAGGCAAGAAAGTAATCGTTCTAGCTGAAGAAATCGTGGACACCGAGTTCATTCGAAGTCAGCCAGACCGCACGGTGATACCGAACATCTACGTCACGCATGTGGTTGAATGTCAATGGGGGTCGTACCCCATGATGGTTTACAACTACTATGACTATGACATGGAACATGTGCGAATGTATTATGATCAATGTAAGACTGAAGAGGGTTGGCAAAAGTACTGCGAAGAATACATTACAAGCATAGACGGCCATGTGGGGTTTCTGCAGAAAATAGGCATTGAACGTCTTATGAAGCTTAAAGCGAAAAAACCGCTTCCATACTAGAAGGAGAGAGACAAATGAGCAAAAAATATGCAAAACCAGAAGAATTCAACACTCTAGAGCTTATGGCAGTTTGTGGCTCAAAACAGATAAAAAACGGAGAAGTCGTTTTTATCGGAACAGGTTTACCACTTATCGCTGCGATGCTTGCCAAGAAAACCCATGCGCCAGGAGCAAAAATCGTGTATGAAGCAGGTTTTATCGATTCAAACGCTAAAGAAATCGCGCTTTCAATAGCAGACTCACGACTTGGTTACCGCGCATCAGGAGCCATCGGTCTAATAGAAACGCTGGGTTTAATGCTGCAGGGTGGACACGTTGACGTTGGCTTCGTGGGCGC
>DATKKK010000058.1:0-37849 GCA_035542975.1 Bathyarchaeia archaeon | reverse complement strand
AATTTTAGTCGTCTTTCACGTTAGCATAGGGCTGTTGTCTCACGGTTAGCATAGCGCGCGCGCTTGTTTGCACGGTTTCGACTATTTTGTCTTGGTTTGCGCTTTCTTCCCGTTAGATGCGTCGTGCTTAGGTTTGCCCGTGTTGAATGCGTTGTGCTGTTGACGATGGAGTTTGCGTTTCGCGTTGTGGTTAGAGTTTTGTACGCATGTCGTGTCTCATGGTTTACGGTGTGTTTTTCATGCTAGGTTTTGCTGGACGATCGAACAGAAGGTTTTCAAAATCGTCTCTTTTCCTTTGTAGTGAATCGAATGCCTTCTGGGTGTTTTCTCTGGACTGTTTGCATGTGTCCAAGAGCCATCGCCTGTAGGTGTCATACAGCCTGTGAATGAAAACATAGCCGAGTGTTGTGTTGAATGTGGTTTTTGGCTCAAGAAGATTGAGTACGTTGAATTGGAGATGGAGGATTTGTTCCCATGTGAGTATAGTCGTTACGTAAACTATTTGCTGTTCCAGACTCTTTGATTTGAAGATTTTCTCATTCTCTAAAGTGTGAGCGATAACTTTCTTGAACTTCAAGGCTTCGTCTAATGGTTCGAATTTCTTCCAGTTGACTTGATAACTCACGTTTTGCTTGCCCTTTTCCTTCCGCAGTATGAATCTTTTTGCGTGGAGATGGTTTAAGTGCTGTATTAGAGTTGGCTTGGTTATTTTGACATCCAATGCTTTAAGTTCACTGTATAATTGATTGAATCTGATTTCTTTGTTGTTTGCTACGAGGTAGGCGAAGATTTTTTGACAATATTCGTCTGTCTCTTTTTCCATAGTGATGAAATATCTTTACTGGTAAATTAACTTTACCATTTATAAGAATCTTTGAGTAATATTATCTTGATCTAACATGTCGGGTCATAGCAGAATCGGTGCAATGTTCGATGTGTTAGGTCATAGCTCATTCCGCGTAATGCTCGCGGGCGTTGGGATTGGGTTTTTCTGCCCTTTCCCGATTGCGTTGGAGGTTTTTCTTGGATGGTTGGGAAAGGTGACGGCGAAGCTAAGTTCCTGAAGGCTCACGGGTTTGGTAAGGATGAGGCTTTGTGGATTACTCAGTATGATTCTTTTCCTGTTCGGGGTGGTTTTTTGAGTCCGTATATGATTGTCGGTCGTGACCCTCCGACGAATTCGTTTTGCGGTAAACATCGGAGTTACCTTAAATGTGATTTGACTCATTTGCATGATTCGATTGGAGGGGAGGATTTTTATCACAATAATGTAACGAATTGCCATTCTTATCGTTGCCGTCTCTGTTGGAAGTATGGATGGTGTGTCATTAGAGCCAATGTTATTGAGTCTCGTTTTTTGACAGCTGAGAAGGTTTTGGGTTTGCCTGTTAAGGATGTGGAACATCTTTCTGCATCAGTGCCGAAGCGTTTGTACAATTTGTCTCCGCAAGAAATGGCGAGAGAAGCGATTTTGGCTTTGAAGCGTAGTGGTGTTATTGGGGGAGTAAATATTCTGCATCCATTTAGAAAGGATTTGAAACGTCGTGATTTGTTTCCTTCATTTCATTATCACTGCTTGGGGTACCTTCGGGATAGTTATGATCGTTGCAGGAATTGTATCAAGGCTGGGCAATGTTGGGATTGTGACGGTTTTGAGGGTGTCACTCGAAGGGCGCACAAAGATGATGGTTGGATTGTCAGTTTAGCCAAGAATGAGAAAGGTGTAGTTGAGAAGCGTGATTCCATTTTTGGCACAAGTTGGTACCAATGCGAGCATTCGGGGTTTAAGGTTGGTGTTAGGCGTTTCCAGATCGTTGAGTGGTGGGGTGTCGTTGCGAAGCGCAAGTTCAGAACGGTGTTGAAGCCCATTGAACATAGGTGTGGCGTCTGTAAGAGTCCCTTACAGCCAAGCTATCTTCCTTTTGGCACTGAACCGATTATTGCGAATCGTGGTGAGCGTGGGTTTCTGAAGAATTTTACTCTTCCGCACGTTGACGATGACGGTGTGATTGACGGGAGGTGATTTGTGATGGTGAAAACTTTTACAGAGAAATCGTTTGAATATTGGCGTCAGTTTGTTTGTGGCAGTTGCAAGAATTTGGTGTTCTCTCGTCAGCGTAATAGCTGGGTCTGTAGTCGCGGTCATTTGGTTACTAAGGAGTTTTGTGCGGATTGGATTAACGATATTGACAATATTCGTGTTAGGATGCCTGATGGCTGTTTGATGTCTCTCCATGATGAGTAGAAGTTGGATGTTGGTGGTTTGCCTTTCCTTTTTGTGGTTAGAACGCGAGCTAGAGAAAAACAGGGATTTGCTCAACAGTTTAGACGAATACTTTAAGAAGAAAGTGGCAATCCCGCGAATACGGCGAGGAAGTCATCAGGAAATTGAGACTTTGATTAGCGAAGAGGCACTGTTGCTTGCTAGATACGCGAGAGGAAAACTATCTTCTTGGAACCCTAGAATCGTCTCTCTATTCTGAACACGCAGATACTACTTCTTTGTTTCTTCTAAGGAGGTGACGGAATACAAATATTTCCCATCTGCTTCCTTACGTGTTAGCAGATTTTTCTGGAACAGCCTTGTAAGAGCAGTGCCTACGGGCTTTTCATTAGCACCTGGGACGCCGTACTCAGTTTTCAATTTGCTTGCGACTTCTTCTACGCTTCTATCAACGAACCATTCAGGCTCTTTTTCGATTATTCTCTGAATATTGCCTCTGTAGAATGGAGGTTTCCTTCCTCCGCCATGTCGGATACTTTTTTTGTCCTTCCCAATGTTCGCATGTTTCTTCTGAGTTGATTCAGGTTGGTCAGCAATAGCCTGTTTGAAGATTTCATAGAGTTCGTTAATCTTCTCTTTCAACTCCTTATCTACTCCACCCTCTATTTCGAACTCAGCATCGCCCCATTTCATTTTGCAACGGATAGTGTTCTCTGCCATCAGCATATCACCTCCTTAGAGGAATTTTTTGCCCTTATTCCACAGGTGAACGAAAGTTGCTTCCACTGGGCTTATATCTTCGAATTCTATGATGCTTAGCGGTTTTTCGCCTGCATTCTTGAGTGATTGACCAAACATCCAAGCTCTGTTGTCGACTAGGATGTTTCGGTCATGTATGTCATTTGACAATCGCACCTCAAAGTTGGGTCTTTGAACTTTGAACTTCCTTGCTACTGCCTCGAATTTGCCCTTCATGTTTTTCGTAAGTATCTTAATCTCAACGCTCTCGGGCTCTTCATCAAGGTACAACGAAAAAAGAGAGTGATCCACGTAGGGGTCGATTATATTGATTCTTTCCTTGGCTGATAACAAAATCGTTTCAATTGCCTGGAAAGCATCTTATGGTTTATTTCCTGAAAGGACAATCTCTTTACTAAGTGAGGGAACAAGCTTTTCATCTTTGATGTCGAAATCCAATCGCAACGTCAGCGTCCTCAATTTCTCGATATCCCCAGGAGTCAGTTCGTGATTTTGAATCAGTGTTTCTATACAAGTGGCGAATAGACTCCTATCTGTCTTGTAATAGCCCGTAAGCACTCCCGAGATTTTCTCACTTTTGTTGCCCTGCGAGAGATTTGTAATGCCTATTGTTTTAAACAAGCGGTCGACATTCATTTGCCCATATTTTGAGCCGAAAAAATGAGATATTGCGCCTATAGCCATTGCCACTTTTGCATCATTTGATGTCATATGGGTCATTCTTTGTCTTGTACATGATTTGTAGTTCTTGCCTTAAATGTATCGTCAGTGAGAACACTCCCTCCAGCTGTTAGCCACTTTCGGTTGGTGGTGGTTTGGAGTAAAGTTTTATCATTAGATGATAAGTGCGTGCTAGTTGTTGTTTTGAGTGTTTGCAGGTTGGAGCGCGAGCGTAATGCGAGCGCGACATAATGGTTAAGCACGATATTGAATAAAAAAAGGGAGTGTTTGTGTTCATTTGGGTTTTCGAAATTTCATGTATCCGTCTGGCGTTGTTAGTACGTAGGTGAAGTCTTGTTTTAGGAGTTCGTCTGCTCTTTTTTGGTCTGTGGTTGACTCGACTATCCATTCTCCGTTGTTTCCTGCGAGTAGGTGGAAGTATTTTTGTGTGGTGTTTAGTCTTTTGTGTCCTACGATCTGTCTTACCATTTCAGCGTTTTGGATTCTGCGTAGTTGTTTGGTTATGTAGTAGTGTCTGAGGTCGTAGAGTCTTATGGCTTCGATTGATGGGTCTTTGAGTCTTTTTGCTAGTGTTTTTTTGAATCTTCGAAAATAGTCTCCATATGTTTCTGCTTGTGCTGGAAATAGTAAGTCGTCGGATTTCAGGTTGTTTTCTGTGATGTATGTTTGGAGTTTTGCGCATAGTTGTTCTGATATTTTTAGTGGTGGTCTTGCGTTGCATCCTTTGGTGTTTACTGCTGTGATGGTTTTTTGGTCTGGATGTATGTCTTTTACTTTTAGTCCTTTGTTTCCTTGGATTTCTATAGGTCTTAGTCCCGTTTGTGCGGATATGTCGATTTTTAGGTTCATCGTTCCGTGTGATGCTCCAAGGAACATGGCTATTTTTTCGTCTGAGGGTGGTTGGATGCTTTTTTCGTCGTATTTGTAGGTTGGCATTTCCCATTCTATTTTGTAGTATTTGCAGTAGTGTCTGTATGCTGTGCATAGTTGACTTTTCCAGCGATTAGTTACGTCTTTGTCTGATAAGTGGTGACTGTATGGGTCGGTTCTTTTGAAGTGCGCTATTGCTAGTTCTGTTTGTTCTGTGTTATCTAGGTTTGTTCGTTGTGCTAATGTTAGAAGGGCTTTTTGGTATGTTTCTATTGTGCGTGGACTTTTGGCTTTTCGTTCTAAGTATAGAATGACTTGTTGAATCTTTGTTACTTGTTCGCTGGATTGCTGGGTGAGGGTGTTTTTTTGCTTGGTAGTGGTCCACTCACCCGCCAAACATTGTTCTAAGCACGCAAGCCTAAGCTATTAAGTTTTGCTAGAAACAGTGGCTTCATTCTTTTCTTCCGGCTCTGTTGCAGCTTCTATGGTTACGCCGTCAACTTCTTCCTTTGTTCCAGCACCCATCTCGACGCTCACACCTTCAACAGGAGCCGCCTGTTTGTCGGAATGAAACAGATCGTTCGGAGGTGAAGGCGCGTTCAGGATAGCAGACATCAGGTACATGCTTGTGAACACAGATTGGTAGATGCGTTGAAATAGGAGTGGTGTTTTGTTTTCAGGATTAACCTCGAGCATTTTTTGAATGTCTGTGTCTTTGCCTGTTAAGGTTGCTGTTCCTCCAACTTCAAACTTCACGATGCTCGGTCTTGTGGATAGATAGAGGGTGAAACCGATTATGCTCATCTGACTTTTACGTTCCTTCTCTTCCAGCTTTGCTTTGACATCAAAATTCACGCTTTCAACTGCACCTTTGAAGAATGTTCTGTTACCTACCAGACTCGTGATTTCTATTTTAACTGAAACGTTTGGAACAACGGATTCTGGACTGATAGCCTATTCCCCACATTAACCAAGCATAAGATCAGCTGAGCCTTCTGACCTCCTTAGCTAAGCCTCGACATAAACCGATTTTTGCCTTTTGTGTGTAACACGCTACTACACACACGATGAAACAGAGAAACCCGACACTCACAGCTACGACAAACTGATAATTACAGCAAGAGAAGTTGAAACCGCCACAAGAAACGAGATTATCACAACAACTTGCCTCTCGGTCAAAGGATGATGATAAGTGATAAGCGTGACCAAGCTTCTTCTATGATCCGAAACAAGATTTTTCCCATCAAAAGAAACATTTGCTTTGGTTCTGAAGAAGAAGTAAGTCAGCAATATCAGCGACGAATTGAAGATGTAAGGTAAAATTGAAATCACCAAATCAAACTTCAGGTCTGAAATGATCGCAAAAGCGACCAGCGTCATTCCTATGGCAAAAGAACCTGTGTTTCCAACAAAGATCTTACCGCGAAAATTCAAGAACGCCAATATTAGCCATACGACGAGGGGAATGTACAAAAGGATCGCGTTTGAACCTGAAATCAACATCAACCCAATCATGACTATAGCGGGACAGATTGTCTCTAAACCGTTCAGTCCGCCAAGCTGGTTTACAGTGTTGGTCACTATTGTTACTAGTAAGGGTATTATTATGAAGAAGTAGTAAACGCCGAAATCTATAGTTCCAAAAAAGGGAAGCGATATAGACGTGCGCACTTCAGATTGAGACGCCCATGCCAAAGAAATAAGCGGTATAGCAGCGATCAAAGGAAGAAAAGCCTTGTAACGCCATCTGAGGTCTATCCAATCATCCAACAAGCCGAGAAAACCACCGAACAAAATGCAGACTGCCAATGTTAGAACGGGAGAAAAACCGTTTGTAACTTTGATAACGTTAAAGAAATAGATGAGGAAAAGGTATACGACGCTTATCAAGACATAGATTACCCCTAAACCGTTGGGGATTAGCGGCTTGTTTGGTTTATGCTGGTCAGGGGTTTTTGGAAACACGTTGCTCTCTATCCTACGAATTTGGATAGTTTTGGTTGTAGAGATCCCAGTTTATTTTGTAGAGACACACAAGCGGAACAATTCCTCCATAGTAAGTTTGTGCATCAGACTGCGACAAATCTTTTCCTGAGAAGAATGTCTCATCAAAATATACTGGTTTGCTAACTTGATCTGAAAATGTTACTTCGTTGTACTGAGTCCAAATGTACCTGCCCCAGTTCATCAATTTATAGACGGTTGAGTTTGTTCCAGCGTTATTCCAGACCCATTTGCTAGATGTTGAATTGTAAAACCCAAATGTGGATTCGTTTGTCCAAGAAGAGGCTTCGTCAATGAAGCCACCTTTTACTAATCTATCGCGTGCACCACCTGAGATTCGCGCCATCCATGTCCATTTTCCGTTGTCTCCTCCGCCGCCGTCAAGCCAGCTGCCATCATAGTAAAGAGTGACAAACACAAGCACGTATTGAACATGGTATGTCTTCAGCATCTTCAACGAGTTAGTCTCGTTTGCCATGAATGAAAAGCCGATGTTTTCTATCGCTGTACTATTTATCGTCGCGTTATCTGCAAGCGTCGTTACATTACCCAGTATTGTCAACCAATACCCATAATCCCACCAACTGCTTACAATAGTGTTTGCCTGAAGGTTGTTCTGAGTCCACTGAAGCATGTCAAGCCATTGATTCACTTGTTTAGCGGGCGCGATTGGAAGACTGCCTGCAGAAATTGTTGTCGGAGCATAGGCTTGCCTATAAACGCTTGGCATTGGAAAAGCAATGTTTGTCATTAGAATAAGGAATATTAAAAGGACAGCAGCACCGCTGAACTCTTTCCCAACAGACTCCAAGCTATATTTCTTTTTCAGGGTAATCTTTGGCGTTTGCTTTAACAGAGTGATAAACGGTTTAAGCAAACCAACTATGCCGATTGCAGCTAACAAACCAAACGCAGGAGCCATAATCACAAACAGTCTCACCATGGAACAAGCAAAGTAAAGCGCTGTCAAACCAAAAATCACAACAAAAAGGTTCTTATTGTTGAGATTTCTCGTGACGAAGTACAAACCTGCCACGCAGAAAAGTATTCCTATTCCAAACTCATAATATATTGAACCCCACGCGGAAATTCTATGCTCGGCAACAGATTCTATAAGCGGAATACCTTGACGTAAGAACGGATCAATTACGGAGAAGAATTTCCCAGCAATATTCCGCATGTGCCCAGATAACCAAAGAACGGAAAAACCGCCGACTATCACGGTTAATAATGACACAAGGGTTAGAAACCTTGCTCTTACAGATTGGAAAGTTCTGAAGAATTCGAACATGCAAAGCAGAAGGAAAATTCCAGCGACGGGTAAAACAGCAGAACTTGTAAGATAGTTCGGTGAAAGCTTTGGAACATTGATCGCTATGAACAGACCTAGTCCAAAAGTCAAACTGTATGACAAGAGCAGCTTTTGCGTGTACCTTTTAAGCAAGATTAACACAAAAACGAAGAGTGCCATCAAACCTATAGCGTAGTATGCAGCACCCCACCCTGCAATTAAGTAGCCTAATGACAACCCAGCAGCTACTGCATATGTCACAGTTGACTTTATAGGTCGATCATTTTCGATTGACCGCAAAAACAGTAACATGAACAGTATCATAAACGGAACCCCTATTATCTCATCATCAAACCAACCGACTGATGACCGTTGAATGAAGGAAGGACTTAAAGCGACAAAAAGAGCAGCTAACAGTCCCGTAGTTTTTCCGCCTATGTCTTTGCCTAGAAAGTAGATGAACAAACTGGCTAACATGCCGAGTATGGGCGGAATGAGAGCACACAAAGTCATGAGCTCAATATTTATTCCTAGCGCCGAAACTACGTCATACAGAAAAGCTCCAGTCATAGGCAAACCTGGAGAACCTGCTGCTGCCACGTTTATTCCTTCTGGGTACCATCTTTGGGTATCATTCCAAGGATTCGGATAAGCCCATGAGACAAATCCGTTGTTAACCATATACTGTGCAAAGTGGTATTGGAAGTAACCGTCAAACTCGGTTATGTGTACTGTAGTTGTTTGGACTTCCCAACGCAGAGGAAATAAACGTATTCCGAAAGAAATAAAAAGTATTAGCGATAAAGCTGCCAAAGTCACGAGGGAATCGTGGCTGACTTTTATTCGCAGCTTGCCTAAACTCTTAAAACCGTTAACGATTCGTTCTTTTGTAAAGACGCTTCGAATATCCATTTTTGAACTCGTCTCTCCTCATAGGGTTAGTATTGACAATACTAAGGTGTTTTATTATCCTTACGGTCAGAGAAGAAGTAAAAAACGCCCACCATCTATATATAAGTATCCAAAAAAAGAAAAAAGATTCTTTTTAAAAGAAGTTTTACGTTGTTTTTCGCTTTGAACCATATTTTTCAGAGTCATATAATGGAAACGGCGCTATTCTTGCCTTGACTAGTTTGTCACGTATCTTCACGTTCACTATGCTTCCTTCCTGAGCTTGAGAAACTTGAACATATCCCATTCCTATGCCGAATTTAAGCAAGGGTGAAAAAGTTCCGCTTGTTAAATACCCTATCTTTTCGCTTGAAACGTTGTAAATCTCAAAGTTTGGTCGCGGGATTCCTTGACCTATCATCTGTATGCCAACACGTTTGCGTTTAATCCCTTCGTTCTTCAGTTTCAGCAAAGCCTCTTTTCCTATGAACCTATCTTTTTGAAGCTTCACCACAAAACCCAAACCTGCTTCTAATGGAGTAGTAGTTTCATCTATATCGTTTCCATACAAACACAAGCCAGCCTCTAGCCTCAAAGTATCCCTTGCCGCCAAGCCACACGGCTCTATTCCAAAAACTTTGCCAGCCTCAAGGAGGTCATTCCACAGGTTTAGAGCGTTGTCAGGCTGTGCTAATGAGGCGTTCCATATGAAAACCTCAAACCCATCCTCGCCAGTGTAACCTGTTCTCGCAAGAAAAACTTCCACATTTGCCAATCGGGTGTGCCCACATTTAAAGCGTTCAATTTTACTCAAATCTTCTGTAGAAATCTTTTGCAGAGCTTTCTCGGCATTCGGACCTTGAACGGCAAGCATGGCCACGTTGTCTGAAACCTGTTCAATTTTCACGTTGAAATCCTTGGCGTTCTTGATCAGCCAGTTATAGTCTTTTTCTCGATTGCTTGCGTTGAAAACAACCATGAACTTTTCCATTTCTAACCTGTACACCACGAAATCGTCCAATATGCCGCCTTTTTCGTTGCACATAACCGAATATTGTGCTGCATTAGGTGGCAATTTTGATGTATCATTTGTTATTACGTAATTCAGGAAACGTTCGGAATCAACTCCTGTAACCATCACTCGTCCCATGTGAGAGATGTCAAAAACGCCAACATTGTTTCGAACGGCTAAGTGCTCAGGGATTATACCCTTGTACCATAGTGGCATCTCGAACCCTGCAAAAACAGTCAATTCTGCCGTTGATTTATGTACACTGTAAAATTGGGTTCTGTGAACTGTCTCCATAAAACTCCATTCCTTAGTTAGCAATTCATCTAATAGGTTTCACGTCTACGTCAAGCGGCACAAGCGAAAGTTTCTTGCCACACTTTGGGCATTTACCATCGTTGAGATGTAAAATCTCATCCGGAGGCTTAAGATCAGCACCTTCGTATAAGACATGACCGCATCCTTGACAAGTAACCCGCTGAGGCAAATCATAACACCTCGTTAGACAACAAGAGAAGTAAACACCCACGACATATTTATCGATTGCTAAGCCAAAGACCACTGAACATACTAAAAAACTCAAATACCACTTACAAAAATTCAACTGCCACACATTCATCAGAGAAAAACTGCCAAAGTTGGCCAATCACAGATGATAAATACTGAAACCTTAACGTTAGAATTAAAAAGTATGTGCCAGATTTTTGCTTTTTCTAAGGCTCCCTTTATTTAACTGAGTCGCATAAAAACAAATCATTTACAATCCAAACCTCTAATAAATCAAAACATGGACAGCATGATAAATGCAAAGATATACACTAATAATCACTGAAAAACCAGATGCTGCCCAGCGAATAGCTACAGCCCTCGACATGCAAGAAAATCCGAAAAGAAGAACAGAAAACGGCGTACCTTATTATATAGCTCAAAGAGAAACGCAGATAGTCATTGTTCCAGCCTTAGGACACCTGTACACTGTTGCCGCCGAAAAAGCTGGAAGAAACCACTACCCAGTTTTCACCTTTAAATGGACGCCAAAATACCTTGCCGAAAAGAACACTAAACACACGCGTATATGGCTAGAAGCCATCTCAAAATTAGCCCGAGACGCTGATGATTTTATCGATGCATGCGACTACGATATCGAAGGCAGCCTCATTGGCTACACCATATTAAAATATGCATGTGAAAACAAAGAAAAAACAGCAAAACGCATGAAATATTCTACTCTAACAAAAGAGGAACTGGAAAACGCTTACAGCAACACGCTGCCACACTTGGATTTTCAACTTATAGAAGCAGGACGTGCAAGACACGAAGTGGACTGGCTTTACGGCATAAACCTCACAAGAGCCTTAACGATAACTGTCAAAAACTGGAGTGGTCAATACGCTGCACTCAGTACTGGAAGAGTTCAAGGTCCAGCATTAAAATTTCTGGTGGCAAGAGAAAAAACCATCAGAAGTTTTGTGCCAACACCGTACTGGCAGATCAAGACTCAAATTCAGATAGACGAACAAATCTTCGAGGCAGAATATGAAAAAGAAATAATTGAAACCAAAAAAGAAGCAAACACCATCCTAAATGCTTGCAATGAACAGGAAGGTCAAATAGAAAAAATCGACGTTAAAAAATTCCAGCAACCTCCACCCTTTCCCTTTGATTTAGGAAACTTGCAAAGAGAAGCCTTCCATCTGTTCAACTATACGCCAAGACAGACTGCGAACATTGCTCAACACCTCTATCTAGATGCATTAATCTCCTACCCAAGAACAAGCAGCCAAAAACTCCCACCCACAATAAACTATGAGTCAATTTTGAAAAAACTATACCGAAACCCACAATACAATCAACTCACCGCTGAGCTTCTCGAAAAACTGCAGCTCAAACCCAACGAAGGAAAAAAAGAAGACCCAGCGCACCCCGCTATCTACCCAACAGGAAATCAGCCTGAAAAAACAATCGGTATTCATGAAAGAAAAATACTTGATCTGATAATTCGAAGATTTATGGCAGTCTTTGCCGAATCTGCCATAAGACAAAGCATAAAAGCCAACATAAACATCAACAAACATCACTTCTGCCTAAAAGGAAGACAAACCCTACAACAAGGCTGGATACGCTACTACGCGCCTTACGAAAGATCAACAGAAATTATTTTGCCACTAATAAAAGAAGGACAAGTCGTTACTGTTAAGAAAATAATCATGGAAGATAAGTTCACCAAGCCACCCCCGCGATACAATGCTGGTAGCATACTCAAAAAAATGGAACAACAGGAAATAGGAACCAAAGCAACTAGAGCTGACATAATACAGACGCTGTATGACAGAAAATACGTCTGTGAAGAAAGAATAATCATAACAGATTTGGGTTTTGAAATTGTTAAAGTCTTGGAAGAGTACTGCCCAACTGTTGTTTCAATAAAACTAACAAGAGACCTTGAGGAAAGAATGAATGAAATCCAGATGAACAACGAAAAAAGAGAAGCCGTTCTGGTAGATGCTGTCAAAATTCTCAAACCAGTGTTAGAAAGATTAAAGGAAAACGAAAAAGCAATCGGCGAACAGCTGAGCAACGCGTTGAGGAAATCTAAAATTGAAGAAAAAACCATCAGCGCATGCCCAGTTTGTCATGATGGAAAACTCTTTGTGGTATATTCACGAAAGACGGGCAAACGTTTTGCTGGATGCACAAACTACTTCAAGGGAACATGTAAAGCATCATACCCACTTCCTCAAAAAGGCATGATAAAACCGCTTGGCAAAAACTGTCACAGATGTGGTTGGCCTACAGTTTACGTAAAAACGAAAGGAAGACGTCCATGGACATTGTGTCTTAACCCAGCATGCCCGTTGAAGAAGAAATGAGGGAAGAAGTTTGAAATGCAAAATATGTGGTAGAGAAGCAAGCCGTGATAGATATTGTGAATTACACATGAAAGCTTATGAGAACGTCAGCAAAAAATACGGTGTATGGAAGAAAGCTTTGGATATTTCTTGGAAAGAGTATTTAAGTGAGATTGCCAAGAATTCATTAACAGGTGAATGGGCCCGGGAAGTGGCTGACTACCTAACTAAAAGTGGAGAAAAAATAGATGTCGAAGCAAGTTAAGAAAACTGTTTCATCAACATCTTTCTCGATTAACAAGCTTTACAGAAGACTGACGGCGAGAAGACCATCAACCCTCATTCTAGCAATAATCGGTATCAGCCTTGCAATATTCCTGTTCGGCGGAGGCTTGTATGACATAATAAATCAACCGCTTCCAGCAGTCTACGTCAATGGACGATTCGTGCTAATCTACCCAGCACTCTCAGAACAATTCGTGGCCGACAGCGTAATCTCTATGATCCTCTACGCATTCGGTATAATCGGTCTAGTAGCCATATACCAAAGCACGAAGTATGCTTACAAACCAAGACAAGCGTACTTAATGCTCATAGTAGGAGCAACATTCGTGATGATAGCCTATGCATTTCTCGTAGTTATAATACAATCTAAGCTGAGCGGCAGTTACTAAAAACTCACCATGGATTATCTTTCAGCCCCAGCTTGTATGCCGCGAAATTCGTCACCAAGTGTATGGGAGGAGTTACGATCAGCACGGCTAAGACAAGTTCTAATGACAACATCTGCGAAGCAACTGGAAACGAAAACAAAAGTGCTCCCACGACAAAATCAACTTGATCAACAACAGGCAACAAGCCTCCCGGAGCGATTCCTAGTCGTCTTTTAACAAATGCGCCCGCTAAATCTCCAAGCAGAGCTCCTAGGGATGACAGTAAACCGAACAGAAGGGGATAGCCAAAAATCATACTTTCTAACAAGCCGACACCAGTTCCAACAGCCAACCCGAAAAAGAAACCGCGGAAAGTTTTATTCTTTCCGAAAATTGGTTTTCCATCCAAAAACTTTTTTCCAAAATCCATTGGAACCCCACCTCCTGCCAGTACAGGTACGGCGTTTGCACAGTATGCTGGAAACATGAATTTTATCGCTTCGATAATTAACAATACTACGTCCATTTTTACAACCCATTAATGCATATAGTAATCGTGTATTCCCATATTATCTATTTTTGAATCAAAAGTCAATGATTGAGTTCCTTTTGGACTTTTCTCTAAAACTACCCTGATTATTCCTGGACGCTCAGTCGGTTTCATCATAAGTATTGTGTCAGCCCAGAATTTCAAAACTCTCGTAGCCACCGGTTCTACACCCATATTGGCGTCGTTGAAGATACTTCGCACTTGACTAGTCGCTAAAACTGCGATTTTCTGGGTTCTAGCGACCTGTGCTAATAACGCTGTCTGTCTATTCAAATCACGATTCAGCTCGAAGGTTTTGTCTGGAGATTCTGCGATTTTAAGGCGATAAAGTGATGTTAAAGTGTCAATAACTATTAATCCGAAGTTTTTGGTTATGTACTCCGTCAATTTGTCAATGAATACCGTTTGTTCATGAAAATTTTCAGGTCGCACCAAAATGACAAGTTCCAAGATTTCTTTAAAATGCTCAGCGGCAATTTGTGATAGCCTTCTGGCAGAGAATGTTCCGTCACAATCTATGAATAACGTTTTGTAACCTTTTCTTGCACAATTGACTGCACATTGCATAGCTAATGTTGTTTTTCCAGTTTCGGCTTCTCCATAGATTAAGCTGACGCTTCCAGAAGGTAAGCCGCCTTCTAGAATTCTATCGATTGAAACACAGTCTGTTGGAATTCTCTGCAGCATCAGCACGCACACCAACGAATATAAACTGCAGAATTAATAATTGCTTTGCATCCAAAAAACATGAAAATAGGAAAAAATGGGCATGAAAGCAAGAATCGCAGTTGCAACACTCTCGGGAAAAGCCTACTACTTGGTTGTTAGCGAATTGAAAAAGAAGAGCATACCGTTCCTAAGCTTAACCCCAAATGAACCAATCCCGATGGAGATAAAAGCAGTTATAACCACAGAAAACGAGCAACAACTAATAAGACACGATAGAGTTCTGGTTTACAGAGAAGGGATGGAGCCAGAAGCATTGATCAATGAAGCATTACAGGTTGTTCAAGGAAAAGAATATTATGAAAGAGTCGTTATAGGCATAGACCCGGGAGAAGTTTTAGGGTTGGCGGTTCTTGCAGATGGAAAAGTAATAGAAACAGGAAACTGTTTCAGCGTAAAGGACACGGCTAATAAGATAAGGAGCATCTTGAAGAACCTTAAACGCACGACTATAACATCAGTTTCAGTCAAAATCGGCGATGGAGTTCCAGTGTACAAAGAAAAGCTGCTACGAACTCTTGACGAGGCATTGTCTCTGGATATTGTGTTGGAAAGCGTGAGCGAAGCCGGCACCAATCGAGGTTTCAGCGAAGCAAAACACAGAAGAGGGCTGAGAGACATTGTTTCAGCCATAAAGATAGCTGGGAGAAATGGACAAATCTATACACGGAGGAAGACGGATGAACAGGACAGTTGAAAAAGACAAAACTTTACTCGTTGATGGACCAGCGTCAGTAACAGTGGTTTCGGGTAAAGTGGAAGTATTCGGTTCTGTCATAGGTAGCCCGAACAAGATTGTGATACGTGAAGGAAAAAGACTACCATTTGCAATAGAGGAAACTGCCGCTTTTGACATTTCATTGGGAGAGAGCGCGGCTGTCGAAGAAAAAGAAGGAAACACTATCCCCTCGTCATGGGTTAAATCTTTTGAAGAACTCCTGAATCTTCAAAATAAACCTGCTACTGCAATGGTTCTTGGCACGGTTGATTCAGGGAAAACAAGCTTCAATACATATCTCATAAACAGACTACTGCGTGAAAAAAAGAAAGTAGCTATTCTAGACGGAGATTTAGGGCAATCTGACGTAGGACCACCTTGCACAGTGGCTTACACCTTCGTAACGAAACCCGTAACGGATTTGTTCAATCTGCGAGCAAAAAACGCGTTCTTTGTCGGCGTCACTTCTCCAAGCACCGTCATCAAAAAAGTCATAGATGGCTTAGTCTCGCTGAAAAAGGAGATTCTAGCCAATAATCCAGACTTCATCATGATAAACACTGACGGCTGGATCGAAGGCGAAGATGCAACCTACTACAAAATCAAACTTGTTGAGGAGCTCAGCCCAGACATAATTTTCTGCATTCAGCAAAAAGATGAATTGACGACTATTATAAACACGCTTGAGAACTCTAAGAAAATCATCATCGAATCTCCCCCAGCTATAGAACAGAAAACTCGAGAAAGACGCAAAAACCTTCGCGAACTGGGATACATAAAATACTTAAAGAACTCGAGGGTGCAGTCTCTCCCGCTAAGCTGGCTTGAAGTTGAAAACAGCGATATTTTCGGTTTAAGCGGAACAAGAGAAAGCCCGAAGAGAGCAGGGAAAATCTATGAGCTGCTGGGAATGAAACCGTTGCATTTTGTAGAACTGAAGGACAAAATAAGTGTAATAATCGGCAAAAACCGTTGGATTAGCACAGAAAATATCAAGAAAGTTGAAGAATTCACAAAAAAGATGGTTGATATTACTCGAAAAGGTGAAGAGCAAGGAATACTCGCGGCGGTGCATGATTCAAAGAGAAGGTTCATGGGCATAGGTGTTCTCCAAGAGATCAATTACCTGCGAAAAATCTTGAAGATTTCAACCCCAGTTTCAGAAGAAATCTCGTTGGTTATTATGGGCAAAGTGAAACTGGATAAAAATCTGAGAGAGATTCCAGCGTTCGAGAAAGAAAACGAGGATGTTGCATCGCTCAAGAAACTTGTTTAAAGAAAACATCAAGCTCCTGTGCAACAACGCCTTCTTTATCTGGCAAAATTCGCAGGTTTTCACGTACCCACAACGGTAGAAAGCTTTGATTGTAGAGCGCAGCAAACCGATAGTCAAGGAAAATCATGGCGCCAACATCTTCCAGTGTGCGTATTGGTCTTCCAGCAGCTTGTGATGCTTTCTTCATCGCTGGAATAACATAACCGTACTCGCGTCCCATGTTTGGAAAACGTTTTTCAAAATAGTTGATTTGAGCCTTCACTTTTGGAGTCGGCTCTGCGTACGGGATTCCTACGATGGCTACCGAGTTCATCTGGTTGCCTGGAAAATCCACGCCTTCTGATGAACGCCCGCCTTGAACGCCTAAAAGTACAGCTCCTTCGCTGTCCGCATACGTTTTGAATTCTGCGACCATTTTTTCGTTTTCTTTAGAGCTCATGCCTCTGCGTTCGTTAAAAAGAGGCTTGCCCAAAGCTTCCTCCAATCCTGCATTTAGCAAAGCGTTCAAAACTTCGAAAGAAGCCGCAAATATTCCCGTGTTTGCAGGAGTGTGATGCACGATTTCTTCCAGTCGCTTTATGATCTTGGCGTACATTTCTGGCGTTCTCCTTTCCATTGCTGTTGTGACTCCACAGGAGATGAGCGGTAGAATGTGCTCTTTTGGAAAAGGTGAGGGTACAACGCATTTGATGGTGTTGTCTGGAAGCTTGGTTATTTTTGCGTATGCGTCTAACGGCTGGAGCGTTCCTGACATTACGACATTAGAGTAGACTGATGAAAAAACGGGTGCAGTGATTCTGGAAGGATCTAGGGCGACTATTTCAAGCTTTGCGGTTGGCACGCCTCGTTTTGAAACGTATTTGCTTATCACTTTAGTGAAAGAATCGTCTTCAGCAGTTTCCACCCATCTTATTAAAAATTCACCCATTACATGAATGAAGGAACGAGGAGATTTTCCCTCCGCAAGCTGGCTTTTTTTGATCTGGCTGCCAGTGTTACATAGATGTTTGAAGAAAGCTAGGGGCTCGTCTGCTCCAGCTTTTTCCTCAACAAGTTTCGTTAAAAATTCGGTGGAAATAGGTGATTCTTTGCTGATCTCTTTTGCCAGCCGTTCGGTTTCCTCTCTTATAAAACCAGCCAAGTTTGCGATGTCTTTATGTTTGAATTTTTTCGCCTCAATTTCTGCTTGTCTCATAACAAAAAGCGATAGATTACTGCTTGCGATGTCAACTGCTGTTTCTGGAAGGTTGTGGGCTTCATCGATGACTAGTATGACTTTGCCTAAGTGCGTATCCAAACTTTTAATGAACACGTTGCGGATAGCTGGGTCGAAAACGTATAGATAACTTAATGCAATCACGTTAACATCAGCTAACACTGATTTTGCAAGCTCATAAGGACAGAAATTTCTTCTACGGCAGATTCTTTGTATTTCCGAAGCTTTGTAAGGGTGACAGGTTATTTGTTCTTGAAGTTGTGTATATTCGTCTTCTTTTTCTTTGATGTTTCGGTAGTATGGACATCGGTTTGTGTTTTTCATTAACTCGCAGATTTCCATGAAAGCCCGAACGTCAACCGCATACCTTGTTACGATGTGGTTGAGGCATACCTCATGTCGTCCGCGAATTGAAATCCCAGAAACAGGTTGCTTCTTAGAAATTGTTTGCAGTTCTTCTATCACGCGGTCATGTTGACGATGCGTACGAGCAACATACAAAATCTTAAGCCTCTTATCCACCGCTGTGGGAAGACAGGCGGTTAGGGCGGCGATCGTTTTTCCTAAGCCGTTGCTTCCTTCAACAAGAACCGAACGATCGTCCTTAACAGCTTCAAATATGGTTGCGATAAAATCATCTTGATAAGGTCTTACTTCGGCATATGGAAAGTACGCAGCGACATCTTCGGTTAGTTCAGTCATTCTTATCTCCAAGTTGCCTTGATGGACAAAGCCTGTTCACAGGACACTGCTTGCATAATGGGTTTCTGGCTCGGCAGTATTTTCTACCGTGCGAAATCAGCAACACGTGAACGGCTAGATAGTCTTTCGGGTCATAAAGAGACTGAAGTGATTCACGCACAGCCTCATAACCTCCGCTGATGGGAGCCAAGCCTAACCGTTTTGCCACGCGATTAACATGTGTGTCAACAGGAATCGTAGGTCTGCGTGCGCTGAAAAGCAGCACAACATCAGCGGTTTTTGGTCCGACACCAGTTAATTCTAGAAGCGTTTTTCTTGCTTGTTCGAGGGGCAGTGACAAAATTGATTCGAGACTACCGTGAAATTCTTGAAGGATTGTTTTTGAAACTTGTTTAATTGCATTGGCTTTGCTTTTGTACAGTCCAGCCACTTTCAAGCACTGTTCAATCTGGCTTGTCTCCGCGTTTGCGAGCACTTCGGGGTTTATTTCGAATTGTTTCGAAAGGTTTTCGAAAGCTCTTGCCGTGTTCCTGTCTGCCGTGTTCTGCGAAATAATGGTTACAATCAATGTTTTGAACGAGTCTCTATCCGAACTTGGCCATTTTGGCATCGTGAAGGTTTTTCGGAGTATCTCCAATATTTCTGCAGGTCTATTCTCAGTCATCTGTTGCCTCGCCTTTTGAAAATGATAAATAGTGAATACATGAAGCTATAAATAAGCAGATGGAGACATTGACGATGGAACGTGCGAAAGTAGTTAAAGATGAAATAATCGAGCAGAACATGCGTTTTCTCGCCGTATACGTGGAGTCAAAGAATTCATGTTTGGTTTTGCTGAGCGAAAAGGAAGACAAGCTTGGAACGCTCGCTATCGCCGTTCCCAAACCAAAAGATATGCTCGGCTCTCCCTCATCATCAATTCTGCTAGGTGACAAAAACGCAGTTTCAGCACGCATGTTTGCCGAATACGTAGCCTCAAAAAAGGAAAAAATCGCGTTGGTTTCCATCTATCTGGAAACAATTAGCGAAACACAAGCTCAATCAATTCTTAAAAGGCTAGTTGAAAAAGTAATCCACGCAGAAACGGAAAAAGAAGGCTTGACAACATGAGTTTCCGAGAATTTATTAAGCAAACAGAAAAAGAAAAACAAGTCTTACACGTGAAAGACAAAGTTTCAACAAAACTTGAAACATCATACATTATGAGAAGCTTCGACTGTGAAGGGCCCGTCCTCCTTTTTGAAAAAGTGAAAGACTTTGAAACAAAAATCGTCGCCAACGTTTGTGGGACTCGGAAGAGGATCTGCTCTGCGCTTGATGTTGACCAGAATGGTCTTTATGCTAGGTTGCTGAAAGCTTGGCAGTCGCCCAGAAAAGCAAAAACCGTTAACGATGGAGCGGTTAACGAGGCTGTGGAAAAGGTTGATCTTTCCAAGATTCCGATTTTAACGCATTTTGAACGCGATGCGGGACAATACATTACTTCTGCAGTCATACACGCAAGAAGTGTTGATGAAAAATTTGAGAACGTTTCCGTCCACCGCCTGCAAGTTTTGGATAAAAATCATCTGGCGATTCGTCTGGTTCCCAGACATCTCTACAAATTGTGGAATGTGGCGAAGGAAAAAGGAAAAGATTTGGACGTAGCAATTGCCATCGGCGTCCATCCTGCAGTGTTGTTGGCAGCTTCTTCGCCTCTTCCTTTCGGAGTATGCGAGTTTGACGTGGCAAACGAACTGATGAACGACAAGCTACGTTTGATCAAGTGCGAACACGTTGATGCTTGTGCTCCCGCTGATGCCGAACTAGTTCTGGAGGGCAGGATTTCTGCGTCGAAAGAAGTTGTTGAGGGACCCTTCGTGGACATAACGGGAACGTATGATGTTCAGAGGAAACAGCCAGTAGTAGAAGTTGTCGGAATGATACATCGTAATGACTATGTTTATGAGGCTCTTCTGCCTGGAGGCGCTGAACACAGGCTTTTGATGGGTTTGCCCCGTGGAGTCTTGATTTGGGACGCTGTTTCCAAAGTCGTGCCAAAAGTTTATGCAGTTAATCTTTCAGCGGGCGGATGCGGGTGGCTTCACGCTGTAATATCTATAGAGAAGCAAGTTGATGGTGACGGAAAAAATGCTTTGTTAGCTGCTTTCGCGGCACACCCGAGTTTAAAGCATGCAGTGGTTGTGGATTCAGACATTGACGTGTGTAACGCTTCTGATGTGGAGTGGGCTATTGCGACTCGTTTCCAAGCAAACGAAGACTTAATAATCATAAACAATGCGCGGGGCTCGACGTTAGATTCTTCGGCAAATCAAGAAACTGGTTTGACGACGAAAGTAGGGGTGGATGCTACTAGACCTTTTACGAAGCCTAGAGAGAAGTTTGAACGTGCACAAATTCTTAGGTCTGAGCGTTCGGAAACGCTTGTTCGCAAGTTACGGGGTTTGTGAACAGAAACTTCCGCACACCAATTTATATATAATGTATGACGCTAAAAAGATAGTATTGGGAATCTATTTGTCGCACAAGAAAGAGGAGGAAAAAACTGTGTCGTTGAAAGTTGACGATGTCATGATAAAGGAAGTAATAACGATAGACGAGAATTCAACAGTTAAGGAAGCCGCTGAGGTTATGAACAGGTTCGAAATCGGCTGTTTGATCACGGTGAAGAAAGGAAAAGCCATGGGCATAATAACTGAACGCGACTTGCTGAAACGCGTCGTTGCAGAAGCGAAAAACGCGGAAAAAACAAAAGTTAAGGACATCATGACAAGCCCGTTGGTCGTTGCGGAGCCAGCCATGGATTTGGAAGAAGCTGTGAAGCTTATGTTTCAGATGAAGATTAAGAAACTGCCCGTTGTTGATGGAAAACGACTTGTAGGTTTGGTGTCGTTGACGGATATTGCTCGTTTTCAGCCTCAGATGATTAAGATTTTGAAACAGCTTGCAGCGAGGCAGGTTCCGCCCAAAAGCATAGAAAAAGTCATAGACTACTACGTTGTCTAACAAGCCTTAATTTTCTCCATCTATTTCTTTATTCTGCAGAAGTTTAATGTAAGGCTCTCTCTAATCATTAATCGATGAAAAAAACTCTAGTGCTAAGAGTAGACCCGCAAAAACCAGATTTAGAAAAGATTCGCATAGCAGCGGGTTTCATCAAAAAAGGCGGCTTAGTGGCTTTTCCAACCGAAACTGTTTATGGTCTTGGCGCAGACGCGCTGAACGCCAAGGCGGTTTTGGGTTTGTTCAAGGCGAAAAAAAGACCGCTTGATAATCCTCCAATCGTGCATGTAAGCGCCTTAAAAGATGTTCATAGGCTTGCAGAAGAGGTTTCGTCTACAGCCTTGAAGCTTATGGAACGGTTTTGGCCTGGACCGTTGACGTTGATTTTTAAGCGTTCTTCTGTGGTGCCGAGCGTGACGGTTGCAGGTTTGGATACTATAGCGGTTAGGATGCCGAAGCACGAGGTTGCTTTGGCTTTGATCAGGGAAAGTGGTTGTGCGATTGCTGCGCCGAGCGCTAATCTTGCTGGAAAGCCTAGTCCCACGTCTGCAACGCATGTTCTGGAGGATTTGGATGGGCGTATTGACGCTGTGTTGGATGGTGGTTCGACTGAGGTTGGTGTTGAGTCTACGGTTTTGGATTTGACTGTTGATCCGCCGCAGGTTCTCAGGCCTGGGGGTATTTCGTATGAGGTGTTGAAGAAGATTTTGGGCAGGGTAACACTTAACCCCGTTGCGGTTGCGGATAGGGTTGTTTGTGTGGGTGAGGTGCGTTCGCCTGGGATGAAGCATAAGCACTATGCGCCTCGGGCTGATGTGGTTGTTGTTGAGGGCGAGTTGTCGGCGGTTGTTAGTAAGGTGAAGAAGCTTGTTAGGTTTTATGAAGCGCGACGGAAGAGGGTTGGTGTTCTTGCGACGGCCGAGACTGTGGATTGTTATAAGGCTGGCGTGGTTAAGTCTCTTGGAAGCAGAGAGGATCTAGCGAGTGTTGCTAGGAATTTGTTTGGGCTTTTGAGGGCGTTTGATTTGGAGGGCGTTGATGTTATTGTTGCTGAGGGCGTTTCTACTGAGGGGGTGGGTTTGGCGGTTATGAACAGGCTTCGTAAGGCGTCAGGATACCATATTGTTAAAGCAGAAGGGCTTTAGAAACGTTTATATTAATTGTTTTTTCGTAGATTTCGCAAAGCAATTTAAAAAATCTGGATGGAGATGGTTGTGAATGTCTGAAACACCTTCGGGAGGAGTCCCAGTTTTGGTTTTGAAAGAGGGAACAGGAAGAACTACGGGAAGGGAGGTTCAGAAGAATAATATTATGGCAGCGAAGGTCATTGCTGAAATAGTGAGAACATCGTTAGGTCCGCTTGGCATGGATAAGATGCTTGTCGGCAATTTCGGTGATGTTACGATAACTAATGATGGTGCGACAATACTGAAGGAGCTTGATGTGCAGCATCCTGCGGCGAAGATGCTTGTTGAAGTTGCGAAGGCTCAGGACAACGAGGTTGGCGATGGAACAACGACGGCTGCTATCTTGGCTGGCGAGTTGCTGGTCAAGGCGGAAAGTTTGCTTGACAAGGATATTCATCCAACAGTAATCATTAATGGCTACAAGCAGGCAAGCGAAAAAGCGCAAGTAGTCTTGGAAAAAATGGCCGTTCCAGTGAAGATTGACGAAGAAAAACGGTTGATCGAGATAGCTTTGACTTCTTTGGAGACTAAAGGCATGATGGGCGCAAGAGAACACTTTGCAAAGTTGGCCGTCAATGCGGTTAAGCAGGTTGCTGAAGAGGCAGATGGGAAGATTAAGGCTGACATCGATTTGATCAAGATTGTGAAAAAACAGGGAAAAAGCTTGGAGGAAACTGAGCTTGTTAAGGGCATGGTGATTGACAAGGAGATTGCAAGTTCGCGGATGCCTAAGGTTGTTGAGAACGCGAAGATAGCTTTGTTGAACGCGAAGCTGGAGATATCGAAGACCGAGTTTGATGCGAAGATTAACATTGAGAGTCCTGAACAGATGAAGATGTTTTTGGATGAAGAGGAGCGTATGCTGAAGGAAATGGTGGATACGATTGCTGAGAGTGGTGCGAACGTGGTTTTCAGCGAAAAGAGTGTTGATGATGTGATTCTGCATTTTCTGGCGAAGAAGGGCATTATAGCGGTAAAGAGTGTTAGTAGCAGTGATATGGAGAAGTTGGCTAAGGCTACTGGCGGCAAAGTTATGGCAAGTGTTAAGGATTTGACGGCTGACGTGCTTGGTAAGGCGAAGATGGTTGAGGAGGTTAAGATTGGTGATGATAAGCTGCTTTACATTCGTGAGTGTAAGAACCCGAAAGCGGTGACTATTGTGATTAGAGGCGGGACGGAGCATGTTATTGATGAGGCTGAGCGTTCTTTGCATGATGCTTTGTGTGTCGTCAGGGATGTTGTTGAAGATGGCAAGATAGTGGCTGGTGGGGGTTCGCCTGAGGCTGAGGTGGCGAAGCAGTTGAGGGCTTTTGCGGTGAAAGTTGGTGGTCGTGAGCAGTTGGCGGTTGAGGCTTTTGCGGATGCGGTTGAGGTTATTCCGTTGACGTTGGCTGAGAATGCGGGTTTGGACCCGATTGACATCATGGTGGCTTTGAGGGCTAAGCATGAGAGTGCGGAGACGCCGTTTTTCGGTGTGGACGTGTTCTCTGGCAAGATTAAGAACATGCTTGAGCTGAAAGTGGTGGAGCCGTTGCGTGTCAAACTGCAAGTGATTAAGTCGGCTACTGAAGCAGCGAACATGATTCTGAAGATTGACGATTTGATTGCCTCGAAGAGTGGTGGGAAGGGTCCGCCGATGCCGCAGGGGATGCCGCCTGGTGGGATGGGAGGAATGGGTGGCATGGGCGGTATGGGTGGAATGCCTCCATACTAGAAAAGATGAAGCTGTTAAGCCTCTTTTTCTTCTCTTTTTTTGTTTGTGTTGCAATTGTTTTGGGTTAGGCGTCTCTCGGAGAGACCTACCCCCTCCCCTATATATAGATTGAACGTTTAGTTCTGACTGGTCCCTCCTGTTCTTTGTTCAAATGATTTCTAGATGGTGTGCCTGCTACTTAAGAGAGGTCTCAATAGTCTGACTTGTTGTACGCGGACGGTTTGGCTTTGAAAACAGCCATTACGGACCTACCTCCTCTAGGTTTCTTCAACGAATTTCTATTAGGATACAAATATGGTTGGTTTTGAATCATTTGTGATTTGAGTGGTGGATTTTTTTTCTTAAATTATTAATATTAGTTGAACACATGTTGTAGAAATGACGTGGAAAGTAGAGAGAGGTGACTGGTTGTGGAGGATTTGGTTTTACATAAGGTGAGGATCGCAGTGTTGTGGTTGTTTTCGGAAGTGGCTTTCTTGGGGGAAATGGTGTTGACGTCCCTGAAGCCAGGTGTGATAGACGATATTAGGTCGGGAGAGATACAGGGATTGCAGATAGGACAGGAGGTCTTGTTGTTCTACGCGTTTATAGTGTTGTTTCCGTTGATTATGGCTTTCGTGACCGTGACGGCGAAGGGTTCGATAAGTCGCTGGGCAAACATAGTCATGGGCACAGTTGGCGTTATTCTCAGCTTTGTTGGTTTGTCTATGGAGTTTGCAGACCCGTACGCCTATGCTGTAACAATTTGGGTTGCGAAAATCTTGGTTAACGCCTCGATCATCTGGCTTGCATACAAATGGCCAAAAGAGTAAGTGCGACTTGCAGAAGGAGATTCTTTGCATGCGAAGATATACATAGAGTAAACTCTTTTACTTTGAGAAAAGGTTTTTGTGGTTTTCGATGTTCGTTTAGGGCTGAAAACAGTCAATACCGACCTGCCCTCCCCCATAGGTTTCTGCAACCCTGTAAATGTTGGTTGGATAAAACTTTACCCTTTTTCCTCTCTCTACTTCTCTCTCTACCTTTACTCATCTCTACAAACACGGTAGAGACAGACAAACAGACAGACAAAGTGCTTGCGGAAAAGTTGTAGCTCAACAGAACGACAAGGGTTTCGCTTCTGTCGATATTGTCAAACTAACAGCATGAGCCCCACGTTGAAGCAGAGAGAGAGAAATCCGCTATGGAGAGACGAGATTTTATTGAGACTTAGCAACCCAAAGAATCATGTTCCAATGCTGATCAACAGCATCATATTCGGTTCTGAAGCCGTCTATAACCTTTTTTGCTTCTTCTGCAAATTTGCCTTTGCCCTTGGCGATTTCCTGCATGGCAATGTAGGTTGGTCTAACATAGATTTCCCAGTCCTCTTTTGAGGAGACGAAATCTCCTAGCTTCTTAAATCCGTGTTCACGCAACAATTCCTGCATTTGGGGCTTGGTAACAAGATTGTCTTCGGATTCGTCAAGAGCACTCAGCACTTCTGAGGAAACAGGTCTCGCAAGCCAAACGGGTTCTGCCAAGACCAAAATACCATCTTTGTTTAGCATGTTTTTGAGCACTTCCAGAGCATCAGTATAGCTTCCATATACTCGTGCTACTCCAAGCCCTAAAGAAGCTATCACATCGTATCTCATGCCAAGGCTCAGTTTCTTGACGTTTCTGCACGTATATTTAACTCGACTCGAGAGATTCAGCATCTTAGCACGTGAATTTGCGTATTTTACGTAATTCCTATTCACATCAAATCCTTCAACATGAACCCCGAATATGCTTGTCCATAACAGGGAAGGGTAACCTTTTCCACTCCCGAGATCAAGAACTGTTTTCTCAGGTCCGAGTTGGGCAAGTTTGCCTGCCAATAGCAAAGTAGTTGGAGAGACTGGGTTTAGTATGTCCGAATATTTGAAAATCTCCGTATATGATAATTCCATTCTATATTCCTTCCCAATGCTATTTTTCAGCAGAAACATATAACGCTACGCATTCGCTAAGTTCATATGGAATAAGGTTGCACAGACTAAAAATAAGAATATGGCTTTTAAGCCAGTTTGACCAGTGATAGCATGAATTATGTCGTTGTTCTTTAAAGCAAATTACAGTTTGATTTTTGTTGCTTGCATGCCGCCTATTGGCAGATATTCAAAGCCCTTCGGCGTCAACTCAAAAAGCATAAACCGTTCATCCTCAGGACTGCTCCAGAACTGCTTCATATACGCAACCCTGTTGTAAAGGTCACCCTTCACACTCATATCCGTAACAGTATTAGCCAAACACTCAGCCCTCAACGTGCCCTTAGACTCTCCTTTCTCGAGCAACATGCAAAACTCAACCTTCGGATTACCCTTAATCTGCCTCGTCTTAGCGTCACCCGCACCTGTGGCAAAGAACAAACGATCACCCGAACGAATCAACGTCACAGGACGCAAGCGCGGCTGATCACCCTCAACAGTAGCCAAATAAATATTCTGCAACTCGCCAAAAAGCGACCAGACCTCACGCTTCAAACCCTCAACATCAACAGCTCCAGACATACAACATTCACCAACCAACAGAAAAGATGCAGCCTTCAACGTTAAAGCGTTTACGGTAAACAGCCACTACTTCAACATCGGCATCTTGACGTCTCTATCCTTAGCTATCTGCTGCGCTTTTTCGTATCCAGCGTCCGCATGCCTCACAACTGCCGTCCCAGGATCAGTCGTCAACACCGTCACAATCCGCTTCTCCGCCTCCGCCGTGCCATCCGCCACCAAACACATCCCCGCATGAATACTGTAACCTATACCCACTCCGCCACCATGATGAACACTAACCCACGAAGCCCCACCAACAGCGTTCACAAGCGCATTCAAAATCGGCCAATCCGCAATGGCATCACTTCCGTCCTTCATACCCTCTGTCTCACGATTAGGCGAAGCCACACTCCCCCCGTCTAAATGATCTCTTCCAATCCAAACAGGACCACTAAGCTCACCGCTTCCAACCATGTCGTTAATTATCTTTCCAAACCGCGCACGCTCACCGTAACCGAGCCAACAAACCCGCGCGGGCAAACCCTGAAACCTGACGTGCTCCTTAGCCTTCCGAACCCACCTGCACAATCCCTCATCATACGCGAACTCGTTCAAAACCACATCATCAAGCCTGTAAATATCCTCCTTGCTGCCCACCAGACTAGCCCAACGAAACGGACCCTTACCCTCACAGAAAAGAGGCCTTACATACGCCTGCACAAACCCAGGATACGCAAACGCCTCCTTAAACCCAGCATCAAACGCCTGCTGCCTAAGGTTATTGCCATAATCAAACGCCACCGCGCCCCGCCGCATCATACCCACGATAGCCTTGACATGAACACGCATGCTCTCCATCGCATGATGCACATAATCCCTCGGATCACGCTTCCTAAGTTCATCCGCCTCCTCCTTACTGAAGCCAGCCAGATAGTAGCCATTCAACGGGTCATGCGCACTCGTCTGATCCGTAACCACGTCAGGAATCACACCACGCTTCAACAGTTCAGGCAACACCTCAGCCGCATTCCCCAACAAACCCACACTAAAAGCTTTACCTTTCTCTTTCGCATCTAAAACCAGCCGGACCGCTTCATCAAGCCTGTCCGTCCAATCATCCAAATACCCATGCTTAAGCCTGCGCTCAATCGCCCAAGAATTAACCTCCACAACCAAAGCGACCCCCTCGTTCATCGTCACCGCCAAAGGCTGAGCCCCACCCATCTCACCCAAACCCGCCGTCAAAACCAGCCGCCCACGCAAGCTCCCGCCAAAATGCTGCTTCGCTACGGCTGCCAACGTTTCATACGTGCCCTGCAAAATCCCCTGCGTCCCGATAAACGCCCAACTCCCAGCCGTCATCTGCCCATACATAATCAACCCCTTCTGCTCCAGCTCAAGGAAATAATCCCATGTTGCCCACTTCGGCACAAGCATAGCGTTAACGATCAAAACCCGCGGCGCAAACTCATGCGTCTGGAAAACCGCCACAGGCTTACCACTCTGAACCAGCAAAGTCTCATCCGCCTCAAGCCCGACCAACGCATCCACGATCGCGTCAAAACACTCCCAATTCCGCGCGGCTTTACCCGTCCCACCATAGATAATGAGATGCTCAGGATCCTTAGCCACCTCAGGATCCAAAACGTGACAAAGCATTCTTAACGCGCCCTCAATCTGCCAATTCTTACAATGCAACTCAGAACCCATCAAAGCCTTCACAGGTCTACCAATCTTCAACACTCACACCCGAAACTGAAAAAGCAAAACTACGTTAAAATCCTTTCCCACACAGACACAACCTTAAAAACGCTTCTTGCGCATAACGAGTAGAAAAGGAGAGAGAAATGAGAGGCGCAATAGTATTCCTAATCGCCTTCTTCGCAATGCTCGTAGCAAGCATAGCCTACCCAAACATGCCGCCTGGCAGACAAATCTACGACTCACTAAACGTCCCAGACACTGACTACCTCGTGCTAGGCATCCAAGCCACCACGCTAATCATAGCCGTCTTCAACGCCGTAATCTACGGCATCACCACATGGATCATCTTCACAATAGCCGAAAAAGCACGCAAACCAGCATAAGCCGACTTATTCAGCCCGCTCAACAAACATTATCCCACCACGTTTTTCTTCCCTATCAACAACCACCCTGCCATTCTTGATAACCTTATCAACAACATTCGCCCCAAAACGATAACCCAGATTCTTATGGTTCGGCACATCCAAAATAAGAACATCAGCCTTCTTGCTAACCTCCAAACTGCCAACCTCACCCGCCCTGCCAACCGCATGCGCCGCGTTAATCGTCGCCGCCGTAACCGCCTCAGCAGGCGTCAAACGCATAAAATGACAGGCAAAACCGAGGATCAACTGCATGTTCAAAACCCAACAACTCGGGTTAAAATCAGAACCCAAAGCCACAGGAACCCCTAAATCAATCATCCGCCGAGCATCCGCAAACCGCCCGTTCATCAAAGTAAACGCAGCTGCAGGAAGCAAAACCGCCACAACGCCTTTCTCAGCCATAGCCTTCAAACCCTCAGCAGAAGAAAAAAGCAGATGATCAGCCGACACCGCACCAACATCAGCCGCAAGCTCAGCACCACCAAACATGGTCATCTCATCAGCATGAACCTTAGGCTTCAAACCACAACCCTTACCAGCCAACAGAACACGTCTAGTCTGCTCCAAGCTAAAAACACCCTTCTCACAAAAAACATCACAAAACTCCGCAAGCCCTTTCTCAGCCGCTTTTGGAATCATGTCTTCAACCACGAGATTTACATAACTCTGTGGATCGCCCTTGAACTCAGGCGGAAACGCATGCGCACCCAAAAAAGTCGGAACCACATCCACATCATGCAACTGATTCAAACGCTTCATGACCTCCAGAATCTTCAACTCATCTCTCGTCTCAAGACCATAACCGCTCTTCGCCTCAACGGTAGTCGTCCCACACTCCAGCATCGCATCAAGCGTCTCCATCCCAGAATCCACAAGTCTATCAACACTAGCTTTTCGCGTTTCTCTAACAGTCTTCAGAATTCCGCCGCCAGCCGCAAGAATCTCCAAGTAATACGCGCCCTCAACACGCATCTGAAACTCATCCTCCCTCGAACCAGCAAAAACCAGATGCGTATGCGGGTCAACAAACCCAGGCATAACCGTCTTGCCGTCTGCACTGATCACCGTCTCCGCTTTAACGTTGTTCCTAACCTCAGCGCTCTTACCCACTGCGACAATTCTGCCATCCTTTACAGCCAAACCGCCATCACGGATGATTCCTAACTCCTGCATCTGCTTGCCCACACGCGGCTTTGGGTCACCGCTCAGCGTGACAAGCTCGTTAGCGTTGACGATGAGAACGTCTGCTTTCGTTCGGTTTTCTCGCTTGGCCCGCTTCGGAACCGTAGACATGCTCTCAGACCACTTGAAACTCTTCATTCGCATTAAGCAAAACTACTTTAATCTTCGAGTCAGCCTCAACCTTCTTCTTGAACTCTTCCGCGTTCGTGTCCCACCTGTGCATGGGAATAACCACTGACGGGTTAATGGCTAAGGCAGCATCTACAGCCTCCGCGTTGTCCATCGTGTAAGTTCCTCCACTTGGAAGCAAAGCCACATCTACGCGCCCCAACTTTTTCATTTCAGGAATGAAATCTGTGTCGCCAGCATGATAAACCGTTTTGCCCTCCGCCGTTATCAGGTAGCCAACACCAAAACCCTTAGGATGAAAAGGGTTTCCAGGAGACCTGAAACGTTTAAAATTATAAGCCTCAACCGCCTTAACCTTGACGTCACCAACCGTTATCTCTTCTCCAACGTTGAGCGTTTTAACATTTCCACCAATCTTGGAAACACAATCGGAAGGAGCGATGATTAAAGTGTCTGTTTTGCGAGCCCTCTCTATCTGCGCTGGATCGCAATGGTCAGTATGGGAGTGTGTGACCAGAATCAAATCTGCTTTTTCAGAAAACTTGCCGTACTTCTCCAAGTCTACATAGACTATTTTGTTCTTGGTTTTTATCTGAAAACCAGCGTGAGCCAGCAACTTTATTGAAACAGTCATTCTGAGTCATCTCCTTTCTCGAAGGCGTTTGCAACCGCCACTTCTAATATTCTGTTCTCGGTCAGATTATCAATTTTTAGGTAGTATCCTGCTATATCAATCAGAGCCTTTAACGGGACCATACCGCAGAATTCTGCACCGACGATAGGCACGTTGTAACGTGCACACTCCACTTTAAGCGTTTCAAAAACGCGGTAGAGCGGTGTCTTCTCAAAATCATGAATACTCATGCCAATCTGAGTGACGTTCTGTTCTGGAATAAACGCAGCCATAGCTTTGACGTTTGAAAACCCACCTTTGCTTCCATGCAACGCTTTAGCGATCTTCTTAGCCACCTTCAAATCAGCTGTGCCCAAGTTAACGTTGAAACCAGCCATAACCATGCGCGCGCCCGTGATAGCTGCGCCAGAAGCAGCCACAAACCTGGCAGAACCAAAATCAGGTTCACGCCCATGCTTAACGATCATCTCAGCCAATTTTTCATACTCGCCTTCGCGTATCCAGTCTAAATCCTTTCGCTCAGGTTTCGGTTGGGCGTCGCCGTAAAGATAAACGGGCACGCCTGTTTTTTTAGCTAAGGCTTGTCCAAACTTTCTGGCAAGTTCGATGCATTCCTGCAGGGTTACGTTCTTTATCGGTATGAAGGGTACAACGTCGACAGCGCCTAAGCGTGGGTGCTGACCCTTGTGTTTTCGCATGTCGATCAGTTTAATCGCTTTAACAGAAGCGTTTAACGCAGCTTCCAGAGTCGATTCTTTGGTGCCTGCTATGGAAACAACGAGTCTATTGTAGTAGCCATCAAAAGTGTGGTCGAGCAAAAAAGCGTTTTTTGTCTTTCGCACTTCATCAAGAATCTGCTCTATCACCTTCGAGTCAGAAGTGCTAAAATTGGGTACGCATTCAACGATTTTCATCATGTTAAACACCACTCTAGAGCTAGCGGCGCTTCAGGGTAATTAAGATTATCAAGGAAAATTATTAAAAAAACATATATACCATACCTGCAGAAGAGACTAGCAGTCGAGGACGAAATTATGGAAAGAAAAATTGTATCATTGCTATGCCTTCTTTCAGTTTCGCTGCTAATTGCAACAACATTTGTTACTAAGGTTAACGCTGCACCTGATTTCGCATGGGTGGAACCAGCATACAGTGGCTACGATGCCTATTATGGTTACTACATTACTGCGTATTTGGAAGGAACTTACTGGAACTTTTCGATGAGCTACACGAATTATTACTTGTCGATCCTGAATGTCTCGGCGATAAGAATGTACTTTGACTGGGGCAAGAACTACACTTACAGGTTTTCATCACCTGTGTCGATGAAGTATGGTGAAACCAGAACATGGGCCATTGCCAACATGACGCCTTCAGTTGAAGAAGCTGGAGAACTATGGACACATAGCTACTATGTTTACATTCACTACGTCAATGGCACGGGGCACGAACTAGGAGCCTTATATGAATACAGCGGATCGTATTTTGCGGTGCTCTCAGCTGATCATCTCGCATGCTTGAACGTATGGATGAAATATAGCACATTTTTCGACATGGATGGAATAACGCTGAAACAAAGTCCGTTTTTCTCAAACATCACGGCATCGGAAGTAAACTTCACGCAAGCAATGCTTGAATTTGAACTTGGCGTTTCGATTTTCGAAGCAGGAGTATTCAGTACTGCTAGAACCCATTTTGAACGCGGAGACGCCTACTTCACCTCAGCCATGAATACGTGGGAACAAAGAGGCACAGCAATTGAAGACTCTAACCAAGCACACGTTGACTCAGAAACAAACTACAACAATGCTCTAGCAGACGCTACTAAACGAGAGGCAGACTCAGCAATGGTCAACGCAATAGGCTGGCTACTGTTTGGCTTAGGCTGGGTATTCATAGGCTTCGGCATAATAATTTACGGAGCAAAGAAACCAAAACCAGCATAAATCAAACTCCAATTAATCCCCAACTCTTTTTTTTAAATTTCTATAAAACGTAAAAAAAATTGTTGCTGCCACAAGAGGGAACGCCGTGAATAATGAGCTAGAGTTTGAAGTGCCTACGTGGAACCAGATTTATGACATGCTTCTGAACATGGCAACAAAAATACGTCAAGACAAGTTTAAACCAGACATAATCATAGGCGTCTCAAGAGGAGGATGGCCACCAGCCAGAGTTCTCTCAGACCTGCTAGACAACCCCAACCTCGCAAGCGTCACAGTCGAGTTCTACGTGGGAGTGGCGGAAACAAAAAGGAAACCGACCTTGACACAACCAGTCTCGGCTAAAATCAAAGACAAAAAAGTGCTAGTCGTGGATGAAGTCACAGACACGGGCAAAAGTCTGAAACTAGTAAAAGAATACATAATCAAGCAAGGCGTCACGCAAGTCAAGACAGCCACGATTTATTACAAGCCATGGAGCATAATCAAGCCAGATTACTGTGAAAAAGAGACAAGTCGATGGATAGTTTTTCCATGGGAAACAAAGGAAACCGTTCGAAAAATCCTCCAAAAATCCAGCAAGAAAGGAAAAGACGTTGAACAAGAAACTGCTAAGCTTGTGAAGGCAGGAGTACCTAAGAAGCTTGTTAAAAAATTCCTAAACGAGATTCTAGAGGAACAATAATGCTGAAAATGATTGAGGAATTTAACAAATGCGTAGCAATAGCAGGCTTTAAAAACGCGAAAATTGAAAACGCCGAAAAATTCCTGAGAACAATTCAGAAAAAAAAGGAAAGCGGCATGGAAATTCAGTTTTTTGATGCACAAATCGTTGCCACTTGGCAGCACCTGTATTTTGCAGCTTTAAATGCCTTAACATCGTTCAAGAACAGGGAGAATAGGGCAAAAAGTCTCGCCATGGAAACCATGCTTTATGCTTCTGCTCAACGCCAGATTCGAAAAGCCACAGAAATTCTTGGAATCAAGCCTACTTCAACTGAAATAGCCGCGCTTTTAATTGGAGACAAACCAGAAATTGTCCAAACAACTCTGAAAATGATACAGAGAAGCATTGACGCGCAATTTGATGACAGCGTTTTAGAGATTTCAAGTGAAAAAGCGGCAAGAATCAAGGAAGCTTTCAGAATCACTGACAAGGAGCTTGAGACTGTTGCAAAGAAAAAAGATGAGCTGGAAAAATCTCTTATAAGCTTGGTTATTGAACACATGGCGTTGCTTGCAACTCAGCGCTAGGCTTAAAGCAGCTTCTCTTTCATGACGGATAAGATGTCAGCGGGGTTTAACAGGGAAATGCCAGTTAATCTGCCAACAACTTCAATAAGCAGGATTTTGTCGGGTTTTTCTAAACTGACTTTTCTTTTGATGTTCGACGCGGCGGCTTCGATGATGCTCTGTGTCGGAGTACCCGTAAACCGTTTCTCAACCGTAACTCGGAAACTCTCTTTTTCTCCTATTCTGGCACCAAGTTCCGTGGCAGCCAATTCAATCTCAACCAAATCGGTTCCAACAACCTTCTCAACTGGAATAACTCGCAAAGTGTAACGAAACACGTAAGGACGCTCCAGCAGGATGACTCGAAACTTCTTTATGATTTCAACTTGGTTAAGCGTGGTTTTTGCTGCGATTAAGCCTGAAACTCCTGTTCTGCTAACTTCTGCCTTCGCGTCGCCGATTTCTTCGAGCAGAGATTGCAGTTCAGAACAAGCTTTTGCTTCGGTTCCACGCGAAGTAGTGGCTAGAAGGTTGAAATCCTCGATCAACGTTCATGTTCTCCATCTTTTTTGTTAGGCGACACGTGAACTATTGTTCCAGTTTGAGGTTGCTTATTAGAATTGGCTTAAGTAAATTCGGGGTCAGTTTGGTATTGGCTTTTTCACAGCTTTTGGCTCTTAGCCGTCGCCTCACATCATCCCACCAGTAGCAATCGCATTGAAGGATTTATCCATTTTGATTATTCTGAAACGCTCAGCTTTAACATTAGGCTTAAATCTGCGGTAGACTAGTTTCGCGTTTAACAAACGCAGAAGGGATACGCTGTTGGGTAAGGTTCTGAAACCCGTGATTGTTGTTCATGGAGGAGCAGGAACGGTTAGCCCAGAACGCAGTCAACCCGTTATAGACGGGGTCAAGAAAGCTGCGATAAAAGGGTTTGAAGTTTTAAAAGACGATGGCAACGCTGTTGACAGTGTCATGGAAGCTGTGATGGCAATGGAAGATGATGGCACGTTTAATGCAGGTTTGGGGTCAAGCTTGAACTTGGAGAAAAAAGTGGAGATGGATGCATCAATCATGGACGGAAAAACCTTACAGGCAGGCGCAGTTGGACTGGTGGAGGACGTTAAGAACCCTGTGCGCTTGGCAAGAGTAGTCATGGAAAAAACAGATCACGTTTTCGTGGCAGGCAAAGGCGCTGAAAAACTCGCGGAAATGTTCAAGATTGAAAGAAGAAGCCCGATAACTGACCAAAAACTGAAAGCCTTCGAGCAACAGAGGAAAACTTTGCTTATCGACAAGTTTCAACTGCCAAAACTAGCCAGCCTCGTTAACGAGAAACCAGAATTTTTTGAATGCGACACAGTTGGTGCTGTAGCACTGGATAAGGATGGAAACGTTGCGGCTGCAACCTCAACTGGGGGCTTTCGATTAAAATTCCCTGGAAGAATCGGCGACACTCCGTTAATCGGATGCGGTAACTACGCTGATAATCAGGTTGGAGCATGCTCAGCAACGGGTGTGGGCGAAATAGCGATAAGGCTTGTTTTGGCAAAAACAGTTTTAGATCAGGTTGAAAAAGGGAAAACTCCCCAAGAGGCTGCCGAGTATGCGATAAAGCTTGTTAATCGCAGAATGCCGAATGTATATAATTCACAAGGGTTAATCGTTCTAGACGTTAATGGCAGAATCGGCGCGGCGCATAACTCGCCAAACCTTAGTTGGGTATCCATCACGCCTGAAACAAAACAGCCTGTGGTCTCCCTAACTGCGAAATTTGTGAAAGAAAGTCTCTAAAAACTGAAAACTGAACATGCAGCCTACTTCTTTTCTCGACACTTGACGAATAATAATGCTTAAAGCGTTCTTAGGTGTTTGCAGTATGCTTACAGAACGGGTTGGAGGTGGAAAATCTTGGTAGATGAGGAAGAAGAATGGGAAGAAGACACAGAGGATGAAGAATGGGAAGAAGAAGAATGGTAAAACCCCTAACCGCAACATTTCTTTAAAGTTTTTTTCTTTGCATTATTTTTGGGAACAATTTTGTCAAGGTTTTTAGGTTCACGTTTATAACCTACTAGTTACGACCATTCATTAACGGGTTGACAATGACACGCGTAGCTGTATTGGATTTAGACAGATGTAAACCGAAACGTTGCGATAGATTATGCCTTCGTTTCTGTCCCATAGTGCGAACCAAGGTGGAAGCCATTCGGTTTGAAGGCAACCAGCCCGTGATAGTGGAATCACTTTGCACAGGATGCGGAATATGCGTCAAAAAATGTCCATTCAACGCCATCTCCATAGTCAACCTTCCAGACGAGTTGGAAAAAGACTGCAGCCACCGCTTCGGATCGAACACCTTTAAGCTTTTCAGGATGCCCACACCAGCCCCAAGCATGGTCCTAGGCTTGCTCGGACAGAACGGAATAGGCAAAACAACTACGCTAAAAATCCTTTCTGGAGAAGTCAAGCTGAACCTTGGAAACTATGAAAAACCCCCAGACTGGAACACTATCATCACGCATTACAGAGGCTCAAGCCTTCAAGATTATTTTCAAAAGATGAGCGAAGGAAAACTTCGTGTTTCGCATAAACCGCAATACGTGGATAGAATCCCAAAAGTGGTGGCTGGAAACGTTGGAGAACTGTTGGAGAAAGTGGATGAAAGAAGAATTCTAAACAGTGTCGCAGAACAATTGGAACTCAAACAAGTTTGGAACAGACCGCTGGAAGTCTTAAGCGGCGGCGAACTGCAACGCGTAGCCGTAGCCGCAGCAATAGTCCGTGAGGCAGATGTCTACCTGTTTGATGAACCATCAAGCTACTTGGATGTTAAGCAGAGACTTGAAGTAGCCAGAATCATTCGAAGCTTGAAGACTGCAGAAAAAACAGTGATTGTAGCTGAACATGATTTGGCGATAATAGATTATTTGTCAGATCAAATCTGCGTTTTCTACGGCGAACCAGCCGTCTACGGCGTGGTCTCCAACGTTCATGGTGTGAGAACAGGCATAAACATTTACTTGCAAGGTTACATTCCAGACGAGAATGTGCGGTTCAGAAAAGAAGCGATAATTTTCCATGAAAAACCACCCACGGTCAGTTCTGGCGCGGGTGAAATACTACTGAAGTGGGAACAGATTGAGAAAACGTTCAAAGGATTCAAGCTTGTTGCTCATGAAGGAGAGATAAGAAGAGGAAGCATCATCGGCATTCTAGGACCGAACGGCATAGGCAAAACAACCTTCGTGAAGATTCTGGCTGGGATCGAAGAGAGCGATGATAAGAGAAAGTTCGGCGAGTTAGAAGTCAGCTACAAACCACAGTACATTTCAGCAGAATACGAAAGCACAGTTCAAGAGTTACTGATGAACATAGCGAAAGAGAATTTCTCTTCAAGCTGGTACAAAACAGAAATACTCTTGCCACTCAAGGTAAACTCGCTTCTAGACAGGAACGTGCAGGAACTTAGCGGTGGCGAACTACAGAAAGTTGCAATCGCAGCCTGCTTGTCCAGAAAAGCAGAGCTTTTCTTACTCGATGAGCCAAGCGCCTACTTAGACGTTGAGGAAAGGCTGAACATGGCGAAAACCATACGAAGAGTGGTAGAAAACCACAATGCAACCGCGTTTGTGGTTGAGCATGATGTTGTGACCCAAGATTTCATAGCTGACCAGCTGATGGTTTTTACGGGAAAACCAGGCATAGAAGGCACGGCACTTCCGCCCACGAGCTTGAGGAGAGGGATGAACAGGTT
>DATKKK010000057.1:0-4763 GCA_035542975.1 Bathyarchaeia archaeon | reverse complement strand
TCTATTCTGGCGACGCCTTCTCCTCTGCGGCTTTTTTCTGTGACATCTACCTCGTATTCTTTTCCTGTTTCAACAGGTTTAGGTATGAATCTAGGCCCGCTTCTTCCTCTGAATCCTCCTCTTCTTTGACCAAAACCTCTTTTTTCTTCCATCCGTTTCACCTCTTCTGCACTGTTGACAAAACTCGGTTCTAGGTTTCGTTAATCTACTCTACTGTTAATGTTCCGTATTTTCCTATGTTTAGTTGGATTTCTCCCTTGAAACTTGTCACGTAGCCATTTTCCACTTTGACGGTGTTGTCTACGTTCACTTGGTTTATTTGGTCGTTCCAAAGTGTCAGTTTTATAGTGCCAGTATCGTCAGCTATCAGTGCGGTTGCCACTTTGTAGGTTTCATCCTTGAATCGAGACATCACTTCTCGTGTGTCAGTTTTTTCCATCACTTTGGCTTCTACGCTGATTTTTTTCATTCCGGTTCTTAAGTCTTTTATTTTCAATTTTTTTCTCCTTCTATTCTAGGCTACTTTTTCCGCGACCGCAAATTTTTCGCCAACAGATAATATTCTGACTTTTGCGCGTTCGCCTATCTTGCTTCGTGGAACAAAAATCAGGAATCCTTGAATCTTGGCTATTCCGTCGCCTCTGCTGCCGATGTCGTCTATGACTACTTCTACTTCTTGGTTTTCTTTTACTGGTGCCATTTTGAACAAGGGTTTGCTCGAGCGGAATCTTCTTGTGCTTCCGAATCGTCTTGGTTTTCTTGGTGCGTTTTTTGTTTTTTCAGGTAGCCTTCGTGGCATGTTGTGTTTTCGTCCTTATCGCGGTGCCAGCCTTTCACCATGAGAACTCATGCGCCGCGTCCTTGACACTTGAGCTTAGGTAAGGCTAGTTACATGCAAAAAAGTCCTTCAATGATATAAGTTTTGCTAACTATTGCTCGTAGTGTAACGCTTTAACGGTGTCTAGTTTTGCGGCTTTTCTTGCTGGGCATAAATCGAATATTATGCACATAATTATTGCAAAGGTACATTATTGAATTTTAGTATCCCAGAAGGAGGCTTGCGATAAATATGCTTGTCCAGTATGCCACAAAACCAACGAGAATGCTTTTGTTCCACGAAAGTTCTGTCGAAGTGCGAACGATGATAGCGCATAACACGAATGCCCAGAAATGCATTGCGATCTGGATGTAGTAACCGACCTGTGTAACAAGCGTTGTTGGCCCAAGTATATTAGTAAGAGCAGCTTCGCTTTCAGCTGTGGCTCCGCTGAGAGCTTCAAGCGAATAATTAATTGTCGGTAGGGCTGAGTATAAAACAATGTTTATGGCGGATGCGACAACCATAGTCATGAGTGCGTATCCAACCATAACAAGCAGAGTTTTCCACGCAGTCTTGCCTCCTAAGGCTCTAACTAATAAGTAAAGTAATCCACTGACAAAAATCCATCTGATGACAAATATCATGACTCCAACCAGTGAAAAAGAGAAAACGTAGGTAGTAGCAGCAGCATCTAACGCTGATACGTACCCTCCACGGAAGAACAGACCGTCAAGACGAACGGTCCAGTTTGTGTTCTGCAACTCCGTAAGCTCGATTCTTAAGCCCGTGATGTTACTCCAATTAGCATTGATACTGCTGTTTGTCCAATCGCTCTCGGGTCCCACTGGGATCGTCAGATTGTTCCATGCCGTGTTGTTATCAGATAGGGCGACGTGTTCTGTTAGGTTATAATCAAAATGGTCTATGGCGCTTGAAAAGAGAGAAAGGTTTATGTTGCTAACTTCAGTCGAGTTTGGTTGGACAATTTTCATCCTTAACGACATGTTTTGGTAGCCGCCTGAACTTGAACAGTTTACGCTTTCCGTGAAGTTTAACGACATCGAAACCTTCGTGCTGTTGGTAAGCGTGAATTCTATGCTTCTGTTTCCGTAGAAACCGCCGTTTATGCCGTCGCTGCTCTCGTTAATCTGGGCATTAGATGTCCACAGCGTGCGGTTTTCTGTCCATATATCTCCCTGCGAAAGAGTAGGCAATGTTCGTTCATCGTAAGTTTTAGACAGCACTACAAAGGCAGAAGCAGCATATGTAGCGGCAAAAATAATCAACACCAAGAACGCTCCACGGTACCTCGGGTTCTGGAGTATTTCCTTGAATGCTTTTAATGGTGAATATATGACTTTGAATATTCCGTACGCAAACAATGGCTTTATGCTCCGTCTATGGTTTCTAGCTGATGTCTTATTAATGGTTTATTACATTCCAAGTTTTAGCCGCCTGTACATTGTGTAATCCACGTACTCCAAGAACGGGTTTGCAGCTTGATACTTGACTGTAAGCTTCTGGTTCGGTCGCTTATCAAGTATCTGACTCGTTGTAACAAGTGAGTAGGCGTCGCTTCCCGCTCCTGAACCATAGCTGGCAACTAGGATGCGATTGTTTGGCTTAGCAATGTCTAACACTGCCGCTAAACCCACGGGTGAAGCGCCCGAGTATGTGTTGCCGAACTTTGCCACTTGAAGCATTGGCATGTACTGCTCTTCTTTGAAACCAAGCTCCTTTGCGATTCGCACTGGAAACTGAACATTAGGCTGATGGGCAACAAAATAGTCAACGTCTTCGACTTTCAGGTTAAGCCGCTCCATAAGCTTCTTTGCCGACATCCTAACATGCTTAAAGTACGCAGGATCGCCCGTGAACCTTCCGCCATGCATCGGGTGAGGTTCGCCATCTCTACGCCAAAAATCAGGCGTGTCCGAAGTGCACGAATACCAACCTTCAATCTCGGCGATCACGTCGGTTTTTCCAAAAATGAATGCAGCGGCACCGTAGCCCACAAACAAGTCTAACTCTCCGCCTGGGCAATCTCTCGGCGCTGCTTGCGAATTGTCAGCACCTATTACCATGGCATGTTTAATGTTGGATTTCGGATAGTTGACTAATGATGCTGCGTCCTTAAACATGCTTGTAGCGGCTTTGCACGCAAACTCGGTGTCCACAGCGTCTACTCCTTGCACATCCTCGTTTTCCTCGCCAAGCTTCAGAACCTGTGCAACCTTCGAAGCTATGGGCTTGACAGCGTAGGGGTTAGATTCTGAGCCCACGTAAATCTTGCCTACAAGTGAACTGTCTACTCCCGAGTGGATTAACGCAAGTTTTCCAGCTTCAACCGCCGCCGTCACCGAATCCTCATCGATGAACGGAACGGAACGCTCAATGTTTCCTTCTTTTATCCTAAACCTTGAAGTGTAAACACCGTAACCAACAATGCCTGGCAAATCATACTCTTTTTTCGGCTTAGCCGTCTTGTATTCTTGATGCGGATAATACTCGTCAGCCAGAGTGAACGCTAAAGAGATTGTCGGAATAACGTCGCTTTTATCCACAGAATATCTTCTTCGGAACCTTGGAACAACCATTCTTCCTTCAAAGGCAGAAAAGTCAATCTCTTCTCCACATTTTGCCATTCGATCAGTGAGTCTTCCAGGCACGCGTATTTTTCCATCATGGAAAGACATTATGCCATAAATGTAACTTCCTAGTTTGGTAAACTTGTTTGTCGGTTCGTTGACGAGTGTGCATACTTCAAGCTTGCCTTTTTCATAGAACAGGTCAGTGTCAACCATTTTTCCAAAACTTTTTCTTCCGCAAGCTCCGCAATAATCCCTGATCTCAAAGTATTCTTTGCCGCAAAGCTGGCAGCGGCTTCCTCTCAATCTGTCGCCAAGATAAGAAACTCTTCTCTCTATCGGTTCACTGCTCATCTTCAGTCTCTCCCCAAAATGTAGACGTAACCCTTTGTTCCAAACCCTTCAAGCTCCAGAGCACAACCACACTTCAGCTCCTCATCAGTTTTTGCTTGACGCTCACATGCTTCGCCTTTAAGCTGTTTGAAAATCTCGAAAATCTGAGCGCCGCCCGTAGCGCCTAACGGGTTTCCGTCGGCTTTCAAGCCGCCGTTTAAGTTAACAAACAGTTTTCTTCCGTCAATCTCGTAAAATCCTTTGTAATCTTGGCAGTTTTCGTTTATGGTTTTCCATGCATTTCCACGCTCGCAGAACCCTAAATCTTCAAGTGAAACCATCTCCATGACTGTGGATTGGTCATAGAGCTCAACGATTTGCACGTCTTCTAAGCGTGTGTTCGCCGTTTTTAAGGCGTTTTTCATGGCTATCTCGGTAACTACAAAATGTGTCATGTCCTCTCTTGCTGGATAAGTCAAATAGTCTGTTGCAGACGAGTTTCCGAGCACGTAAACAGGTTTGTCCGTGAGTTTTTTGGCGGTTTCCTCATTTGTTAAAATAAGTATGGCGGCGCCATCTGAGACAGGCGCGTAATCATAAAGCCCTAAGGGTTTTCGGGCTTCTTTTCTGGCGTTTAAGACTTGCTCCACAGTTATTTTTCTTTGATACTGAGCATACTCGTTCTTGGTGGCGTTGAGGTGATTTTTGACTGAAATCTGAGCTAACGCCATATTCAGTTTCTCCAGATTTTCTCCTGCTACGCCGTGCTTCTTGATGTAGGCTCGTAGCATCAGCTCATGGTTTGCTTCTGGCGTGCATCCCGCGTAGTAGCTCCATGGATCTTCCAACAGCATCAAGTCGTCGCGGATTTTGTCCCATCGGTCGGTCATTTTTTCTATCCCGCCGACCAGAGCCATGTTGTATCTTCCTGCGCGGATGGCGTTGCAGGCGTTTGAGAGGGCTGAACTGAACGAGCGGGTTACTTCCATCGGGACGTGAAGCTCAGTGAGTTCAGAAAGGAA
>DATKKK010000056.1:0-10838 GCA_035542975.1 Bathyarchaeia archaeon | reverse complement strand
CGGTTCCTTTATTTCTTCTGTTGGGATAGTGGAGATTTCAAATCCTGCGTACGCCCAAAATATCAGAACCAGAGCTGACCCAAAATTGCCAAAGTTAACCAATGAAGAAGGCTGAAGATTCATCACGGCTGTAGCTGTGTTCGAAGCAATATAAAACAAACCGACTGCAACGAAGAAAACAAGCGGAAAAAGCTTTACAAGAGTGAGCACATCGTTCGTTCTTCCAGCCGCTTTCACGCCAACAATGTTGGTAATTATAAGAAACGCAACAAATAGTGTTTTGACAACCACTTGGGAAATTGGATCAAGATTAACGAAAAACATCAAATACTGAACAAAAGCCACAGGAAATACAGCCAGTGACAGCCATTCAGCAAGCCAGAGGGACCAGCCAACGATGAAGCCTGCGAAAGTTCCCCACGCTGCATGAGCATACGCGTATGGACCGCCGACTCTTGGGAGCAACGCAGCGCATTGGGCAAAACACAACGCAATCACGATAGCTATGATTCCCGCGAGGACCCATACGATCAACGACCATGACCCTAGAAGACGCGCTCCTAATGCTGAAGCCACGTATATATCAGCACCTATTATGGCACCAACTACTAGGTTTGTTACATCGAAAAGCGTGAGTTCCGACTTTAATTCACTTTTATGCATGAGCACCACAAGACGACAAGCATTGTATGACTAATGCTCTGTGCATGCAATCTTGTCAAGAGCCTGTTTTCCCAAAGATCAGGAAATTCTTGAATTTCTTCAACCTTTTTTCGGCATCTTCCAAGATTCGTTTGAGTTCAGAACCGCCTACTTCATACGGGTCAGATTCATTCGGAAACTTCCATACCTGTACTCTTCCTTGTTCATCTGCTCCTATAGAATCATCTATTTTGTATTCATCAACCAAGCGAATAATGAAAGTAGCGATCACTGCCATGTCGTTCATTAACGCTCTTCTCGAGTAGGACGGCTTGATGAAAACGTAAGCATACTGTGCTCCAGTTCCTATGACTTTGTAATCGTTTATTTTGCTAGATGTTCCAACTGAATCGACAACATACAAGAATGGATGAGCAGACTTGGGCTTGTAGCATACAAGAGCTTCAAAGGCTTCGGACTCGTAATCTAATCCCTCTGCCTTGTATCGTGGTCCGTAGATCTCGTACAGTCGATGAGCAATGTCCTCAGTCAATCCAACGAACCCTCTTGACGGGTCCCTCTTCACTATTCCCTTCTTCTCTAGAATGTGGAGGTTTTTTATGTCCTGAACGAATTTTTCACGTACGTCCAGAAAACCAGCAGCGGCGACAACAAGATTCTCGTATTTCTCAACCAGAATTATCTTGTTTTCATAGTAAGTCATTTGACCAGCTTCTACTTTCTTATCGCCGACTATGACTATACCGTCTTGGCAGATGAAGCCAACAACACAAGTCATGATAGCGACCTTCAGTCGTGATGGTTCGTTATTACTATATAAATTGTTTTATCTCTGCAACAGCACCGTTTGAGCTTTGTCTGAATCAAGTGTGTGCTAGCATAACATTTAAGTTAGTACATAATCAGTAGGTTGGTTTAAGATAGTTTTGGGTGAGACCATGAGTTCTGTGGTTGATAAGGAAGTTGACGAGATATCCCAGAAAATATTGTCAAAGATTGAACATGCTAGCTCGAAGGAGCTGGCAGAATCCGATGAGATGATCAAGATTTTGCATTTGACGAACGTTCATCATGCAAAAACATTGTTACAGCACATGAATGAAGCTCCATCGCAGCTTGAACGCGATGTCGGAAAAATGGCGGTGATAAAGGCGCTGCTGGTTTCCACGTGGCTGCAACGGCTATATTTCATAATAAGATCGTTTACCATGGGAATACTGAGTGCCTCAGTTACTTTCCTTATCATATTATATTTCGGTTCCATAAACATCAGGTTACAAATTGTCCTAGGGATATTTACATTTGTGTTCTCGTTGGCAGTGTCAAGATTGCTCGATGTACAAATAGTTAAAGCTACAAAAATGGTCGTCGCCTTCCTAGGCAACCACGAAAGCTTGAGAGATTTCGTCCTTAATCATTTCTAACAGTTCAAACAGTGATCCAAATTACGCTCGCTAAACGATATCGCGATAATTAAGCATTTGTTTAGGCCACATGGAGAGTTCTAGAAGAACGATAAAGACAGCCGTCAAGTTCGAGCTATGCCAGTTTGGGTCTAGGCTGTAAGTTAGACTTTTGTTAGGGTTTAAATTTGGATGTGCTGTTAGACTGCTGTTAAACAGGAAAAAGGAGAGACAAAAAATGTCAGAGGAGGCGATTGTCGTGCGTGTTCCTAACGAGAAAGAGATTCTGGAACACCCTAAGCGAGCGTGGTTTGTTTGTGGAGGCTGGATTGACAGCGCCGAGCCCAACGTAGTAAATGTTTATTGGCACAGACGCCAAGAACGATTCACGGTTTTCAGTTTCTTGCAAGTTCTAGAGCACGAGATGCTGCATGCAGTTTTGGCGTTGCGTCTGAGCTTGGAAGTATCGAGGAAGCTGGATAACGTGCATCGAAGCGTGTTTGTTTTATTGGATAAAGACGGAGAGCGTGGAGTTTTTGCTAACGAGTTCCGTTCTGAAGAGGAGTGGGTGTTTCCGCCATACTTGGAGGAACCTACAGATGATGTGCTTGAATAAGAATGCGTTACTGCTTCTTGGTGTTTCTGTTGTGCAAGTCCCGCCTATTCTTCACGGGTTTACGCTTGGTGTATCGATGAGACGGATTCTAGTACGGTTTTCTGCTTTCGTATATTCTGAACATTCCTTGTCAATAGAGATTGAAACAACCTCTACCAGTTTTTCAAGCAACCGTGACCACGTATCTGGTTGGAAATATCCGCTATAGTTGAGTGTATGGGAGATGTCTTCATGTTTATCGGGCGAATAATCCCTACAATGTTTAGCTAGGAGTGATATTGAAGAATGTACGATCTTCTCTTTTCCCCTTTCACGTGAAATCCGAATTCGTTGTAGAGCTTCAATGCAGGTTTGTTCATTTTTAGAACTGCCAATTCAAGAGAGGTCTTGCCAAGTTTTCTTGCTAACATGACGGCATGGTTCAATACAAAACTAGCGATGCCCATTCTCCTGTAGAAAGGATGACTAGCTAGAACACTGATGAATATCGTGTCTGTTTTCTCTTGGAACGCGACGAGTCCGACGATTCGTTGGCCTGCAGTGACAAAGTACCGTAGTGATTGGAAAAAATATAATTCTGCGAAAAAAACGTAAGGGATAATAATGAATGCGCCGATAGGACGGGTTTCAAGTGCGTGTGCCGCGCTTCTTCTGAAATACAAAAAGCAAAGAAGGTTAAAGAGGAAATGTTCTTTTCGTTTGACAGTTCTGATGTTCAATAGTTGATTTACTGTATTTGCGCGATTTCGGATAGACTCTTCTGGCAACTATGCCACTCCTGAACATGCGCAATCCTCGAAACTCAAGCTCGAGAGCACCACGCTTGAAATTGGATAACTTATTCCTTCAATTTAGCAGCAAGGCTCATTGCATACTCTTTTGCCCGCTCGATTTCGCCTTCCTTAGGCGGTCCTTTTTGCCCCAACACAAGGGCTTTCAAGACTGGCGACAGTTGGTTCATCTTCTTGTCTATAAGCCTTGCAGCAATCTTTTCGGCTGCGCTCCATTCTTTCTTTTTCATGTTCTCGGGATTTTCAGTGTCGAAGGCTGCGAAAGGCTTGTTCGCCCATTCCTCACTTTTCACCTTGCCTAAAAAACCTCTGATCGCAAAGCTCATTGTGCCAAATCTGGTTGGAGAACCTAGAACCAGAAAATCGTAGTCTTTTGCAGTTAGCTTCTTTACGTCCTTCACGTGGAAGAGGTCAACTTCTATTCCGGATTCTTTCAGTGTCTCTGAGATGGTTTCTGCGATTGTCTTGGTATTTCCGTAGGAGGTGTCATAAACAACTATGCCCTTCATTTTCAAACTCTCCGCTTGAAAGTTAGTGATTTTTCTTCTCTTAACACTTGTTCCTCCAACCTGTGGTTCGCCATTTGTTGGGTTAAGGTTCATCCGAGCGCGCGCAAAACAAACAAGTAGATAAAAAAAGTGGTGATGCCAGCTTTTGCACCTAGGTTGGTGCAGTAGCTGACGTTGTCGGTTGTGCCTGTTGAGATTTTATCCGGAAGAAGGCAAGTGCTAGCAACAGCGCAGAAATCCATATTAGGATTAACCCTATGCCGAAAAGAATGACTAACACTGCACCTATGAGAAGTAGTAACCCAGCAGTTGAGAACAAGCCAACGCCTGATTTTGCTGAAAGCGTTCCCAGCGAGCGCCTGAAAAAGAACGCTGCAATTATAGAGAATACCCATAGAGCAATGAATGCAATGAAAATTCCTGTAAGGAGAGGCGTAATGCTGTCCAGAGTAAGATTTGACGTGTTAGGGGTTAAACCAGAAAGTGTCGACCAGTCACCATTCCAATCTGGAAAAATCGTGTGCAGAAAATCAGTTAGTTTAGTTAGAACCATAATGACAATCGTTGCTACTGAAATTACGCCGCCAACTATTTCTATTATCAATCCATAAAGTGCGTTGTTGAAAATGCCTCCTTCCTTGTAATAGCTAGCCAGATTGTACAGAGCAACCATGACAAGTATTAGACCTACAAGCTCGATTACGCCGAAATAACTAATGTATGGTATAATCCCTATGAACATAAGTAGTGCGCCGACTCCGCCCAAGATTTTGCTATTTTCTATTGACATTCTTTTGTCCCAAGAACATCGTCTATGTACGTAAAGAATAAAAACTTTGCTTAAGATGTAGCGCGCCAAAAGGTGGATTTTTGTTTATTTATGTTTTCTGGATAGTTGAATTCCTCTGATTGTTGGGCGTCTTTGATACCCAAACCTACACCTGCTTCCGAAAAGGATGCTCAGCATAAAGAAAAATCGAAAACAGGCAGAATCACACTTTCTTTACATAAATTGTCTTGCAATGCAAAGCGACCAAAATGGGTATGCGCGCTTTTCTCCAGTCCAACCGCAGCGTTGTCAGAGACAATGTTGTTGTCGCGGTTTGGGATAAAATTGTCTCAACTACCAGAATTACGAGAGATAACGCAATCGTTACAGCAAGGATTTTTCAACAAACCTAAGCAGTTGATAACCAAAAAGTATCGCTACAAAATAGGTGGGCCAAAGAATCACAGGCCAGTTTCTGGGAACATAAGTCCACAAATTCATAGAAGTAGCAAAAACTTCCATCGACACTAAGACACATGACCCCAGAAATCCTAGGATAAACTGTTCTTTCACTTCTTTCTTTCCCAAGCTTCTTCTCCTCACAAACGCCAATACAAGCCAGCCTACGAGGAATGCTAGGAAAAGCAAGTACCAGCCTTGACTGAATTGGAAATCGAACAGCATGCCAAACGCTACGCAATGGATACTTAAAAAGGTAATCTTGATTCAGAAAAGTTTTATCCACAATTCTAAAAACAGCTTGCACAACTGACTGAGTAACTAGTCGCTGCCTTTAAAGATAGACAGAGCTGAAGCTTGCCAAACTCCAACAATTCATACATAAAAAGAGTTGATTGAGTTGTAAGACAACGGCAAAGGCAAAATCTACCGAGTCAACTATCATAGAACACGTGAAAAATCTATAACGGTAGCGTGGTTCCTGCTCCTACCCTCTTAGCTTTCTCATAAACAAGCATGGCAGTCGCCATATCCTCTATCGCCAAACCCAAGTGCATAGATATAATGCGCTCATCAGAACTTTCACGGCCACGTTTTTTTCCGTTGACGATTTCGCTTAACTCTGCATACACGGGAGGAATATCAGCGAAGTATCCTTGCTGCCTATAGTATTGCAGTTGCTCTGCATCGTCTGTGCAGAATTTGTTCATCGAATGCATTGCATCCGCCTTCCAGTATGAATCAAAATCTAAAGCGCATGCAAACCCGCCGTTCTTGAACCATGACGCTTCAATAACAGGCTTTGGTTTCTTCAATATCGGACCTGCCGTGACCACTATGTCGCAACCCTCAACAGCCTTCCTCGGCGAATCAACGGGAACCACTTTCACTCCGTGCTTCGCCGTCATCTCTTCCACGTACCTGCGCAGGTTCTCAGCATTAACATCATAAGCCTTCACATCGCTCAAACTTTTGCAAACAACAAGCAAAGCCTCAAGATTACTCCTACCCTGCACACCACAACTCAAAACTCCAAGTACTTCAGAATTTGCTCTAGCCAGATATTTTGCTGCTACAGCCGTCGCTGCACCTGTCCGCACTGCCGTAACCCAAGTACAATCCATAACACAAACAGGAAAACCAGACTCAACGTCGTTCAAGACAAGCAAACCAGAAATGTACGGCAAACCACGTTTCGAATTCTCTGGAAAACCACTCACCCATTTCACGCCAGCTGCACGAATTCTCGGCAGAAAACTGGGCATAGCATGGATAAAAGCGTCCTTCTGAGGATGAATCCCGGGTTTTGGCGGAACCTCGGCTCTTCCAGATGCCTTTTCGAGAAAAGCTTCCCTAACAACGCCGATGACTTCATTCATTCTGATGTCAAGTTTTTCAACGTCAGCCATAGAAAGATACAGAATGTTTCCTAAAGAGCCCAATCAGATCACACAGTTGAAGACTATTGTTCGCACACAAAAACCTTATTGAAAACTACCGCCACAGCAGGAACAGGTTTTTAGCCGCCACCGACAGGCGGTATAATAGCCAGCACGTCGCCATTTGAAAGCTTCACATGCAACATGTCTGAGTTTGGTGCACTCCTACCGTTCACGAGAAACTGCAGGAAACTCTTGACCTCGCCAGTCTCCACGTTGTAGACGTATCCAACGAAGCTTTTGCCATAATGTTTCGCCAAGCGCTTTAAAATCATGTCTACTGTTACAGTTTTGTCGCCCTGAAACTTCAGGGTTTCTTCTCTTTTACCCGTGATTTCTCTCAAGGTTGTGAAGAACCTGACTGAAACCTGCACGGCGCAAAGTCACCAAGATAAGAGTTGACTGGCTAAAATTTAAACTGTTACTTACTTAAATGCATGATTTCTTCGAGTTAAGCTAAAAGTTTATATTTTGGCTATTTTCTGCTTATTCAGAATCAATATCCCAACTATAAACGGAGAAGATTTGTATGGCTTACCTAACAACAACAGCCTCTGGGCAACCAGTACTAATCCTTAAAGAAGGAACAACACGCAACAGAGGAAAAGAAGCACAAAAAAACAACATAATGGCCGCCCGAGTAATCGGCGAAGTCCTAAAAACCACGCTTGGACCACGCGGTATGGATAAAATGCTCATCGACAGCCTAGGCGACATAACCATAACCAATGACGGCGCAGCAATACTAGACGAGATAGAAGTTGAGCATCCTGCAGCGAAGATGATGGTTGAAATAGCAAAGACACAAGATAACATGGTTGGAGACGGGACCACCACCGCTGTCGTTTTAGCCAGCGAACTGCTGAAGAAGGCTGAAGAGCTTCTGGAACAGAACATTCACCCAACCATAATCGTGGCTGGTTACCGCAAAGCAGCGCAAAAAGCGATTGAAAGCATAAACAGAATCGCAATAACCGTAGACACCAGCGACCGAAAAACACTGAAGGAAGTGGCTCTAACTTCAATGGCAAGCAAAGCCGTCGGCACAGCGAAAGACACGCTGGCAGTAATAGCCATAGACGCTGTCATGCAAATAGTCGAAAAACGCGGAGACAAAAACATCGCCGACATAGACAACATACAAATGATCAAGAAAACAGGAAAAAGCCTCTTGGAATCCCAACTTATCAAGGGCTTGATAATAGACAAAGAAGTCGTCCACCCAGGAATGCCGAAGAAAATGGAGAACGCAAAAATCGCGTTGCTGGACGCTGCGTTGGAGATAGAGAAGACAGAAATCAGCGCTGAAATCAGGATACGCGACCCAGAACAGATGAAGGCTTTCTTGGATCAGGAAACAAAGATGCTTAAGGACATGGTTGACAAGGTCAAAGCATCAGGCGCAAACGTCGTCTTCTGCCAGAAAGGCATAGATGATATGGCACAGCATTTCATGGCAAAAGAAGGAATACTCACTGCTCGACGCGTCAAAGAGTCAGACATGGAAAAACTAGCCAAAGCCACTGGTGGAAGAATAGTCACAGACTTGAACGACTTGTCACAGAAAGATTTAGGCATGGCAGGCATCGTTGAAGAACGCAAAGTTGGCGACGACAAGATGATTTTCGTCGAGAAATGCCGAGATCCACGTGCCGTTGCCGTTCTCATACGCGCGGGGCTTGAAAGAATGGTGGATGAAGCCGAACGCGCCATGACTGACGCGTTGTCTGTTGTTTCAGACGTGATAGAAAACAACAAGATAGTTGCAGGCGGCGGTGCTGTGGAAATCGAAGTGGCCAAAGACTTGCGAAGTTATGCCACGAAAGTCGGTGGGAGAGAACAGTTAGCCGTTGAAGCCTTCGCAGACGCGGTTGAAATCATTCCCAAGACGTTAGCTGAAAACGCTGGGCTGGAAGCAATCGACATAATCGTGGACCTCAGAGCTGCACATGAGAAGGCAGACGGAAAATACATGGGCGTAAACGTGTTCACTGGAAAAACTGAAAACACGTACGAAAAAGGCGTGGTCGAACCAGTAGTAGTTAAAGAGCAAGCGATAAAATCAGCCGCAGAATCAGCATCAATGATACTTCGCATAGACGACGTGATCGCATCGACAAAACCAAAGGAAACAGGACCACCTCCAGGCGGCGGACCTGAAGGCGGAGAAGACTAAAACAAAACCCCACATTTTTTTCTTACATTCTAGCCATTTTTCACACGTCAGAAATTTAAGCTTGAAAACATATTCTACATTCTAGCTGCTCCGGTAGTATAGTCCGGTCAAGTATAGCGGCCTCTCGAGTCGCGGACCCGGGTCCAAATCCCGGCCGGAGCACCATTAAAAAAGGATTATTCCTTGCTTACTTTTGCTAGAAAAACTCGAGATGAGAATTCAACAGATTTGGGAGATAGAGAAAAAGAGTGGAATGCGTCTGTCTTTTGTTCGACTCTACTTTTTCTTTGTTGCCTTCTTTGCGTACTCACCTATCTGATGCACTTCTTTCGTGAAGGTGTCGTAGTCGTATTGTAAGGCATGAAGCATTGCACTCCATCTTGCTGTGAAACTGGCAAGAAAGGCTACTTCGGCTATTTCTTTGTCCGTGGCGCCATTGAGTGTAGCCATCGCTGTGTGCATGAGTGCACAGTAGGGGCATTTGATGTTTGCCGATATTGCAAGCCCGATGAACTCTCTGTACTTGGCTGGAATCTCGGATTCCCCAGCTTGGTACTTCTTCATAAGGGGCCAGTCTTGTATCAACACGTCCTTGGGAATGGCTTTCATGAACCCAGGAACCATGCCTAGAGTCTTCTGAATGTCTTTTAAGGTATCTTCATATTGACCCATTATATTCTCACCATGTCTATATTGAAATTTTTTAATTATAAATTTAACGTATTTATTCAGAAGACATAAGCAGGGTATAGGTGATTGAGTTATCTGTGATTTACGATTTAATTATAGTGGGCGCAGGATCAGCAGAGTGCGTGTTGGTTTGTCGGTTGAGTGAAAACTCCATTTTTACCAGTAAAAACGTGTTTCGATCCCAGCTGGAGCACCATCAATTCTAGTGTATTATTAGGCTGCCTTAGCTAAAGAAACTCAGTTTAAGCTAATTCTATTTCAGGTAAACGTGCTTTGCAGTTTCAAGGCAGAATATTGAAGAGGTTATCGAGAGACACTACTATGTATTCAGGGTTTTTCTCGCTGTATGATGGAGAATGATGGAGGGGTGGAAAGCCTCTTTTTTTGTAATCTGCAAAAAAGCCGACCGCCAAATCGGGCAAATTTGGGTTTGAGTTTAAAGGTCTGATTTTTCCAGTTACCACCAGTTTCAACAGTGAATCCAACTTGATCGAGAATTCAGTTGCTGATGTTCTTTTTTCTTCCTTTCCTTTCATGAATAATCTTGTTAGCAGCTTGTGGTCATCGCCGTACTTTTGCTTAAAGGCTCCCAAATTAACTCTGATCCATCTGTCTCCGTAAAGCTTCTCAACCAATTGTTCTTCTTTAGGCTGGGAGGCTGCGAGGTTTTTCTTGATCCAAGTTTTTATCTCGCTTTCAGTCATGTGATCAAGCAGGTGAAAACTGCCTAAGACGGATTGATAGAGGAATTTTATCACATCAACAAGCGTGACGTCGTCGTGAGTTTCAACGTGAAGTTTTATGGCTTCGCTAAGCTCATCCTCAGCTTTCCCAGCAAGCTTGATCTTTATCAAAGCTAAACTCTCAACGCTCATAGAATCACATAATGAATTCCGTATTGAAATCTTTTCCGTCTCCTCAGTAAGGAAAAATGGAAAAAAAGAGCCATTATAATGTAACTGTCTATGTTGTGCTCGATTCACTCGATGAAGGCCGCATTCCTAGCGTAACCTGAAGAGTCATAGTTTCGTTGTTTCGCACTATCATCACGTTGATCGTTTCACTGGGCGAAGTGTTTTCCTCTAGGTAAGTTGAAAGATCATCTGTGCCAGTTATTCTCACACCGTTTATAGCGATTATGATGTCGCCACCTATCGCCACCGACGACCCTAGAATGTCAATTGTCTTCGTTGTGCCCTGCAAGCCTGCTGCTGCAGCTGGTCCACCGTCTGTAACCTGAGCGGTTAGCCATCCGTAAGTTACGTTTACGCCCATCGCGTTCGCAATCTCATAAGTCATGTCTATTCCGCTCGCACCCAACCA
>DATKKK010000055.1:0-3696 GCA_035542975.1 Bathyarchaeia archaeon | reverse complement strand
AAGCTCCTGTGCCTCACCATGGTTTTTTCTTTGAAAAGTAACGCGCCAAATTCGCGGTTTTCAAAAGAATTCGGGATCCAACTTTCCTGAAAGGCACTCTCGTAATATTCCAGAAATTTTGTTTGAATGAACTTCAGAGTTTGGGGAAGCATTGTCCTCACATCAACATGTTTTGCTCTAGTATTTTAGTTTCTCCACTACAGCACAATTGTCAGTGAATTTATCTTTATAATCATCCATGAAATGAAATTTTTGTTCAGGCATCAAAACATTAACGGAAGTCTGGAGAAGACCGAGCAAAATCGTCTTCTAAGAAGTGGGTAAGCTAAGTTGATTAAATCTTTATGGAAGTTCTGTATTAATAGAAGTTGTGAATTGAATGGCTGCGCTCGCGGAAGCATTAAAGGCGTTCACGGGAATTTTTGCGAATTATCACGGAGGCAAATTGTTCAAACTGAATTTTGCTGTCACCTACAGATGTAACTCACGGTGTAGCATGTGCAACACATGGAAACGTTACATCGAAAACCCCAAGCTGGCTGAGACCGAACTTGACACAAGTGAAATACATCGAATTTTTAATTCGTTCGGCAAGCTTGTCTGGATGAGTTTGACTGGCGGAGAACCCTTTCTCCGTAAAGATTTGGCAAACATTGTTCAGTTCGCCAGAGATTGCTGTCACATCAAGATGCTCAACATAACAACGAATGGTTTCAACTCCAAGCTTGTAGAAGACCAAGCGCAAGCTATAGCTGAAATCAAAATACCGTTAACTTTCATAAATGTGAGTTTAGACGGACCTGCAGGGATTCATGACCACGCACGGGGGACCAAAGGCGCTTACGATAAAGCCATCAAAACATTAAAGATTCTTCACAGGCTTTCAGTTGAATACAGCAATTTATCGGTAGGCTTTGAATACACTGCCACACCATTCAATGCTGGTCACTTAAAGTTATTAGTCAACGAGTTAAAGCATGCCGAATTAGACTGGCTTATTGACGACTTGACCGTAACCATGTATCACGCTGGAAATTTGTATAGAACAGCAGACTCTACCCCAAAACAACCTAACAACACTTTGCTAAAGCTTCAGACGCTAGAGGATATCAATGACGCATTAAGTCTGACACACACAAAATCACCTTTAGCTCTAATCAGAAGGACGTATCTTAAGCACGCAAGAAATTACATATCTGAGGGGGCTGTCCCGCTGCAGTGTGTAGCTCTACGAAATTCGTTGTTCCTAGACCCCTATGGAAACGTTTACCCTTGCGTTATCCTTGAACAGAAAATTGACAACCTCCGCGACTATCAATATGACATTCATAGACTTTTGAAGTCTAAGAGTGCGCAGGAGTTGAGGCAAATAATTGATACTTGCAGAAAGTGTTGGACGCCATGCGAGGCTTACCCAACCATACTAACCCATTTATCATGCATAATCAAAGCAAAATGAAAAAGATACCTAACGACAACGCTCTATTTACGGCAGGATTGCCAATTTTCTATTAATCACGCGGTTTTTCTATTTGATAAAAACGATTCATAAAATTCAACATATTCTTCAGCCACCACATCCCAATAGCGAGTTTTAGCTAGTTTCTTTAAACGTTTGGCTTTTTCTTTCCTTAAACGAGCGTTGGACAGCAATAAGCCAAGCGCTTCTGCAAGGTCTGTTGCATCTTCAGGGCTCACAAAAGCACATTCTGATTCGTCAAGCTCACCTCTGAATTTGGGAATATTAGTGCAAACAACTGTCTTTTCATAATCAATAACTCTCGCTAAAGCCCCACTCGCCTCGATGAAACCATCATCCAAGTATGGTAAGACAATGATTTCACTTGCTGCAATGAGTTGACTTAATCTATTCTCAGACACGAATGTTTCCAAGGTCACTTTACTGGCGCCTATCTCCATAATTTTATTTTGGAGGTTTTTCATGTAGTCTGGTTTGTCATGCGCATGAGGGCTGCCAACGATAAACAGTTTGGCATCGTGGTTTTTTTCCGACAATAGTCGAAATGCTTGTAGGAGATTTTCTATTCCTTTCATAGGCCGCAGGTGCCCGAAGAACAATATACTGTTTGGATTTGGCTCAACTTCTTTTAAGATTCTTGCTTCTGCAACACCGTGATGGATAACAACTATTTTACTGGGGTTTAAATTGTATTCTTTTATCAAGGCTTCTTTCATCAAGGCGTTATGAACAATTATACTGGACGAAAGCACCCCTATCAGTTTGGTTATAGACAAAACGACCGGTTTAGAAAAAGCCTTTAGAACGAAGTTTCCCGCAAAGCTCTTGCTTATCGCTCCAGTGCTTATAACTGAATGCATGGTTATTATAATGGGTTTGGAAAATAAACGTAACATAAGAAGAAGTAACGGAAAGAATGCAGACACCAGTGGACCGCCATATAACAGCCATCCATGCTGAACATGAATTATGTCGCCTTGGTTCTTAGCAGTCTCTCGAAAAATTTGAGGAAACAAGACAAAACTGCGTCTCTGCCAACAACGAATGACTCGAACTGAAGCTTGAGCTTGGTTATGTTTGTTCAACTCTGAAGCTCGATTAGCGATTATTGCGACACTAGCGTGTTTTCCGACCTCATTATACAATTTCCAAGAGTAGTAAGCGATTCCGTCCCTGTGTGGAGGCCAAGTGGTGACAACGCACACTCTCATGCCTTGCTTGCTCCAATCACGTAGATTTCGTCGGGCATAAACAAAATCCTAGCCACCACTTTTGTCAATGTTCGCATTAGACATCTCATGAACGCACTTTCTTCTGCAAATCGCCCAGGCTTGCCTGCTACAGTCGAAGGAAGCAGAACTACGAAGAAGGTTGCTATGTGCCCTGTATATGCCAAACTATCCAAGGCAACCACTCTAAATTCAAGGTTATCCATCATCTCTGAGAGTTCTAATTCAGTTACGTCGCGCTCCATCTCTACGCCGAAAGCCCATTTTCTTCCTGAAGTTTTCGTCAGAACCTTAGCCAAATGGTACAGAAAACTTTTGGGATTGGGAACTATGGCCATAACCAATCTGCTACAATTGGTCATTTGTTTCAGGAGTTCTACATCATCGGTGAATTTGAAGTGCTCAAGGAGACCCTCGCTCAATGTTAGATCGAACGAGTTTTTTCTAAAGGGCAGATGAAAACCGTCTGCAAGAACAACTGACACATTTGGGTTTTGTTTAAAGAATTTCTTGGTCACTTTCAGCGCCAACGAATCAACATCACAAAGAACAGCCTGTGCTCCATAAAACGTAAAGGCAGCGCCTGAAACTCCCGTGCCGCAACCCACATCGAGAACCTTTCGCAACTCGAATTTTCTGCAAAGTGCTTTGCAGAGAGGCAAGTATTCTTCGAGCCAGATTCTCCTGAATGGCGTCACGCCAAACGATATTCTCTGCGCCCAGTATTCACTCCATTTGCTGGACATTTTGCAGAATCACCAAAAATTTGTCTACAAAAACTGCTTGGTCGAAATTCTTCTTTGCATGCTCGCGACACGAACCACGCATCTCTGGGTCGTACTTTTGTTTCCATAATCTCTTCGCGTATTGTACCATGTCGTGGTCGCTCTTGGCCAGCCAACCCGTCTTGCCGTCTACTATCGTCTCAGCAGGGCCTTGCCACTTAAAACTCAAGACCGGGGTGGAGCACGCCATGCTCTCGACTGG
>DATKKK010000054.1:0-5502 GCA_035542975.1 Bathyarchaeia archaeon | reverse complement strand
CGACCAGAACCCGAAGGATTTGGTGGCGATTCTTAAGCGACGACAAAAAGGAGAGCAATTAACGCCAGAAGAACTGGAGAATTTGACTTATGCAAGGCGCACAGCCGATCTAGCCCTAAGTTATGGCAAGAAAGCCTTAATCGCCTTACAGGTGAAAGGCGTGGGACCCGAAACAGCCTTTCGTATTCTGGGAAAAATGCACCCAAACGAGGATGATTTTTACATGGACTTGTTGCGGGCTAAAATGCAGTATTTGAGAACTAAGCCTTACTGGAATGAAAAAGAGAAGACAGATTCAACGAACTAAAAGTATATAAGCTAAGCGTTTGAGCGTCTCTCTTTCCAGAGCAGTAAAATTGAATGCAACCATTAAACGCAGCGTATTGCTACTTGTCGGAGTGGCACATTCGCGCAATATTCAAAAAGCAAGTCGTCAATCTCAAAACCGAATTTTACCAAGTTTGGAATAAGCATGTATTCGAAAAGGGCGCATTCATTCTTTCTTTCGGCATGTTTTTTGAATTATTAATTCATTTCCTTACGAGCTTATTCGTAAATATGCATGTATGCTTACATCATTTGACGTGAAGACTTATAATAGACGCAACGTTCTCGGTACTTGATAACACATGCGCAGAGAGGACCCTCTGGAAGAAAAAGCCTTTATGGACGGCAAGCCCGACGGAATAGTTCCTCTGATGAACGGCCCAAAACGCCGCGACCGGCACGACATAGTTGTTGATATCCTAAAAACCGCACGAGGCGGTATCAAAAGAACGAACCTGATGCACAAAGCAAAATTAAGCCATACGCAACTCAAACTTTACTTATATGTCCTGAACGAAAATGGACTGTTGGAGAGTAACGATGGAATCGTGAAGACTACATCTAAGGGATCACAATTCGTAAAGATTTTTGAATCGCTGAATTTCTTCATTTTCCCATAAATTGTAAGCTTAACAGAAATTTCAATAGTAAGTGGAGACTTTTCCAGCAAAACCCTTCTTTTTTCCTTTTTTGAGCCAAATGTTGAAGTGCCGCGAATAAAGCACGGAAACAAGCAGACTGTGGAAACTTTGATTAATGAAGAAGCGTTGCTGCAAGCAAAATATCTTATAAATAGAAGACTTTCTTGGGATCCTAGAATTCCGAGCTAAGCGAATTTTGCGTCTGTTTGCCTATTGATTCTCTTTTATTTCAGGATAAATGTGCGCTACGAGCTTATGATTGAATCAGGTGTTCTTCCACAAGCGATAAGAATGTAGAATCCAATAACATCTTGTTGGATATGTGTTGGTTTGGAGAGAGTGGTCTTGTCGTCTCTTGAGCGTGACCGCGTTCCCGTTGCTCGTCCTATACCAGTGAAGGAGGTTCCGCTTGTTGACAGGACTGAGGAAATGAATGTCTTGAAGGAGGCTGTTTACAAGGCTGCTCACGGTGAGGGTGGTCTTGTTTTTGTTCATGGCGAGGCTGGAATTGGAAAGACGAGACTGCTCAGAGAACTTGGTGCTTATGCCCAGTCACGCGGAGTACAGGTTTTGCACGGCAGATGCCCAGGGTTATTCAGGATGGACGGCGTTCCACCATACATTATCTGGAAGGAAGTAATCAAAGACTACTTAGAAACCTGCATTCCTGAACAGTTGTACAGAGTTATCGGCTATTACCCGGCTGAAGTTGCCAAGCTAGTTCCAGAGCTCGGCCAAAAGCTAAGGACTATTCCTCCGTCTTTTCCCATAAGCCCTGAGCAGGAGCAGAACAGGCTTTTTGAAGCGGTCTCACAATTTATCACTAATCTCTCTCAAGAGATTCCCTTGTTGGTAATTCTTGACGATTTGCAGTGGACCGACCCGTCTTCACTCTTGCTTTTGCATTATCTAGCTCGTGGTGTGCAGAAAACACAATTGCTGCTCCTAGGAGCTTATCGTAGCACTGACGTTGATGCTAATCATCCTTTGACCCCAGTTCTAACCGAGTTGAAGAGGGAACGTCTGCCTCAATCTGTTTCCTTGAAGCGAATGTCCCTGGAAGATACTTCAGAGATTATCAGGCATATTTTGGAGCAAGACGACATTCCGCCAGAATTCTGTAAGACGATCTACGAGAAGACGAGGGGCAACCCGTTCTTCATCGAAGAAGTAATAGAATCTCTGAAGGAAGAGGACATAATCAATAGAGAAGAGGGCGAATGGAAATTCAGTGAGGTTTCAGCGATTGAGTTTCCGGAGAGCGTTAAGAATGTTGTGAAGGCGAGGATTAGCCGTTTGGACGAGGAATGCCAGAACGTTTTGACTATGGCTTCTTTTGTTGGAAATGATTTCAGTTTTGGCGCTTTAGCTGGAGTCACAGGCATAGAAGAGAGCAAACTGCAGGAAATTATGGATAAGCTGCTCAAAACAGGACTGATTAAGCACAGGGTTGTAGGCGGGGAAGATTTGTGTTCTTTTGCAGATATAATTGTCAGGGATGTCGAGTATGAAGAAGTTGGGGCTTTCAAGCGCAAGAAAATTCACGGCATCGTAGGAAGCACATTGGAGAACGTCTACGCTAAGAAGATTGATGAGCACCTTGGCGAACTTGCTTATCATTTCCTGGAGAGCGGAGACAAAGACAAGGCATTAGACTATTTTCTGAGGGCTGGCGAGAAATCGCAGAACACGTATGCCTATGATGAAGCTTTTTCTTATCTTAGTCACGCTCTTAAGCTTCTTGAAGAGAAAGATGGCAGTGTTGAAGAGAAGACCCAATTAACAGAAAGACTTGGTGACATCAAAACTTGGACTGGTCAATTCGATGCGGGCACAGATTACTGGAACAAAGCATTAACGATGTGGACTCGGCTAGAAAACAGGAAGAGCATTGCAAGGTTGCATGCCAAAATGGCACACGCATTTTGGGATGTTGCTGGCGACAAGAAGAAAGCCTCTGAGCATCATCAGATGGCTCTGAAAGTACTTGAAAAAGAGCCCGAAAGTGCGGATTTAGCAAGTTTATATGAAGATATTGGACATAGGCTTTGGCGGAGCGGGACTCTTTCTGAAGCTTATTCTTGGCTACAAAAGTCAGTTGACTTGGCAGGCAAGTTAGGCGATTCCAGAGTCCTTGCAGAGTGCTATAACGACTTGGGAGCACTATGCTCAGGTTCTGGAGAGCTTGAAAAAATGCTAAGATATTTTGAGCAAGGACTTAAAGTAGCTCTTGAAAGCAACAGTCTTGACGCTGCTCTCCGCTTGTATAACAACCTCGGCAGCGCTTATTGGGCGACAGGAGAACCTCAAAAGGCGTTCGAAACTTACCAAAAAGGTTTGGAGCTCGCGAAGAAAGTTGGTGACCTGGAAATCTTGGTCTGGCTTGAAGGGAGTCTAGCTCAGTGTTATTGTGCTATGGGCGAGCTGCAGCAAGCCCTTTCCATGCTTGAGGATGATTTGATGTTGGTTAAGCGAATCAGAAATGTTTCTTACAGCCCAAACGCATTGCTGGGTATCGGAATGTGTTATCAGTGGATGGGCGAATGGGACAAAAGCCTTCGGTACTTAACCGAGGCTATTGACGTGGCAGAGAAAGCTGAAGAGTATGTGCCTTATGCTGAGGCGAATTTACAGCTAGGAGAACTTTTCATGGAAATGGGAGACTATGATGAAGCTGAAAAACACCTTACTGAAAGCAACAACATCTGTGAAAAAGTCGGAGAAACAACCGGCAAATTTTTTGAGGTGTATCCTGCTCTTTCGAGATTATACTTGAAAAAAGGAGAAATCGAAAAGGCTTGGGGATTAATTGAAAGAACTTATGACTTCGCAGTGAAGTCAAAATGCAACCTCTTAATCGGATACGCTGAGATGATAGAAGGAATGCTTTTCAGGGAGCAGAAAATGTGGCAGCAGTCCATACAACATTTCGAAAGAAGCCTTCAAACCCATAGAGCCTTGAACGCGCAGAAATGGTACGTGCCTTTTTTCACTGACTGTTTGTATGAATACGGCCTAATGTACATAGACAGAAACGAAGAAGGCGACAGAGAAAAAGCCCATGCTCTACTCAATCAAACCCTGGAAATATTCCAGAAGACGGGCGCTAGAAAAAGGCTTGAGAAAGTAGAAGCAAGAATAGCTTGCATTGAAACAGGCAAAGTCACGAAGCCCAAGCCTATAGAACCAGTCTCCATGGGATACGCAGACCTTGATAAGTTACTATGTGGTGGAATACCTTCAAACTATGCAGTAGTCTTGAATTCGCTTTCATGCGACGAGAGAGACATGCTTATCAAGAGTTTTCTTGAGATTGGAGCGAAGAAAGGCGAAGTTACATTCCACGTCACGATAGATCCTAGTGCCGTGAAACATCTCGCAGAAGAGTTCCCGTCAAACTTTTACCTCTTCGTGTGTAACCCTCAGGCAAATGCGATCGTTGGGAATTTGCCTAACGTTTCCAAGTTGAGGGGCGTTGAAAACCTCACTGACATCAGCATCGCTTTGACTTCTGCAATCCGCAAGCTAGATCCTTCGCTGAAGGCTCCGAGAAGAATCTGCATAGGCTTGGTATCAGACGTTCTGCTCCAGCATCATGCAGTTCAGACTAGAAGGTGGCTAGCTGCGCTCATCGCAGAATTGAAGTCAGCAGGGTTCACAACCTTGGCAGTGTTCGATCCTGAAATGCACTCTTCACAAGATGCTCGTGCTATCTTGGGTCTCTTCGATGGAGAGATTAGCATCTACGAGAAAGAAACCGAAAAAGGCTTAGAGAAACACCTGAAGATCAAGAAGATGAGCAACCGCGAATATCTAGAAGACGAACTACTTCTGAAAAAAGAGAGTCTTCAGAAAAGAAAGTGACAACGCTAGTCAGAAGCAGTAGTCGGCCTCCTCTTCATATTCACTCACTATGTTTGCCTGTGTTGTCTTTTTACAAACCATGCGGGACCAAAAAACATGTTTGGAATAACATAACTCACGCACTTGGTGACGAACATCAATGTTACGATGACACGGCACCAGTATTTCCAGCAGTCTCGCATGCCTTGTTTTACCAGATCACCCTATTTATTACAACAACCCTGCAAATCTCGAAATGTTAAATCAAAGATAAGCCTTAACACCAAAAGCTCTCGTAAGATTATACCTAATTTTGGCTTAGATTAGGTAAAACATATATGCATAGATGAAAATGCTGGTCATTGCATACAATAAAAGTCGGCGGAAACAGAATACCCATAAACTGCAATAAAGAAGCGTTGCAGCACATGCAGCACTAGAACTCCGCACGACTTTTGTTGAACCAACCTAATAATGCGAAGTTTCCGTCTATCTGGTGCGAAAATTCATCTCACACTACTTTTCCGCGAACAATGGCATGTTGGGATATATTTCGATTCCATTCCGGTCTATTGAATACGGCACAAGATTTGGAATGACTTTAGCGCCTCTCATTTTTTCGACTTGTATGGCTCTTGTCGTGGTTCCTCCTGAAAACAGCGTTTGCATCATAATGACTCCATGCACTAGG
>DATKKK010000053.1:0-20234 GCA_035542975.1 Bathyarchaeia archaeon | reverse complement strand
GAAAACCAACCTCATCAGAAAAAACCAAAAAATCAAAAAACTCCAAAACCCCTTCTGACTCCAAGAATCTTCGCAACGCAAACCCAGGCGTCAAACCCGTGTTACATATCAACCCAACACGTTTTCCAGCTTCCGCAAGCTTTTCCAAAACGCTCTCTGCATCAGGGTTCAGATAGGGCGGAACTTCAAAAAAGGGCGAAACATAAGCCGAACTCAACTCCTCAACCCACTCATTCCTCAAAACAACTGAACCGTCCGAAACATATTTGACAAGAAGCTCAAGCTGCTCCACATGGCTAACATCGTTATTACTGTTCCAAACCTCCAGAAGCCGCGCGATCACCTGCTTCATAGCCGAGCCTACCTGCTCAGGCGAAACAGATACACCAAACTTGTTGAAAACTTTCGCAACACCAATACTGCGAGCAATATTTCTGCGGTTGCTGTCGCCGTCTCTCTCAAAGAGCAGCGTCTCCCACAAATCGAAAGTCACCGCCCTAACTGCATTATCGGCTCTAATCAAGGTCGAAACCATCCTTCACATGAATTGAATGGTTAATTAGTCTTAAAAGTGTTGGTAAGACACTATTTCGTCTAACGTCTTTCTCGAAGGCGTCAACGGTTGAGCCACTGAATATCCTAGCTGAACCATCGCTACAACTCGAAACTTCTCGGGCACGCGCAAGGCTTCTTTAATTCTTTCCTCCTCTTCCATGTCGTAAAAAGTGTATATGCAACTGCCCAAGCCCTCATCAGTAGCCGCCAACAGCATGTTCTCAACCGCAGCCCAAACCGAACCAAGAACCAACTCATCCCTAATCCGCTCCGAAACCTCGTAACACACCACAACCAAGACTGGAATCTTCATCATGCTCGACTTGTCCCATGAGCCTCCTCTTGCCGCCAAATAACGAGCACACTCAGGAGAAAAACCCGCCCACGCTTTCTTACTAGATTCCGTGCAAACCTCAGCGATTCTCCGTTTAACATCCGTATCAGTTACGACTACAAAACGCCACGGCTGAGAGTTGCCAGCAGAAGGTGCCCAACGCCCAGCATCAAGAATCCTTGAAAGAATATTCGTAGGGACTGGCTCTTCCTTAAACTTTCTGACACTTCTCCTCTTAGCAACGACCTCACTGAAATCCATGAGCACCACCAGAATCCTCTAACACAACCCAAAGTTAATAACATTTGACACAACTCATCTCAAACCCTTAACCCCACCAAACCCATGAGCTAACAAGCTTTTTATTCCAAACAAACCCATACAATCAACCGATAACCATGAAAGCTACGTTCAAATACGTCGGAATAAGAGTAACAAATCTAGAGAAATCCATAGATTTCTACACTAAACTGCTCGGCATGAAAATCGCAGGCAGAGGCAAGATCGAACAAACCAAAGGAGAAAACGTGGGCCTACAAACCGAAGAAGGCGGCTTCATGCTCGAACTCAACTACTACGAAAAAACCAGCCCCTTCAACACCAAATACACCGCAGGCGAAGGACTAGACCACCTAGCCTTCAAAGTCGACAACCTCGACAAAGCATTGGAAGAAGCGCGAAAAGCAGGCTACCGCGTGCTGCTAGAGATGAAAACGAAAGAAGGCAGATGGGCGTACATAGAAGACCCAGACGGACTATGGATAGAAGTCTTCTAAACAATTAACAAACGCTCTTATGATGGCGGCCTTTTCTGCGCATACTGGTACCTGCGCGACTTCCCCTCTCTATTTAACACGCCGTCCTTAACAAGGTCAATCAGTGCGTGAGCCACTGCCGTGCGGTCATAGTGAAAGCCTCGCCTCGCCATCTCACTGTGAACTTCGCTCAAGCCTTTGGGCGTGGAGAAGAAGGCTTCTTGCCAAAGCTTCTGGATTACGCCCTTGCAGGTTTCAGCCCTAGGAGGCGGAGCCGCTCTTTCAGCCATGAGCGGAGTTTCTTTGAGTTTTTCAGTTACCGTAGACAGGATTTTATCTACAGTTTGTTGCAGTTGGTCTTCTTGACATTCTATTTCAAACTCGACTTCGCCTACTTTCATCTTCACGCGTATGGGTGGTTTGGTTTCTTTCTCCGTCAACGTTTCACCTTGTTGTTTATTGTATTGCGCATCTTGTACATGCACAACACTTAAATATTTCCTCCATAGACTATTGACTATTGGTGAATCACTTGATTGAACAATACACTATTACAACAACACCAAAATATAACTTTCCACAACCCACCATCGACACAACACTCCCCCAACGATTCACCGAACTAAGCCTACACTCACTTAAGCATATACAAAACCAACCCATTCAACTAAATCAACAAAACCTACAACAAACCAACAACAACGAAATCATAAACACCATACAACTCAACACACCGCCAATACCACTAAAACCCCTACCTCAACCCACTACCGTAGCCGCCGTAGACACCTCTAGCATCAAAATAGGCGAAACCAACACGGGAATCCTAATCGCCATAAGAGGCGCAAACGTCTGGAAACAAAACCGAAACTACAGGTACACACGAATCGGACCCTTCATATTCCACATAACCGAAGAAAATAAAAAAGAAGTCTATAACACCCTACAACGCGCATACTTCAGCACCACACGTGAAGGCAATTACCAAAACTATCTGAACATGATACAAATGCCCATGCGCATAGCCAGCCTCCTAGAAAGATGGCTCCAAACCATGCTGGCAAGAACAATAAACAACGGACTCATCCTCTTCGACGGCTCTTTAACCTCAGGAACAGGCGACACACCAACACAACTCATGAAAGAAACACTCAGCCTAGCAAGAAAAAGAAACAACACTGTTCTAGCCTTCTCAAAAATGACAACCCTAAGAATCAACGGACACCTCATAACCGATGCACTGCCAGAAAACAAACCACCATACCTGCTTGAAACCCACGGACTAAGAACACGCCCGCCGATTCTCTTGCTCGGAGACGTTTACGTGGCACGCTTCAACAAAGAAAAATACGCGTTCCGACTGGACATCGACCGAGAAATAGCCTTTCCACAGAAGATCGAGGCCGTTGAGAAGCTCTTAGGAAACGAATCACTCTCACAAAGCTACCCCGAAACCCTACGCTTAGCACACATTCTCTGCACGTTTACGGCAAACGAAGTCATCGCCATGCAACACTTCACTGTACGCGACTGCGGCTTCAGAATCATCAACAGACCAGACATGCACAAAATCCTCTTCGGACCCTTCGGCAAAGGAGAAAACTACTCATGAAACTCTACAAAAAAGAAGGAAACATAGTTCAGATCCTAAGCTTCCCAAACGAAACCATCGAGAAAGGAGACTACCTGCTCGTTGAAGATGCGGATGCTGGAAAAGGCTTAATCGTGCAAGTGATCGACGTCCAATTCGCGAGCGTCCCAGGCGTTCTCGAAGAACTGCTCCGCAGCTTGCCAGACGGAGGAGAAATCGTTCAAGGCGAAGACTTCGACCCGCTGGAGATCGCTCCACACATCACTTACATTCAGGACGCAAGCCTCGTCATATGCAAGATTCGAGCCACCGTAGAGAATGACAGCTTAAACCCGAGCAGCTCATGGCTTCCCTCACGCTCACAATCAACCATAAAAAAACTCTCAATCCCAACGCTGCTAAAACTTGCGAAAGTTAACGGCAAGCTCCCTATAATCCTGGGCGGAACGAAAGACTCTTCGCTCTTAACCATAGACGCTGCACAACTAGACGGCAGACTGAACATCATAACGGGCAAGAAAGAAACAGGCAAATCCCACATGTCCAAACTCCTGATGGCAAACCTAGTCGGCTACAAGGCAACCGTCGTAGTCTTCGACCTAAACGGCGAGTACGTGAGCCTCGGCATGACAGCTGACGGCAAAAGAAACGCCTACCACGACAAGATTCACGTCTTGACGCCTTCACAAAACTTCAAAGTAGCCCTAAAACAGTTAAACCTGCACGTTCTTCTAGGCATTCTCATTCACGCTCTGCACTTGCCAGGCACGTCAGCACGCGAGTTCAGACGGATATGGCAGACGTTGAAGGAAAGAGACACGCTCACGTTAAACGATTTGGGAGAAACCATCCCAAACTGGCATTGCAATCAGCACGTTCGGGACGCATTGCTCTCAAGATATCATGCTCTCGTAAACTCGGGCTTTTTTACAGACAACGTCGCTGAAGCGACGCTGCTGGAAGAAGGCTTGTTCAATGCGAAGGAACAAGGCGGCGCTGTTATAGTAAACCTTCGAAACACCTCCGCGATCGACAGACAAATAGTCGTCGAGTACGTTCTCGGAAAGCTTGTCGAGTTGTTGACGAGTTGGAAGCTGAAGGCAACGTTCCTGTTTGCTGAAGAGGCACATCTGTACCTGCGTGAGACTTACTGGGATGACATCGTCACGCGTATGCGGCACTTCGGAATCTTTACAACGTTCATAACTAACCAGCCTGACACGATACGCGAGAACATCTACCGCCAAGCTGACAACATATTCCTCTTCAACTTCACGAATGAGCATGACTTAGATGTTGTTTCACGCGCCGCCAGAGTGGATGCAGAAACCGTAAGGTCGATCGCCAGAGATTTGCCGCCGCACTATTGTCTTGCACTTGGAAAGGTCGTGCAGGACTTTCCGATTGTAGTTAAAGTTAAAGCGTTAGACATAAAAACCATGGGAGAAACAAGACTCTTCTTCAAAGACACGAATTAAGCTTCGCTAACTTTTGCCTGTTTCTTTCATAAAACGCTCTAAAAGTTTTTGTCAGCTCATACTTTTCCACTTCGCTTAACAAGACCCATCGGACTTCTGCCGCATCACTCGCAGCCTTAAGAATTCCGCTCTTCAGTTTCACGAGAAAATCAATTATGATAAAGTGATATTTGATTCTGCCATTCTCGTCTAAATCTATGTTATCGACAACATCAATGTGTTCAGGCTTTTCAACTTCAAGACCTGTCTCTTCCTTGACTTCCCTTATCACCGTTTGCTCTACGGTTTCGCCTAGCTCCACTAAACCGCCAGGGATACTCCATTTTCCTTTTCCAGGTTCATTTCCTCTTTTTTCGAGCAGAATCTTGCCGTTGCAGATTATGATTGCGCCTACGCCTACGAGTGGGTGATCTGGATAAAGTCGTTTAACCAAGACGAAGCCTCTGTTATAGAGTTAGCTTACTCGTATCTTAAGGCTTCCACTGGCTTGAGTTTTGAGGCTCGCCAAGCAGGATAAAGCGCAAAGACCACGCTCACACCTACGCCGAAGCCTAGAGCTAGCAACGCCACTGTCGGCGTTAATAACGGGGTTATCGTAATTCCGCCCGTGGTTGCGGCTCGTCTTCCAGCCTGAATGACGCCTCCTCCGCGAAAGACCAAGGCAACTATCTCGGCTAGAACCCAGCCTGAGCCTATTCCGATCACTCCACCCAACAAGCCGATTATCACTGACTCGCATACGAAAACCAGAAGCACTGTTCGACTTCTCATGCCCAACGCTTTCAGTATGCCTATCTCCCTTGTACGTTCCATCAACGAAACGATCATTATGTTCATTATGCCTATGCCAGCTACCAGAAGCGAAATAGCAGCAATTCCACCCAAGAAAAGCTCTATAATCGAGAAGACACTTGAAAGCGTGTTAAGCACGGCGGTTGCAGACACAACTGAAACTTGCTTGTCAAAAGCATCGCGTATTGCCTCGGAAGTGCTGTTGATGGTTGCTTCATCATCATTCTTCAACTTCACGATTATCATACTGCATTCAGTGGTACTGAAGAGACTTTGCGCTTGAGAAATTGGAATGTAAATGTCGTAGTCCGAAGGTCCGCCTACGCTGAAGCCTCCAATCTTGTTGAGAACAGCCGTAACATGCCCAGTGTAGGTCTCGTTCTCTGGCGGGCGAGCAGTAGCGTTTGTCCAAATGATTTCAAAAGTGTCATTAACATTACAGAGTAGCGTTCCGTTTTCCCATGGGTCACTTACTCGTTTTCCAACCACGATTGTTTCATTGTTTGGAGTTAGAGATATACTTCCGCTTTCAGCCGTGAAGGTACTGCTGTAAATGTTTGCATATTCGGCGAAATCCACGCCCACTATAGTTGCGGTCCAATTCTTGTCGCCACTTTTGACGTAACATGCTTTCTGAATCGCCGCCACGGATGTGCTGACGTTCTCTATTCCGTTAATTATCTGCGTGTCAGTTATATACAATTTGAAGTCGGAACTAGCTGCACTCGCACCGCCTCCTGGGCCAGCCAAGAAACCTCCTCCACCATTTTGTGGGGAAACAATCAGCGTGTCGGTTGCAAACCCTGTTGTAAGCTGCTTAGTTATGGTAGCCTGCAAGCCCTGAGTGATTGACAGCAACGCAACAATGGCTGCGATACCAATGACCACTCCCAAAGTCGTTAGACCTGCACGAAGTTTTCTAAGTTTTATCGCGCTAAAAGAGTAAGATAAGATGTCCTGAGCTTTCAATTCAGAACCTCCTGAACTATCTGACCGTCAAACATTTGCAGAATTCTTTTCGATTGACTTGCCAGACGTTGATCGTGAGTAACCATTATTATAGTAACGCCCTTCTCTTCGTTGAGCCTCTTAATCAGACCGATTATCTCGCTGGCAGTCTTGGAGTCGATGTTTCCTGTAGGCTCATCCATCAAAAGAAACTTCGGATTATTTGCCAAAGCTCTTGCAATGGCTACGCGTTGTTGTTCGCCGCCGCTCAGTTCAGCGGGTTTATGATTCATCCTTTCCTTCAATCCTACCGTTTCCAAAAGCTCTTCAGCCCGTTTTCCTCTGTCAGCTTTGCTCAAGCCCGCTATAGCCATAGACAACTCGACGTTTTGTCTCGCCGTAAACCGTGGGATTAGGTTGAAAAACTGGAACACGAAGCCTATTCCAAGCCTCAAATCTGTCACCTGATTGTCGTTGAGTGTGGAAACGTCAACGCCGCTGATAATCATCTGTCCTTCTGTCGGCTTGTCTAAAGCTCCGATAAGGTTGAGCAGCGTCGATTTACCGCTTCCGGAGGGACCGAGAATGGCTAGGAAATCGCCGTTTTCAACTTTTAAGTTGATGCCGCGCAAGGCGTTTACTGGAACTTTTCCAAGCATGTAAGTCTTCTTCAGATTCACAGCTTCAACAATCGTTGCCATGACAAATCCCTTGTTGTTCTTGTTGAGTCGTTACTTTGTGAGGTATCTCCAAGAGAGCGCTATGCCGATTGCGGAGAAGACAAGTGCAAATGCGCCAAGGAAAGCAAAGTCAAACATTAACGATGAGGAATCCAACTGATACACAGTGAGTTGTCTAATTGCATCAGTCAAATAGCTTATCGGGTTCACGCGAGCTATTGCCTGTATCCAATCTGGCATCTGAGATATCGGGAAGAAAGTGTTGCTTGCGAACATCAAAGGCAAGTTGATCAAGTTCACGATTGCCATCTGTGTTTCCCATTTAGTCGACCTCAAAGCAAGCGCCAGAAACACCGATGAAAGTCCTGCACAGAGAAGGAACACTGCAGCATATAACCCTAGTATGTTGATCGGGTTAAAGGTTGAGCTGACTTGTAAACCGAATACTACTGCAAGCGCAAGTATGATTGTGGCTTGGAACATTGCCCTCAAAGATGCGTTAAACACCTTCGAGACTATTATTGCTCCTCTCGACACTGGAGTGCTGAGAACTTTGTTCAGGAAGCCTAAACGTCTATCCCAAACTATTGACATGCCGCTAAACATGGTTGTAAACATCACGATGAAAGAGATCATTCCAACAGACATATAGCTAAAGTAATCCGACACGCCGAAGATATTTTGCATTATAGATGGGCCAAGGTTGCTAAACATCTGCGAAACAGCCGCGCCAGAAATGTAAACAGGGTTTGCTTGTGGAGGAACAATTGCGCTGCCAGAAATCTGAAGAACACTTGGTATATTCAGGTTTCCACCTGAGAACATGTTGCCCAAGTTCATTGCTTTTCCGAACAATCCCATCCATATTACTGGTTGGAGTACAGCCATGATAAGAATTAATGGCTCCTTTAGCCATTTTTTCAGTTCTCGCTTAGTCAAAGCCCAAATTCCATGAAACTTACTGGGATTATGCTCATTTGATGTACTCATGTCCTAGCCCTCCTCATCGTCATTCTCTGCGCTCTAAACGCTTCTGCAGATTCCTCCGTATCACGTAACGATCTACCTGTATATTCTAGGTAAACCTCATTCAACGTAGGCTCTGTAAGCATAAGTCTAGTTACAATGTACCCTTTTTTCCGCAAGGTTTCAATTACAAAGGGTGCCGTTACTTCTCCATTCTCCGCTTTAATTCGATAGGAACCGTTTTCCTTCTTAACATCCTTCACATTCTCTACCCCGCGAATAAGTTCAGTTACGTCAGGGTCATCCTTAATGCTTAGAGTTATAACGTCGCCGCCTAGACTGTGCTTCAAATCTTCAGGCGTGCCGACCACGACTATTTTTCCATGATCGATTATCGCGATGCGATCGCAAAGTGAATCTGCTTCTTCCAGATAATGCGTCGTCATAAAAAGAGTCATGCCGAACCCTTTCTTCAGCGTCTTGATATATTCCCAAGTCGCGGTTCTAGTTTGAACATCCAAGCCCAACGTGGGCTCATCGAGGAAAAGTACTTTCGGTCTATTTATCAACCCGCATGCAAGCTCAAGCCTGCGGCGCATTCCACCAGAAAAGGTTGCAACCTTCTTGTCCTTGAAATCAGTCAATTCAACAAGCTTCAACAATTCTTCTGCGCGCTCTTTTGCAACTTTGCGTGGAATTCCGTACAGGTCAGCGCATAAGAGGATGTTTTCCAAACCCGTCAAGTCTTCATCAGCAGTGTATTCTTGTGGCACGACACCGATCACGTTTCTAACGTCATCATGTTGTTTTGCGATATCGAAGCCTATAACAGAAGCCGTGCCTTCCGTAGGCCTCAACAACGTTATCAGCATGTTGATCGTTGTAGTCTTACCAGCACCGTTTGGTCCCAAGAAACCGAATATTTCTCCTTTTTTAACCTCAAAGTTTACGTGATCCACGGCGACTAAGTGCTTGTTGAAAACCTTGGTTAATCCTTCAGCCTTAATGATCTCTTCACTCATCTTTTTCACCCTTCAGTTTGTCGCTTATCTCCTCAAGCTTTTCAGCCGTATTATTTAAGAGTTTCAGTGACTCATCAAAGGCTTCTTCCGACATATGCTCCTCTAGATTATGCCCCAACTCAAAGACGGCAGCACCAAGCCTCCGCATAGTCTTCTTCACCTCAACTAGCTTCTCTTCAGGCAAACCAGCTAAAAACGCACCTACAAAAGGTGGAAGAGGAGGACCAAAGAACCTTTCTTTCCCGAAACTCAAGTGGTTCTTAGCATACTCCTTCATCTTCTTCCTCTGCTCCGCGATTATCTTCCTTTGTTCCTCAAGCAGAGCCTTGCCGCTTGATGTTAGCTCATACCGTTTCATTCCACTTTGTCCAGCCGGCAACTCTTTGATATGACCGTTATCCTGTAGCCAAGCCAAAAGCGGATAAATCGAGCCTGGACTCGGCTTCCATCGACCGTGCGTCTTGCTTTCTATCTCGTTTATTATTTCAGAACCTGACATGGACTTTTCACCGAGGCATTCAAGAACCTGATAGCGTACAAACCCCTTCGGCACCATGGCAGTATGTTGCATCCAATGTTTTCTACGTGCAAACATGTTTTATCACTGTTGATATCGCCGTTGATATCAATAGTGATATTTAAAGCTTTCTACGACCAAAAAATATTTTTCACATCCCCTAATCAATCACTGTACCCACACGCTTACCCTCAACAGCCATCAAAACATTCTCAGGCTTAAACCCGTTGACCACAACAACCCTAAGCCGGTTGCGACTCAGGATTTTAACCGCTTCCGGATCAATAACCTGATGAATCCCAGCCTTATGCTTGCCTTCGAAGAACACAGCAGACAAGTCGTTAAAGCTCAAACGATCCAACTTAACAGCGTCTGCATGTTTTCTAGGGTCTTTATCGTAAACCCCGTCTTGATCGGTAGCTTTGACCAGCAAATCTGCATTTGCTTGTTCAGCGATCAACGCTGCCACCGCATCCGTGGTCATGCCAGGTCTTAAACCACCCATAACCGCGACTTTTCCTCCGCGCAGGTGTTTGACTGCATCCTCAACCGCCAATGGGACGTTCCTGCAGCCTAAATCTCCAAGTTTTTCCAAAAACAGTTGAGCAAAAATTCTTGAAACCGAAATGGCAATCTCGTCCTGAACCTTTTCTCCCAGTCCCAACTCTTTTGCGGCTTTTATGAATTCTCTTGCATAAACGCCGCCGCCCACGACAACCGCTACAGCGTGCCCTTGAGTCTTCAGCTTCTTCAACAACTCTGCGTACTCATTAATCAGGGTTGCGTTGATGGGAGAAGCGACAACCGAACCTCCTATCCGCAGCACGACCCGCACTACACATCACCCTTCAAAGTATACTATACGAGCTTTTCAAGTTAAAACGCTTTAGAAAAACTTGCCTAAACCTTCCTGCGCCTTTTGACTATGCGCTCGCATGCTTATGGTTTCCGCAAAACTTATCCGCAGCCCATCCACAGCCGCAACCGTTGCAACCCCAGTTTTCTCTTCAATCAGCTTCGCCTCTTTCGCAGGACCCTGAAAAATCATCTGCATACCCAGATGCGTCAAAACGGCTCGTTCAGGAGCAGTTTCTTCGATTATTCTTATAGCGTCGTTCGTTGTCATGTGTCCCTTCCACGGTTTACCAGCAGGTCGCATGACGCAAAGTATGAGAAGCCTAACGCCTCTATATGGTTTGCTTATGCCTTCAAAATATTCCGTGTCGCTCGTGTAGGCAAAGCTGCCAAAACCCTTGGTTTCAAACCTAAAGCCCACAGCGTCTGGATCAGTGTGCTTAGCCTCAGTCACAGAAATGTTCACGTTGCCCACTTCGATTTTCGTGTTAGGCACCGCTTCAAACGTTTGCAGTGGCATCTGCTGATGATACTTTGAGATTGAAGGTTCGCAGACACTGTTTCCCTTCAAGACGCTCTTCGCAGCAACTAACACTCCTTGCTTACGAGTCATCCCACGCGTCATAGCTTCGATAAACACTTCAGCATCTGTATAATGGTCTGGATGACTGTGCGAAACCAGAATGGCGTTAACTTTCTGCGGGTCCAAACCTTCCTCTATAGAATGCACTAACGCTCCTGGTCCAGGGTCCAGATGAAGGTTTAGGCTTTCGCTTAGCACGCGGATTCCTGCCGTGCGTCTTTTCTGCGTTATCGTGGCGAACCTGCCGCCGCCTGTCCCGAGAAAGATTATTTCAAATTCGGCGTTCATACACAATAGTTATAGTAGCAGGGCGAAATTTTTGTCTTATGCCCCCTTTTACTCAAGTTTTTTTACAAACATTTTTTAGCATTGTCCGAGAAGAATTAGACCGAAGAGCACTATGTTGCAAATCAAACCCGTGAATGAAGGTAATTTCAAAGACATCCCTAGCCTCTGCAGGCAATGTCTTTACTGGCAGACAAGCGGCGATCATGGTGAAAAAATGATTAAGCCTGACAACGAGAAACAGAAACGCGAATGGCTCAGCAAAGTGAAGAAGGAGTTTGGAAACTGCATCGGAATTGCCTATCAAAATGGTACTCCAAAAGGTTTTGTTCAATATGCACCGGCAAGATTCTTCCCGCGAGTCATGGAATACGCTTCAGGACAGCCTAGTGAAGACGCTGTCTTTCTCACATGCCTATATATTACAGACAAGGAAGCACGCGGAAAGGGGTTGGGTACTCTCATGCTTGAGGATTTGGTGGTTGAATTAGGGAAAAGAGGAGCCAAAGCTATAGAGACGTATGCGAGAAGAAGCTCTGAGAATAACCCTTCAGGTCCGTTAAGGTTTTATTTGAAGAATGGTTTTAAAGTGGATAACGAGAAGGACGATTTTCCGCTTGCGCGCCTAGAATTGTGAAAGCAGGATTATTTTACGAATTTCATCGGGTTTCTCTTGAACCTCTTCTTGCATTGCAGACAGCAGAAGTAGTAGGTTTCTCCGTCATGGGTAATCTTGAATTTGGCAGTGTTCTCGTCGAGAACTATTCCGCAAACTGGATCGGTAGGCATTATTCTGCTCTTAACCTCGTGTGATGATGAATGTATAGGAGTATGGTTCTGCTTATTATGATTAGCGGTAAAAAGTTTCAAGATGATAAAAAAAGAAAAAAGGATTGTTAACTAAGGATAGATGTTAGCTTGTGAGCTTAATATCTCCTTGTGTTTCTGCGTTTAGAATAACATTCTCGGCAGTATACGGGTCTTGTTCCGTCTGGTTTAAAAGGAACTTCGCATTCCTTTCCACATTCGGCACAAACTGCCTTATGCATCTCTCTATCGGCCATTTTCTATTTCAACTCCTTCTACTATTTAGTGCAAAAACGTTTTTTGCACGTTTCAGCATAACTCACTACGTAGTATTAAAGTTATTCGTGTAGAAATGTGGTTTTCTTGGTTTTTTGTGGCAAGACTTAAGTATGACGTATGTCATAAAAGTGAATTGTGACATATCATCTCTCCTCGACAACATAAAAACAGGAGGAAAACAAAATGCAGAAGGATAAACTTTACACTGTTGACCTGACGAAAGTAAGGGGAAATGGGAAAATTAACTGCCCAAAATGCGGAGTTGAAATCTCTCCTGACGATACGACAGAAGACAAGTATACCATTCTTGAACCTGTTGTTAATGAAGACTGTCTGGAGAAAATTGTTCTGCAATGTAAAAAATGTGGAAGCAAGATCAGTCTAGTCGGGTTTAACACGTTAAGCCAACAATCAAACGCATAAGACTAAACAATACTATGATAAAGCCGCAGAGAAACAACTCACCACCCTTAATGAAATTTTAAGGCATGGTGTTGATACCAAACCCGCCAAAACACGACCAATACTTTCTCAGAAGCCTCTTCAACTCATCCACTGTCTTCTCAACAATCCTACGACATTGCGGCGGCTCTTCAGGCAATGGATACGCGTCTTGCAGCATAATTTCTTTCAAGCCAACCATTCCAGCCGCAAGAGCATACCAGCAGGGGGGCAAAACCTTCGGGTTGTATCCACTGCCTATCAAGATAACGACTTTTCCATCACAAACACGCTCAGCCGTCTCCCTAATAATGCTGGACAAATCAAAGAAGCCTTTCACAGTCAAACCTAGATTGCCAAGCATGTCTGCAAAATGCGAATCGCTCCCACCGTTTGCGATGATGATTTCAGGTTTAAACTCTTCAGCTAAAGGAACAAAAACCTCGTTCAAAACATAAAGATACGTGCTATCGCCTGTTCTAGGCGGCAAAGGAACGTTAACATTGAAACCTTCTCCTTCACCCTCTCCAATCTGGTGCACGAACCCTGTGCCAGGATAAATCGTGCTGGGATCTTGATGCAATGAAATGTACAGCACGCTTGGGTCTCGATAGTAGATGTCGCTCGTACCGTTCCCGAAGTGAACGTCATAATCCAAGACCAGAAAACGCTTTAAACCAAACTTGGCTCTCAAAGATTCGATTAAAACTGCTACGTCGTTGAAGATGCAGAAGCCGCCGCCGTAGTTTCTTCCAGCATGATGATACCCACCGCCTACGGCTATGGCACGGTACGCCCTACGTTCTGCAACTGCTTTGCCGCATTCAACTGCACTGCCCACGACAAGCAGAGCAGCTTCAAGAATACTCCGTGAAACAGGTGTCTCAAAATCATACGGTTTACCTTCCTCGGCTAGATGAAAAATCAAATCCACATACTTCTCATCATGAACACGCAACAAATCCATCTTGGAAGAAGGCTGAGGCGTAACACGAACAAGGTTGGGCAAATCGAGCAAGCCTTGATCTTCAAAAAACTTCATGGCATTCGAAAACCTATCACCTCTAAATGGGTGACCTTCACCAAGGTCATACTGCTTCATTTTCTCATGAAAAGCCAAGATTATTTTTTCAGGTGACAAAGCGCGTTCTCAACTAAGCATAGGCAAGAACATGCTATATAAAACTGAACATGGCTGGAAGCTGGTTAAAAAGAAAGAAAGGGAAGAAAGGTTTCTGTTGTTACGTTTCTTGTTTCTGTTCGTCTTCAGCTTCTGTTTCTTTTGTTTCTGAGTCTTCAGTGCGGATTTCAACAGGTTCTATGGGGGGTTCTGGCAACTTCTTTTCGATGGTTGGAGTTTCGATGATTTCAACTTCTGTCTTCGAGACTATGTTTTCTGGCGGCTGTGGCTCTGTCTCTTGTTGGATTAGAATGTTGCCGCTTGAGAGTTGATCGACTGCTTCTTTTACTCCGTTGAGCTCTAATCTTGAGTTTTCAAGTCCTATTGAAAGAAGGTCTACTTGGCGCTGGTACACTTCTTCATCTACTTCGCCGGTTACGTGTTGAATTTCAAAGTTTGCCAGCAACATCTCCAAAGTTTTGATTTGGTCTTCAAGCTCCATCACTTTTGTTCTCATTTTTTCCTGCAAAGCCTGCTGTTGTCTTTCAATTTCCGTGATTGCCTCGTCTATTTCCTTGTTGAAAGAGTCGTACGTAGACTGCGAAATTCTGCCGGAAGTCAACAAATTGTCTAAGGCTTGCTTCTTTTTCTTCGCTACCTCAAATTCTTCGCCTAATCTCCGAAAGGAATGTTTCCACGAAATCAATTTAAACACCGTGCCATTTTGTACGGGAAAAGGAGCAAATAACGTTTATTAACATACACATATATCGCTGGCTGTTAAAAACGTCTTGTTAGAGTTCGAACCGAAGAAGAAAACTTTCAAAAACGCTGCAAGCCAACAGCGGTCTATAGCATAAAAAATACAACATCTTCACGCAACAATCAAAGACACAGAAACTGTTGCACGTTTTTTCCATCGATTGTCCATCGGCTTCAAGTTTATACTTTTCGCCTTCTGTTTCTACTTCTTATTCTGAATTAGAATAAAGTTTAAATATTTATATCCAACATAAAATGGAACAATGTGAATAAACATGACTGCCTTGACAATAATCGTTGGCGGTGAAAGGTTGGAAGGAAAAATTCTGAAAAAAATGCACGAAAGAATAATCAAAAACTTCATGGACATCATCGTCATGGCTGAACTACGTGACGGTCCCCTAAGCGGCTACGATGTAATCTCATTCATCCACAACAAATTTCACCTTCTCGTAAGCTCAGGCACCGTCTACTCACTCCTGTACTCGCTCGAAAGAAACGGTTTAATCGAAGGAACTTGGAACGAGAGAAAACGAGTCTACAAACTCACCGACAAAGGCATAAAAACGATGGAAACGATAATGGGCGCCAATGACAAGATCAAAAACTTCATAACGGGTCTCCTGAAAGTCCAAGCCATCGCCTAAACCCTTTTTTAATTAGTTAATGAATCGAAACGCTAAAAAACATCTTCAATAATCTTCTAGAAGCGAAAACATAAGCAGAGGGCCCGTAGCTCAGTCAGGACTAGAGCACCGGACTTTTAAGCGAAAAAAAGCTTTGCGAAGAAATCCGGGGGTCCCGGGTTCAAACTTGGAAGGTTCGTGCCTTCTAGGGAACAATTCCCGGCGGGCCCGCCAAAAATCATGTTGTTTTGGAAAAAGTTGGAGGGGGGGTGACGGAAGCCTTCTCCTTCTCCTCTTCGGTTATGCCAGTATGATGTTGAATGTTTATTAAACGGTTGCTGTGCGCATAGGTATATGTCGTTTTTGAAAATATGTTATTTTCTGACCTCATTTCGGGTTTGGAAACGTTGCTTTTAGGCTTCTCTGAAGCTTCTTGTTACGTGAGGAGGAAGTGAGAAGAAGATGTTTCAGGACACCATCGCCGATGCTGTGATGATGCTTGTGGTGATTTTCTGGGTCATGTTAGCCGCCATCATAGTCTGGGGCGTGTTCTGGGCGCGCAGCAAAAAGAAGCAGCTGAGCTAGAATAAGCGTTTCAACGTATTATTGGCGCTACGAAAAACATAAATTCAGTCACGTTATTCTAGAGGTTTCGGTCGGGCGGTAGCTCAGCCTGGTAGAGCTTCCGAGTCTACTAGCGTGTCTAGTAGACGGAGACGCTGTAGACGCCTGCCTTTGGTGGGTGTCGCTCAGCCTACTGGGCGTACAATGCAGAAACCGGAGCGTCGCAGGTCCAAATCCTGCCCGCCCGACCAAAGCTGTTCTAAATAGAATCGAATGGATTTGACCTATTTCAAGTAGGTTGTCAAAGTCCTGTTCTTTTCTCATTTGGAGAATTTGCCGAAACTTCGAGTTTCGCCTTATCGTTCAAATCTTCCGTTTGATACATGAAAAAGCTGCTTACCGGATTTTCAGACTAAAAACATCAAAAGGAATATCGTGATCCCAGTTGAAAGCCCAAAGACCATGGAAGAAGCCCCTCGGCGTAGGTTACCCATCCGTATGTCTGCAGGAGCGCCATAAACAAATATTGACATTGAAATGGCCGCTGTGGCTCCCCATGAAAAAGCCCAGAACAGTGGAGACAGTCCTCCGCCAAGACCTCTCACGAGCTCAAAATAGAAGCCAATTACTAAGACTGGAAGCAGATACATAAGGAAAAGCGGCTTCGATCGGTACGTTCTTACGTGTTTGTTCAAGAGAACCATGCATTCTTTTTCCTTGAATGGGATAAACCAACTAGCTGCCGTCAAACCTTCTCCCAGCTTCAGAACGTATCCTTTAGAGTCCATTCTGATCTCTTCTAAAGAGAAAAATCGGCGAACGAACCCTGATTTGACCTCAACGCCATCACGATCTATTTTGATTTTTGGAAAGGTTGTCATACCAAAAAGCGCAAAACCTGCAACTACAATCATAGTGAATATCATCAATGGGATAGTCGGATCACCCGTGAAAAAACCTGCCCGATTAGCGAAGTAAAGATACCACCCAAACAGAATCCACGTGAGAGGATAGACAAGCAGTACCCATATGAAACCCTGTGCGAGACTGAAAGCACGAGTTTCAAATGCTTTCATAGACATGGGCAGCGGTATTGGCTCAGTCTCCCTATCCTCAAATTCTCGAAGGAACTGCACAGCCAATCGGCCTTTGTCGGACAAATCGTACCTACCGTTTTCATCCTTCTTAATCAAATCGCCCAAGATATTCAGGTGATAATTGAATTTCCCAGTGTTCGAAACTCCTACAAGATGCATAAGATCAACGTAAGAAATCCTTCCTCGCTCAGACAGACCTAAGATAATTTTTCGCCTTATCGGATGTTTAAGAACGTCACGGAAAGACTCAAAACTCGCTTTCAATCACTCCAACGCCTCAATCTCTACAGAAAACATACGTTAAAATTCGATTTAAGGTTATTTGACTAAACAGCTTATCAGGAATTAGTCATCAAGCAACTTTTTTCCAACCTCCATTAAGAAGTTGAACAAAACAGAATGGATTATGCCCTTGGCCACGAACGAAGAATATAAACACTGTTGTAAAGCTATCCCGCCCGACCAAAAATAACACAATTCTTACAAAATTTTGTTTGCAATCTAAAATTCGCTGACAAAAAGGATCAAGCGCATGTGTTAAGTCTTATATGACTTATGCGAAATTATGCTTAAATCAAGGTCTTATAGAACGGTGGTAGAAAACATTGTTTGACGGTTCCAACAGAGTCAGCATGATTAAACCTTCAGCGATTAGGAGAATGCTCGAGCTTTCGGCAGGAATGAAGAATGTTGTCCACATGGAACAAGGCGAACCTGACTTCACAACGCCAAAACACATCTTGAACGCAGCAGTGGAAGCCACGGAAAAAGGGTTCACGCACTACACGGAAATCGACGGAATACTCGAACTGCGCCAAGTCATATCTAAAAAGCTTGAAAAAGACAACGACATTGACGCCGACGCACGGACTGAGATAACCGTAACCTCGGGCTCTCAAGAAGCTATGCTAATCGCCGCATTAGGGTTCCTAAACCGAGGTGACGAAGCTCTAATTCTTGACCCATACTACCCCGCGTACCTCGAAGACACTCTAATAGCCGAAGCCAAACCCGTCCCGATTCAGCTTGACGAAGAAAAAAACTATAGAATAGAAACAGAAACCTTGGAGAAAAAAATAACAGAAAAAACAAGAATGATTTGGATGTGCAACCCCTCCAACCCAACAGGAAACGTTTTCTCAAAACAAGACCTCGAAACCATAGCAGAAGCCGCACAGAAACACAACTTAATAGTCTTCTCAGACGAAATCTACGAAAAAATCGTTTACGACGATACAAAACACATAAGCATAGGTTCACTGCCAAACATGAAAGACAGAACCATTATTGTAAACGGCTTTTCAAAAGCCTATGCCATGACAGGATGGCGAATCGGCTACATAGCAGCAGAAAAAAAACTTTCAACTACCCTCCGAAAACTCCATTACTACACTACACTGTGCCCGAACGCAATTTCACAAAAAGCAGCCATCGAAGCATTAAAGGGACCGCAAGACTGCGTAAAAGAAATGGTAACAGAATACGACCGAAGAAGAAAACATGTGCTGAACGAACTCGCTAAAATCGACACTCTATCGTACAACGAACCGAGAGGAGCGTTCTACGTCTTTCCAAACTTCTCAGCTTACGAAAAATCGGATGAAGAAATGGCGTCGAGTTTGCTGAAAGAAGCAGGAGTGGTGACTGCACCCGGCTCAGGCTTCGGCAAGGCAGGCGAAGGACACCTGAGAATATCCTATTCTATCTCTTACGAACAAGTCAAAGAAGGAATGGAACGAATCAAAAAGTATCTGGCGAATAAAAAATAGATTCGCGCATAAACTCTTCTATTATTGATGTCTTGTTATTATAACTGCTCCTTTTTCTGCATCTACCTTGACGAAGTCGCCAGTCTGTATGACTTCAAATGGATCCTTCTCCAACCTATCAACTAATGGAACTTTCACCAGGAACGCACTGACAACAAGCACCGTTTCCACATCCTTAACAATCAACGCTTTCGGAGCCACACCATTCTGAGCCAACTTAAACAACCCATCAATCTGAACCACAGAACTAGCCTTCCCAGAAGGAAACACAAGCACCCTACCCGCAAGACTCTTACCCGCCAATTCATGACTCTTCTCCCTAACAATACCCGTCTTAGGCTCAGTAAGATAGAAGCAGATTGGCTCATGAGAAACCAAAGCCTCACCCTCACCATAACCTCCAATTATTTTGTGACACTTCAAAGACATGTCCAAATCTCTCACCTTTTTATTCTCCTTTAACGGCAATTTCAACGCAATCCTCCAGCCGCGCCACTCTGACTTCTTTAAACCTGCGGTAGTAAGCACATTTCGGAGAATCCGTCATGCCTATTTTATCTCTGTACGCAATCCAACAGGGTTCATCAATACAAGTATCCACAACAACATGCCCGCCAGCCTTCTCTATAACATCCATATAGCCAGTCTTATCAGCCAATGTCTTAGTGGTAGCCGAAGTGCAGACCCAAAACGACACACCAGCATGCACCTTCTTGTCGTACAAAAGACGGGCAACCTCCTCGACCTGCTTCAGCGTGTAATGCGGACACCCAAGCATAACAAAATTTATCTTTCCATTCGTCGTCTGAAGCTCCTCACAAGATTGTTTAAGTTCGATATCAGTCACGGTTATCTTATCCTCTGGAACATCACTCTGAAAAGCTTCCTCAACAGTTGAAGCTTCAACAGTGAACCCAGGAATGTAAAACATGGAAATTGCGCCTGACACGTTTGACATTGCACAGAAGTTTATCAATTCTTCCGTGCTCGGCTGCCTTGATATGCCAGTCAAAACTGGAATTCCGTAGCCGATTCGTTTGCCAACATAATACCCTAGAAGGGTATAATCGAACTCGTCCTTCAAGGCTGCTTCAACCTTTATCAAATGCGTTCCTTTTCGATTCTCCTTAACATGCAGTCCATACAGGGGCGTCTTGCCGACAACGCCAGAAGCCAACGCGCTCTGGGCAGCCTCACGATTCGTTCTCGCACCGATAACCGAATTAACATAAGGCGTGGCGCTCGATTCAGAAAAAGCAACTGTTTCGCCGTACAACGGGATGTTTTCCGCCAAATATGGTATGCAACTCCAGCTCAATATAGCGTCTACACGCTTGTAGGCTTCCATCACTCGCCGAGCCACATCAGCCTCACTCTCTGGGATTCCCCTAAACTGCTTGTGAAAATA
>DATKKK010000052.1:0-8995 GCA_035542975.1 Bathyarchaeia archaeon | reverse complement strand
CACGCGCCAACAGGCTTCTGCGGCGTACAAGTCTTCATAAAAAGCGCACAATCACTCGGCTTAATCTTGCCAATCACAACCAAATGACATTTACAGCCAGGCTGCAAATCAACGCCATGCTCAACCTTCACATCATACTTTGAGTGCGCATCATAAACAGCATACTCTTTGTGAAGCTTATTCTTGGAAGACGGAATGCTGCCTAGTCCTCGCCACTTACCATCCTCAACATCAAAAACTTTACGCAGCAACTCCTGAGCTTTAACATTGCCGTCCCAGTGCACGGCACGCACGTATTCATTCTCCAGACGCGGCTTATTCTCGCTTAGCTGCTTCAGAATCATGTAAATCGCGAACAAAATGTCCAACGGTTCGAAGCCTGCGACCACAACAGGCACATGATACTTTTCTGGGAAAACCTCGTAAGGCTTCAACCCGATAATCGTGCTCGCATGGCCAGGTGCTATAAGCCCGTTGAGGTTCAGGTCTTTCATCTCGACAAGCAACTTCATGGCTGGCGGTATCAGCCGATGCGAAACCAGAAAACTAAAGTTCTCAGGCGGATTGCTCAATATTTCAACAGCTGTTGACGGCGATGTTGTTTCGAAACCAACCGCGAAAAACACAAACTCCTTGTCAGGCTCTTTTTTCGCCATCTTAACCGCGTCGCCAACGCTGTAAACGATGCGAACTTCAGCTCCATCCGCTTTGGCATCCAAGAGCGATGCTTTCGAACCGGGAACCCGCAGAACATCGCCAAAACACGTAACGGCTACGCCTTTCTTGGCTATCTGCACAGCTTCGTCAATCTCAGAGGCGGGCACTATGCAGACAGGGCATCCAGGACCAGCTATAACCTCAACGTTTGACGGCAGAAGGCTACGTATGCCAAAATGAGTAATCGCCCATTCATGCGTGCCGCATACATGGCAGATTTTCACGGTGTCCTTTTTCGGTGCAAGCATCTTGATTTTTTCGGCTATGCGTTTCGCCAAATCTGGGTCTCTGAACCTTAGTTTTTCAACCATTTTCTATTCAGCTTGCACCTTTCTTATTTCTGCCGAGTATCAGCCTCGGCATCGAGGATTTCGTTCCATAAGCTCAGGGTTTCCAACGCTTCTTTTTCGTCCAAAACTTGAATAGCGTAGCCGGCGTGCACCAAAACATAATCGCCTACCTTAGCGTTCACGAGTGTAACATTGACTTCTCTTAGAACGCCTTCGCCGAAATCAACCTGCGCCTTGTCTTTGTTTACGCTCATCACTTTGCCGGGAATCGCCAAGCACATACTTATCAATCATTAACCAGAAAATATGCGTTAATAAATTGGTTTTGGCTTAAAACTTGGAAAAGCCTATGGCTACAGATTGACCAAACGACAATCCGCCATCACCAGCAGGCAAGGCCTCGTGAACAAGAAACTGCAAGCCTGCTTTTTCCACGATTTTTCGCATTATTGAGGTTAGAATCTGGTTGCATGCGGCTCCGCCTGAAAAACCTACGGTTTTGACGTTCTCTTCTGACGCTTTTTCCATGGTTAACGTTGCCAAGCCTCTTGCTAGATAAGAGTGCGCCGAATAAGCCAAGTCAGCACAAGAATGCTTGTTTCTGTTCTCGAATACTTCACACAGCATGTCTGTGGTGTTCAGGGTGCTTTGTTCTATGATGGGTTTGATTTTCAGAACGTCTCTGCCTCTTCTCGCAGTCGACTCGAGCTTCATGGCTGGTTCGCCTTCATAAGTGCGTTCATAACAAACGCCTAAGATGGCTGCAACCGCGTCTAACACTCTTCCACAACTCGTGGTCCCAACTATTCCACTTTCCTTCTTAAGCTGCTTAAGAATTATCTGAGCTTCGTTTTCACCATGTGGGAAATGCTGCTTGTTCTGCAGAAGCCAACTCTCAACATCCATTCTTTTGCTCAGTATTCCAGCCGCCATTCGCAAGGGGTAGCGTGTGGTGGAGTCTCCGCCTATCAACGGCTGTTTCTCGAGGTGACCTAGACGTTTGAAACCAAAGCGTTCTTGTTCGCAGAGCAGAATTTCGCCGCCCCATGCTTCGCCGTCAACACCATAGCCGTAGCCATCACAGCACACGCCAACAATTTCTTTCACGTTGTGCTCTGCCATCAAAGCGGCAATGTGCGCGTAGTGGTGCTGCACTTGAAACGTCTGCCAACCGTTCTCCTCTGCTAACTCGTGTGCAAGTCGTGTGGTTGTAAATTTCGGGTGCAGATCACACGCCACGGCTTCAACCTTGCTGTTCGTCAGGCGAATCAAATGTCTTATCGTGTTTTCTAGGAAGCTTCTTGTTTCAACGTTTTCTACGTCGCCTATATGCTGCGACATGAAGGCTTTGTTTTCAAGCAATACGCAAGCAGTGTTGTTCAGTTCTCCGCCCAAGCCGACCACGCACTGTCTGGCTTTTCTCTTGAGCATTATGGGTGCGGGCGCGTAGCCTCGTGAGCGTCTTATGAAAACCCTCTTGCCGTCATGCATGCGAACGACTGAATCATCGCATCTGTGGGCTATCTGACGGTTATGAAAAAGAAAATAGTCCACTGTGTCGCCAAGTGTCTTCAAGGCTTCTTCGTTGTCCGTTACTATAGGCTGATTGGGTGGGTTGGCGCTCGTCATCACGAAAGCCGGTTCTTCTACTGCGTCGAAGAGCATGTAATGCAAGCCCGTGTACGGCAGCATCACGCCGACATTGTTCAATTCAGGAGCAATCAAGCTTGAGAGATGATAATCATCGTTTTTGTTCAGCAGCACTATGGGGCGTGCGTAAGAGTTTAAAAGTTCAGCTTCAACCTTGCTCACTTCCGCGAAGGTCTTTATGGTTTCCAAGTTTCTTGCCATTATCGCGAAGGGTTTCTGGCTTCGATGCTTAACTTCTCTTAGTCTAGCGAGAGGCTTGTCTTTCGTGGTTGATGTTGCCACGTGGAAGCCGCCGTATCCTTTTATGGCGAGTATTCTGCCTTCTGTGAGGAGTTTTCCTGCTTCTCGAATCGGGTCTCTGCTCTTGACGGGTTCGCCTTTTCGCGTTGTCAAGTAGACTTTGGGTCCGCAGACTGGGCAGGCTACGGTTTGTGCGTGAAAACGTCTGTCTGACGGGTCTGTGTATTGGTTGTGGCAATAGCTGCACATGGAGAAGTCTCGCATCGTGGTGTTCTCGCGGTCGTATGGAAGCTGGTCGATTATGGTGTATCTTGGTCCACAGTTCGTGCAGGTGATGAAGAAGTAGTCGTGTCTTCGGTCTTTTGGCTGCCTGAGTTCGGTGAGGCATTCGTCGCATATGGCGATGTCGGGCGGGATGACAGAGCCTGCGTGTTCTACTTCTTTCGAGCTTTTATGAATCGTGAAAGCGGTGTATTCGTCTTTGCCTGAAAGTTTTACCGTGTTGATCTCGTAGATCTGTGCCAGCGGCGGCTTCTTCTCTTTCAAGTCCAGCAGGAAGCTTTGCACGTTCTGTTTTTGTCCTTCGAGGAGGATCTCTACGCCTGCGTCGCCTCTATTCTTAACGTAGCCTTTCAACCCATGTTTTGTGGCTGTTCGATAGATGAAGGGGCGGAAGCCTACGCCTTGAACGATGCCTTTTACGTTGATTTTCACGCGCACGGCAGAGCACTTCTCTTTTGTTAAGAAACAGTGTTTGGTGTGTTGTTTAACTTTTCGCCGAACAACAGGGAAACATCAACTTTTGACATGTGGTTTTGGATTTGCGCTCACACACTAGGTGTGGGACTGCTCACTTCATGATTTATATGGTTCAAGACATTAATAACTCCAATAATTCACAGTGACGCGTGAAACTAGAAGAAGGGTTGTTGTATGACTAAGTCTTTGGAAAAAGGAAAAGCTGAAACCCAAGGTTCTGGCAAGTTTGAAACTTATTCGACGAGCATATGCCCCGAATGCCTAGCGAAGATTCCTATGCGAATCTACGAGGAAAACGGCGTAATCTACTTGGAGAAAACGTGTCCTGAACATGGCAAGTTTGAGGACATTTATTGGGGTGACGCTGAGCTTTTCCGATGGTTTTATGATAACTGGTTTAACGCCCGCTATGTGGGCAATGGCTTGGAGAACCCGCATACTAAGACGGTTAAGGGCTGCCCGTTCGACTGCGGCATATGTCCACAGCATAAGACGCCGACGATTTTGGGCATCATTGACGTTACGAACAGATGCAACATGGCTTGTCCCGTTTGCTTTGCTTATGCGGGCGCTTCCAACTATGTTTATGAGCCTTCGTATGACCAGATCGTGGACATGATTAAGGTTTTGAGAGCCAACAGCCCGTGGGCTTGTAACGCTCTGCAGTTCAGCGGTGGCGAACCGACGATCAGGAATGACTTACCTGATCTGATACGAGAAGCCAAGAAAGCGGGAATAAGCCATATTGAAGTCAACACTAATGGAATTCGCATCGCAGAGGACATTGAATATTTTAAGAAGCTGCTCGATGCGGGGTTGAGCACGCTTTATCTGCAGTTTGACGGTTTGAGAGAGGAGATTTACAAGCAGACCCGCGCGAGAACCGACCTGATTCCCATGAAACAGAAGGTCATAGACAACGCAAGAAAACTCGGCTTGGACTCAGTAGTTCTCGTGGTTACTTTGTGCAAGGGCGTGAACGACAAGGATTTAGGCGCTATCGTTGATTACGCCGTTAAGAATCATGATGTGGTCCGATGCATCAACATCCAGCCCGTGTCGATGGCGGGCAGGCTTCAGAAGGATGAGATGCGGAAGCTGCGCATTACTATTCCTGACACGATTAAGGAGATAGAAACACAGACGAACGGCGCGGTTTCTCGTTGGGATTGGCGTCCTGTCAACTGGCCTGCGCCCGTTGCGAAGGGCATGGGTCAGCTCAAGAACAGGGTTTATCCAGAGTTCACGATTCACCCGATGTGTGGTGCAGCTACGTTTCTGGTTATCGATGATGATGGTTCATACAAGCCGATTATGCAATATGTGGACGTGGACAAGTTTGCGGAAGTGTTCTGGGATGTGTACTACACTGGTGCTAAGGGTAAGAAGACTATGGCTAAGATGAAGATGCTGAAATTGTTGCCGATGACTAAACATGGCATTGTAAGGGGTTTGATTAAGGACGTGGTGACTAAGGGCAGCTACGAGGCGATGGGGGATTTGATGCGCCGAATGGTCATGATTGGTATCATGCACTTCCAAGATGTCTGGAACATGGATTTGGATAGGGTTCAAAAGTGCGCTATTCATTATGCGACCCCAGACGGCAAAGTAAGATGCTTCTGCACATACAACAGCTTACATAGGGCAAACGTGGAAAAACAGTTCGCCATAAGCATGAACGAATGGACCAGGAAAACTGGCAAGAAACTCAACGAACCAGCATAACCAATAATCATCCTTTTTTCCTATTTCATTCTAAACGTTTTTATATCGGTATCTTGTGTCTTAAGCTTGTCACATTAACTCATGCTTGAATAAAGGAAGCTTTTGAAAGAGCTTTTGGATTATCAGCAAACTTTTGTGACAGGAGAAAATGAAACAAATGCAAATGAAACATTTTAAAGAGTTACCGTTGAGTCCGCAGGTTATGAAAGCGGTTGAAGAACTTGGGTTCACCGAGCTTTTTCCAATTCAAGCTGAAGCTATACTTCCATTACTTGAAGGAAAAGACGTCATAGGACAGGCACAGACCGGAACAGGCAAGACTGCAGCCTTCGGAATCCCGATGATTGAACGACTAGATTCGAAGACTAATCGCGTTCAAGGCTTAGTTTTAACACCCACACGCGAGCTTGCCGTACAGGTTGCTGACCACATGAGCAAGTTCAGCAAGTATGCAGGCTTCAAGGTTTTGCCCGTCTACGGCGGCGAATCCGTTCAGAAACAGACGTGGGCGCTTGAAAGAGGCATCCACATTGTTGTTGGCACGCCAGGTCGTGTAATTGACCTCATGAAGCGTGGAATACTCAACCTGTCGTACGTCAAGGTTCTTGTTCTTGATGAGGCTGATAGAATGTTGGACATGGGCTTCATAGAAGACATTGACTACATCCTTAGAAGAATGCCGACAAACAGACAAACAAGCCTATTCTCAGCGACCATAGATAACACCGTTATGAGTGTCTGCAACAGGTACATGAGAAATCCTGAGCAGATACTTGTAAGCAAAGACGAAATCGCGTTAACGCAGATCAACCAGTACTACATGATTGTAAACCCAGCAAACAAATTCGAAACTTTATGCGGCATACTCCACGAGAACCACATTAAACGTGCCATAATATTCTGTAGAACACGCATCGACACAAGCCGACTTGCAGACGGATTGAGACAAAGAGGGTACGACGCAAAAGCGTTGCACGCTGGCTACACTCAAGCGCAAAGAGACTCCGTGACCAACTCTTTCAGAAACGGCAAGCTAAAACTGTTAATCGCAACCGATGTCGCCGCAAGAGGCTTAGACATTCAAGGAATAACCCACATAATAAACTACGACGTTCCCGCAGAGGCGCCAGTCTACTTCCACAGAATTGGCAGAACCGCCAGAATGTGCGGAGAAGGCACAGCCATAACGTTGGTAGGCTATGGAGAGCTAACTGACCTCGAAAACATACGAGCCTTAACAAAAACAACGATGGAAGAGATGGAACAGCCAAACCCCACCGGCTCAGCTTTTGGAGTGCGTTTATAAGGAACCGTGCCTACTATTTCAGCGGTAGCGTTAAGGTGTCGTACAACGCGCAGACACCGCAACGTTACACATGACGAAACAACAAACCAAAAAAGGAGTGACAAAAATGAGTAGAGATCCAGGAACCGTTTTCATTGGAAGGAAACCAGCCATGAGCTACGTACTAGCCGTCATCACAAGCCTATCCTCTGGCACACAGAAAGAAATAACTTTGAAAGCACGCGGGCAAGCCATCACTACAGCAGTTGACGTAGCCGAAATAGTCAGAAGCCGATTCCTCAGAGACCTGAAAGTCAACAAGATCGCAATCGGAACAGAGGAACTTCCACCACGCGAAGGCGAAAACAGGTCAAGAATGGTTTCCACGATGGAAATAACAATGGTAAAAGAGTAGACAAACCAAACAAAAAACACATCTGTATGGTACCCATCCGGGGTGGATACCCAATGTTTCTCTCAGCCAACGCTTGAAGAAACCCCGACCATTTTTTTATGTTTTAAACACTTAGAAAAAAGGCGTGTTTAGGTTTTTGCTGATTTTTTCCGTTCCTCTTCCTGCAATACTCTCCTTAGAACCTTGCCCACCATAGTCATTGGCAACTCGGTTCGAAACTCCACTTCTCTAACGGCTTTGTAGGGCGCGACCTTATCGTTCACAAACTTTTTAATCTCTCCCTCCGTCGCTTTGGCTTCATCCTTCAACACGATGAACGCTTTCGGAATCTCGCTTGCCACAGGGTCTGGCTTGCCAACCACTGCGCAGAGCTTCACGGCAGGATGCTCATAAATCACGTCCTCAATCTCCCGTGGGTAAACGCTGTAACCCTTGTACTTGATCAAATCCTTCTTTCGATCAGTGATGTAAAAGTACCCGTCCACGTCCATTTTTCCGATGTCACCCGTGTATAGCCAGCCATTCCTAAGCACGCTTGCCGATTCTTCAGGCATCTTCCAATAACCCTTCATTACCTGCGGACCTTTCACCACGAGCTCTCCATCCTCGCCTGATCCTAGCTCTCTTTCGCCCGTTTCCATGTCCACGATCTTCGCGTCTGTGTCAGGCCAAGGCAAGCCGATGGAGCCGACGTTCACGGATTTCATGGTTTTATCCAACGGGTTGCAGTGTGTTACGGGTGATGCCTCTGTTAAACCGTAGCCTTCTACGAGAACGCCGCCCGTTGTTTCCATCCATTTCTTCTGAACTTCAGGAGGCAGAGGCGCTGAGCCTGAGATGCAGAATCGGACAGACGAAACATCATAATTCTTGAAGCCTGGATGGTCAAGCAGCATGGCATACATGGTGGGTGCTCCGCAGAAAACAGTGACTCTGTGCTTCTGGATTGCTTGAAGCGAGCCTTTCAAGTCGAAGCGTGGAAGCATAACCATCTTGCCTGCCAAGTAAATCGGAGCGTTCATGCTCGTTGTCATGCCGTAGATGTGGAACAGAGGCAGAACCGTTAGAAAAGTCTCTTCAGCAGGTTTACCCCTGAGCCATTCAGCACACATCACGGCGTTCGAAACTAGGTTCATGTGCGTCAACATGGCGCCTTTCGCAATTCCCGTGGTTCCACCCGTGTATTGAAGAGCCACCAGATCGTTCTCAGGGTCAATCGCAACCTCAGGCGGCTTCGCGTCGTACTTAGCTAGCAATTCTTGAAAGAAGTAGACGTTGGTTTTGCGTTCAACCTTGGCTGAAGGTATTTTTCCTAGCAGAGTGCCTAGGAAGGCTGTTGCGCTTGGCATGTACTCCTTCAGCCTTGTTATGATTACTCTTTTCACCTTGGTTTTCGCTAAAACCTTTTCAGCGATCGGATAAAGCAGGTCTAAAACAACCAGTGTTTCCGTTTCAGAATCACTCAGCTGGTGTTCGACTTCACGCTCTTTATACAACGGGCTTATGGCAGTTTCGACGGCTCCGATTTTTATTGCACCATAATACGCCATTATGAACTGAGGTATGTTCGGCAGAAAAAGGGCTACTTTGTCGCCTTTTTTCACGCCTAAATCATTAAGTGCAGTTGCAAACTTGTCCGAAGCCTCATTCAACTCCTTGTACGACAGCTTTCTGTCAAAATACATGATAGCCGTATGATCAGGATAGTTTTCAGCGGCTTTTTTCAGAAAATCAGAAAGCGGAATTTTTGGATATTCAATATGTTTAGGAACACCTTCGGGCCAAAACTTGAACCATGGTTTTTCCGCAGGTTGAGCTGGTTCTTCTTTAACTTTCTTTCTCGGTGTCATAATTCAGAACCCATTCTTATATATCAAGAATAAATCGTAATAATACTTTCTACAGAAGGGC
>DATKKK010000051.1:0-3215 GCA_035542975.1 Bathyarchaeia archaeon | reverse complement strand
TTTCATTCTGCCGCGTATGCGACATAATCTCTCGTGTCCATCTTGACATTTGACGAGAATTCGGTCAAACCCAAGAAGTTTAGTACATACACCTAAGACATCGTTTTTTGAAGGAAGCACTAGTTCACTTAGTTCTCCTTCACTCAGGACTTTCTTCTTACCCAACGAAGCACCTCAGTACATCTATCTCATAAACAACGGTGTATCTTGCTTAAAATGGTTATCCACCGAACGATAGTTTCTCACGTAAAATCTTCAGGAAACGAAAATAGTCTCACTGCTTGCTCTTAGAGCTTTACGATTTGTGCGTGCGGTACACCTTCTATGTGTAACACTGCTTCAGGGTGCACGTAACCCTTTTCTATGGCTTTCCCAACCACGTTCTTGCCCACCATGTTCACGATCGTTGAATTCTCAATCATCAAAATCGCTTCATCAACATGCACTTTTCTGCCCTTATAGAAATCTTCTTTTACGTGAAAAACAATTTTCCCTTCACACAGCGTTCTTCCAAGTATGTCAGCGTCGCACATGGCTAGAAGCACGTTTTTGCCAACTTTTTTCAGGTTCAGGTAAACTTGCAACGGTCAACCGCTCTACAGATTTCTAATCGACGATTTTGCTCCACATGCCTCACACACGAGGAATGAAAGGCGCTTTTCTCTCACAAGCCTTGTGTCAGGTCTTTTGCATACTGGACACACGATGAAGTTTTCCACATACCGCTGCAGTAGCGTGTTCAAGGTGTCTGCGTTGAATTTTCCTTGAAAAATAACTCGTCCCTCCTGCGAGGTTGCTGCAGTCGCCATTTCGCCCGTTAAGAATTTCATGATGTGCTGCGGATCACGATTTAATGCGTCAGCAATCTCTTTAAAATTGTAGATTATCGTACGCATACCTATGACGGACATGCGTAGCCTAGGCAATTCCAGACGTTCCTTCTTAACTGCAACTTCAGGAATCTGAGAACGCGCTCGCTTAAGCAACTCATCATAGTCGTATGCCATCATCTTTTTCCTCACAGAAACATGATGCACGATAGTATTTAAGACTTATAAGCAGTTTTTCCAGCATAGAATAATAGTAGAAAAGAGGAAGACAAAGAATGGGTTTTGTTTATCTTTACACCGGAAACGGAGCGGGGAAAACTGCGAACGCACTTGGCTTAGCACTGCGCTCAGTTGGACACAAACGCAAGGTCATAATTATTCAGTTTTTGAAATGGTGGAAAAACACAGGCGAATATCAAATCAGAGATTTGCTTGCGCCATATTACGAGATCTATCAGTTCGGACGCAAAGGCTGGGTAGGATTGGCTAATTTGGATGAAGAAGACAAAAAGCTAGCGCACAAAGCCTTGGATTTTGCTGAAAAAATCGTCAAAGAAAAGAAACCGTATTTGCTCGTGTTGGACGAGATTAATCTGGCTTTGTACTGCCAGCTTCTGGGGGTCAACGAAGTTCTGGAGCTTCTTGACAAGCTTCCCAAAACGACTGACGTGGTTTTAACAGGAAGACACGCACCGAAAGAACTCATAGACAGGGCTGATTTTGTGAACGAAATTAGAGACGTCAAATCTCCAAAAGAGATGGTCACCACAAAAGGAATCCAATACTAAAGATAGGCATTATTCTGAAAAAGCTTAAAGTCAACGAGGATTTAGTGTTAATTCTAAACGGTGAACAACTTGGTTGGACGTAACCATCCTTACATCCCGAACTCTCTGCAGAAAACTAAACAGGAAATGATGCGAGAAATAGGCATAAAAAACATCGACGAACTTTTCGCAGACATACCTAAGCAATGCTTCTTGAAAGAACCCTTAAACCTGCCTGCGGACGCTTTACCCGAGTTTGAATTAAGAAAAAATGTTGAAACCCTTCTTTCAAAGAATAAAACCTGCAATGATATGCCCGTGTTCTTGGGCGCAGGCTGTTGGCCACACTACGTGCCTGCGGTTGTTAGGGAAATCGTTCAACGCAGCGAACTGCTCACTTCATACACGCCTTATCAGCCTGAGATTGCACAAGGCATGCTTCAAGCGTTGTTCGAGTATCAAAGCATGATTTGTGAATTGACAAACATGGAAGTTTCAAACTGCTCCATGTACGACTGGGCTTCTGCGTTAGGTGAAGCCGCTCGCATGACGGCTAGAGTGAAAGGAAAAAATGAAATCCTTATTCCAAAAATCATTCACCCAGAACGAAAAGAAACCTTGCAAGCTTACACAGAACCCGCCGGAATAAAGATAAAAACCGTTGGCTATGACGCTGAGACTGGACAGATAAATCTTCAAGACTTAAAGAGTAAGATTTCTGACAAAACCGCAGCAGTTTACGTTGAGAACCCTTCATATCTGGGCACTATTGAAACGCAAGTCGACGACATCAGCAGAGAAACACATGAAAACAGTGCCTTATTCGTGGTCGGTGTTGACCCTACGTCACTCGGGATTTTGAAATCACCTGGCGACTATGATGCGGACATCGTGGTTGGCGAGGCTCAACCATTGGGAAATGCTATGAATTTTGGCGGTCCGCTTTTGGGAATCATGGCTTGCCGCGATGATATGGCTTTGATCAGACAGATGCCTGGCAGAGTGATCGGGCTGACCTCCACGATGGATGGAGCTAAGAATGGTTTTTGCATGACGTTGCAGACTCGTGAGCAACATATTAGACGTGAAAAGGCGACGTCAAACATATGCTCCAACGAAGCTCTTTGCGCCGTGGCCTCAGCGGTTTACATGGCTTTGCTTGGACCCGAAGGCATGCGAGAGTTAGGCGAAACCATCATGTATAAGGCGAATTACGCGCTTCAGCTGATTTCAAGAGTGCACCGTGTTAAGGCTCCAGTTTTTAGTTCAGCGCACTTTAAAGAATTCACGGTGAATTTTGACGAATCAGGACTAACCGCTAAGGAGGTAAACGCAAAACTTCTGCAGCGCAAGATCCATGGAGGCAAAGACGTTTCAAAAGAGTTTCCAGAGCTGGGCGAAACCGCACTCTACTGCGTGACTGAAATTCATTCAAAAAAAGAAATTGAGCGCCTTGCCGATGCTTTAGATGAAATCTTAGGATGGTAGGTGGAAAAAGCATGTTTAAACAAGCAAGTTGGAACGAACAGATAATTTTTAACCTTGGAAAAGACGGAAGAGTTGGACACATTCTGCCCCAAACAGAAGCCGAAATCAGGAAAAGCATAGGCGAATTAGA
>DATKKK010000050.1:0-4294 GCA_035542975.1 Bathyarchaeia archaeon | reverse complement strand
TCGTTCAAGTTGTATGAGTACGTTTAGAATTGTTGGTGGGGTCGTGCGGATTTGAACCGCAGACCTACGGGTTTCTCCCTTGACTGCTCCAGAACCTCGTCATTCCAGCGTTCTGGTCCGCAAACTGTTTGTTTTGCGTTCTGGAGCCCGTCGTCATACCTGCCTAGACTACGACCCCACACGTGTTCAAAATGTCTACCCAATTTTTAAATATATGCATTGTTCCTTTCACAACAAAATCCACAAGCCAGACGACTACTTCACGAGGTTGCATGCGTCATCGGAGTGCGATCTGGTGTTCTTTGCCGTTATTCAAATAGGGTCGTATTCATTCATTCGAGATGTCTACGCCGTTCCAAATCCAGAGGCAGAGATATTTTCCACAGCCGTCTCGAAATCCTTGAAGGGTAACGCAATTATAAGCTCATTTGGAGACCACTTGCTTCCCTGTCTTTCAAAAAACGAAATGAAGTTTATCTCAGGTTTTCCTTTTGCTAGAGCGTTTGTTATCGTTGAACATATACTGCTTGCAGCATAGTACATGAAGGGTTCGGCTCCTCTAAAGGAAACTAACCCCAGAATTCTGTCAGCTTGAGCAGGGTTTACGAAGAGAAAAACCAAGTCGGGGTTCACTTTAAAACTCTCAAGGGGACCCAGAACGAAAAAAGCTCCTCTCTGGACTGGTTGCGGCTGTTTACGCACAGAAACCAGAGCAACCTCCAACGATTCATAAACCTTATGCCCTTTACTTGCCAAAACCGGCACGATCTCTTCTTGAGGAAGCAACTCTAAACCAGTGAAATGCCGCCCGCCTGAACAAACACAGTTCTCCTTGGATAAGTTGACAATAACCTTTTCGCGCCTAACAACATCAAAAGCTTCACAAACCTTGAGTCTCCTTTCTCTGTCTCCGCTCTCAATAGGGCTGTCCGAAAACATTCCTGCAATTGGTGCCCATTTCAAACCCAAAAGCTGAACTATTTTCCTGACTTTTCTCTCAAACTTGGGCATCTTGCTCTCCTTACTGATCGATTAGTAGGCTAGCATATATTCTTTGGGACGAGCTAAGCCCAGTTTCTCTGATGATAATTTTCCAAAAATTCTCTGAAGACTTGAAGACTTAACATAGCCAAGAAGCGATAAGCTTATGAATACAAACACAACGTGTATTCTGGGGTCTGCCGGTCATAGGGCGCGGGTTCCACCTGATCCCATACCGAACTCAGAAGTTAAACCGCGCTCCGTTCACGGTTGTAGTGTGGTCTTCGGCCACGTGAACCCGAGAAAGCTGGCAACCTCACCTAAATCTGCGTATTTAACCCATTAAATTGGCGGAGAATTACTTAAAACTTATAACTAACCGTTTGATAGTGTCTCCGAAAGGTGAATACACGTGAATATCATAACGATGATTATGACCTTACAGAGTCAGTTGATGCAACTCCCAACTGACATCAACACGATTCTAAGCATGCTCTTCTACGTTGTTTTTGCAATCTTCCTGTTTTACGGACAAAGAATCCAAATGTACATCATGATCAGAGAGGTGCAAGGCTCGCTTTACAGGTTGAAGTACATAAAGGATGAAGGAAGAAAAATCACGATAGAAACAATCAAAGAAATCGGGAAACCACAAGTTGATCCAACCGCCAGAGTTGACCGATTCCTAGACTATTTTACAATATCTCCGCAGAACTTGGATCCAGCAGGCGTAGTTTGGAAACTTGAACACATACTTGATGTCAGGGATGTCCGCTTGAAGGATGAAGTGAAAATCATGGCGCCAGCCGCTGACGAGACACAAACAAACAACTTGGAGAACACGCTTGAAGCAGGGATGGCGCTCAACTACATCTACAAAGTTATAAGACACTATTACCTGCTTGGAAAGAAAACCCTAAGCCTGTACGTTATAATGCAAATACAAATGATTCTGCCCCTCGTTATGCGAGAAGCAGAAGCTTATGCAAGCGCACTCAAAGCCTTTGCTTATGGACAACCCATAGGCGACGGAGCCGGAGCGCTGGTTGCAGCCAAACTCACTTACGGCTACGAAAAGAGAAAAATCGCTAAAGACTGCGTCGTCGCCACAGTACCCATGGAAGGACGCACTGCATTTGTCATAAAAGCCGAAGGACCAGGCGGAAACGTGGGCAAACCAGGAGACGCGATCAAGACAGTTATCGATGAGAACGAAGGGAAGATCGCGAGCGTAATAATGATTGACGCTGCCATGAAGCTCGAAGGAGAACCTGTTGGCGAAGTTTCTGAGGGAATCGGCGCTGCGATTGGCGGACCAGGCGTTGATCAGTTCAAGATTGAGGAGTCACTTGTGAAATACCACATTCCGATAAACGCGGTGATAATAAAGGAAGACATCGGGGACGCGGTTTCGCCGATGCGTAAAGAAATCTTTGACGCTGTCGACAAGACCATTGAGAGGGTAAAGCAGGTCGTGTTGGAAAGAACAAAGGAAGGCGATAAAGTGATAATCGCAGGAATAGGCAACACCATAGGTATCGGGCAATAGGAGAGTGAAGAGAAAATGCAAAATCAATCTCAAACAACCAAAGTTCCAGGGCGAATTTTGATCGTGATCTTCGTGGCCATAATCTTGTCTTTGACGGCCATAATGTTAGCCACCATTCTTATTGAAGATTATCCAGACGTTGCTTGGGTACTTCTAATCTTTGGAGCCATAGGAGCCATCATGTCGGGTTACACTCTGCTTCAGTTGAGACAAAGAGTGTTGCGCACGAAGATTGAGACGCCGCCTATTACTACTTCTCTTGAATGCAAATCATGCGGCACTAAGAGCATCAGAGAGTTCAAGCGGGGCGACTACATCTTCAAGGAAGGCGAACCGTGCCAAAAATGCCAGGGCAAGACTCTGATAACTGCGATATACCGAGAAGTTAAGGAGAAAGAAAAAGAACTCTTCCCATCCTAAGTTAGAACAACACAGCCGTCTTCAATTATCATAACCGTGTGTTCAGCCTGAGCCACGGGTTTTCTGCTTGCTTCCACGAACACAGGATAACCCATTAAAGCCTTAGACGTTACCAAATCGCGGAATGCTTCACGATAATGTTCCTCAGGGACTACGCCTTGGAGCCAACGTTCAGCAAACGGCAAAGTCTTCAAGTTTTCCTCGATGAAGTTCAGAAGCTGCTTTGCATGCGGGTTTTTCAGTGATCTGGACTTGACGAAACGGAAGATCGCGACTACATCTTCATCGTCCTCAACTTTGCCTGCAGCGTCTGGAAAAGTTACGAAAGGTTCGATGGCGTAGATTCCGCCGAGCTTGATTTTTGAGGAGAAGAGGTGTGAAACATTGGGCAAGGACGTGCCAGCATGCACAAGATAACGTCCCACAGAATGCCCCGTCAGGTTTGAGATCGGTTTCAAGCCGCGAGATTTTATGGTTTTCTCGATGATTGAGCCTAGTTTGGATGTGGACATGTCTGGGAGGATGCTGTCTATGGCTGTTTTTAACGCGCGTTCGGCCGTTTCCACGAGGCTTGCGTATTCTGCGTTGAAGCAAACAGTGACGGCGGTATCGGTTACGTAGCCGTCTATGTGTGCGCCGATGTCTACCTTGACTATGGACTTTTCTGGAATCTTGCTCGTGTCGTTTGGCGGAGAGGTGTAGTGTGCGGCAACTTCGTTTACTGAGACGTTGCATGGGAAGGCTGGCTTTCCGCCTTTTTCCCTTACGAGGTTCTCTGCTTTTTCGCAGATGTCGATAATCGGCATGCCCTCGCGAACATACTTTTTCATCTCTTCACGTGTTTCGCGAAGGATTTTTCCAGAACGTCTGAACTTTTCTATGGCGTTTGCGTCAAATTCATTCATTCAAGTCACACTTTGTTTTCATTAACGTTAGCGGTTCTCTGATTTAAAGATTTGACTAACAAGTGAAGAAGGGTTCGGAAGCGTTTAACGTTTGATGTGGAATTTTTCAACGATGTCTTTTGCTTTTTCCCGTTTCTTTCGGTGCTCAACCAGAAAACTGTTAATCCTGTCTGCTAGGTCAGTCTTGCACTCGCCGCACATGATTTCGCCAGCCTTGCATCTTCTTCCTCTCTCCAGAAGCTTCTTGTCATCTTCCTCGAACAAGTACAAGAAGTACTGGTAAATCGTACAAACGTCTGGGTCGCCACCATGCTTTTTCTGTTCTGCCAAGGTTGGTTTGCCGCCTGTGAAAGCATTCCAAATCTTCTTCTTCACAACTTCAGGCGAGTCTATGGTGAATATGGCCGTCTCAGGTTCGGAAGCGCTCATTTTTCCGCCC
>DATKKK010000049.1:0-17538 GCA_035542975.1 Bathyarchaeia archaeon | reverse complement strand
TCATGGTCGCTGATTCGCTCTTTCAATCCTTTCACTCCCAACTTCTCCAGACCTTCTTTCAATTTTTCGAGACCTAGCTGTTTTCTTGGGATTTCTAGAACGTCTTGAGCGCCTCCAGGATACACTTCTATCACTTTGAAGCGCCTGTTTTCGAGGTTTTTTCTGAGGTTTATGCCGCGGGTGGTCAGTTTTCTCATGGGTCCTAGGGTGATTGGGAAGAATTTTATCTTTCTTCGCAGGAGTTCTTTGTCGCATTCTCTTAGGTGAACGTTTGTTCTTTGTTCTATGGATTTTCTTCCTATTGGGAGGCTTAGGGGTGCGTCAATTGCTACTGCTTCAGGCTTGCTCATCTCGATACCGTTGATTATTTCTTCGTCTTTGTAGACTAGCGAGGTCTCTGCGTTCATGTATTTGAGGACGCAGAACCCTGTGGATCTGCTTTCCACGCCTGCCAGATCTAGACCGACTGTCAGCATCTGATTTCACTCATTCAGTTCGAAGGTTGGTGTTTATAATTTTTCGTGAATTCTATTTTCCATGCGCGCTTTGGAAACATGATGCAAACAGCAACCAGTTTCACGTCTTGGAGTTGTTGCGGTAAGGCTGTTAGACCCTTCGCGAAGACGGTGACGTAGCCTAAAGTTTTTCCGCATTTTTGGCATCTTAACAGTTTGGTGTTGCTCATCTTCAATCACTAGAAGCATGTTGTTTACCAGTCTTTTTAGACGGTTGTTTAACTTATTAATTGCTGAAACAAACAGATTTCAGACTTGAAGAAACGCTGTTCCGCTTTTTATGAACCGTAAAAGACTAATGTTCGAAGCCATTATCATTCTGATGCGTGAACATGATGAAAGTCTTCAATTACAAAGATGTTGTCGCAAAAGATGCGGACGAAGGAGCCTCAAAACTCAAAGTCAGGTGGCTTATTACCAAAGAAATCGGTGCCCCAAATTTCGCTATGAGACTTTTCGAAATGGAATCTGGGGGTTATAGTCCCCTGCATAGCCATCCGTGGGAACATGAAGTTTTCATTCTAGAAGGCGAGGGCACAGTCTTCGGCGGCGGAGAAGAAAGAAAATTCAAAGCTGGCGATGCAGTTTTTGTTCCACCTAACGAGCAGCATCAATTCAAGAACACAAGCACGAAAATGCTGAAGTTTCTGTGTCTAGTACCGCACAAGCAACAATAACCCTTCTCGTCACTCGGGGCTTCTGGCTTTCTCGCTACAAATATATCCTAGTTGTTACATCTACTTCTGGGTTTCAGGTGAAACAAACCTTTGAAGTATGACGTAATCATCGTTGGAGCTGGTCCAGCAGGTATCTTCTCAGCACTCGAGCTAAATGAAAAAAACAATTTGAAGATTCTGATGTTGGACAGAGGCAAAGACATCAACCAACGCAAATGTCCGTCAAGCCGCGGGTTTGAATGCATGCACTGCGATCCCTGTGCTGTTTTGTCTGGATGGGGCGGGGCAGGTGCGTTCAGTGACGGAAAACTAACCTTGTCCAGCGAAGTAGGCGGATGGCTCAACCAGTACATGTCAACAAAAGAGCTTGATGTACTCATTGAGTATGTTGACGAGGTTTACTTGAAGTTCGGAGCCACAGATCACGTGTACGGTGGAGAAGCTGAAAAGATAGAGGAAATCGAACGAAAAGCATCGTTGGCTGGGTTGAAGCTTGTCCGCCAAAGAATTCGGCACATGGGAACCGAGAGATGCGCCCAGACTCTTAGAAAAATGCAACAAGAACTAGACGGCAAAGTCGAGTTCAAGCCCAAAACAGACGTCAAGGGGCTTATCGTTAAAAACAACACGGTCGAAGGAGTCGAAACCGCTAACGGCGAAAGAATCTTCGCAAAATATGTGATTGCTGCACCCGGCAGAAGCGGCGCTGAATGGCTTCAATCCGAAGGGCAAGCCTTGGGTTTGAAAACGTTCAACAACCCAGTTGACGTTGGAATACGAGTTGAACTCTTGGCTTCTGTCATGGAGGAACTGACAGACGTTCTTTACGAACCGAAGCTTGTTTATTATTCACGGTCGTTTGACGATCAAGTTCGCACCTTTTGTGTTGCGCCCTACGGCGAGGTCATAACCGAATCTTACGATGGGGTTTTAACCGTAAACGGTCAAAGCTACGCGGAGAGAAAAACTGAAAACACCAACTTCGCCATTCTGGTAAGCACGTCTTTCACTGAACCTTTCAAGGAACCTATTGCCTACGGAAAATATGTCGCTCGTCTCTCGAACCTTCTAAGCGGTGGCGTAATAATACAGCGTTTAGGCGATTTGGAATCAGGAAGACGGTCAACACATGAAAGAATCGACCGCAGCGTAGTGATTCCAACGTTGAAGAACGCGACGCCTGGAGATTTAAGCTTCGTTTTGCCCTACCGGTACTTGGCTGACATACGGGAGATGCTTCAAGCCCTTGACAAAATCTGCCTTGGCATTCATTCAAGAGACACACTGTTGTATGGTATTGAGGTGAAGTTTTACTCTTCGCGGCTTCATTTGAGCAACAGTTTAGAAACGAAGATTCATAACTTGTTCACGATTGGTGATGGGGCAGGCGTTACAAGGGGGCTGGTTCAAGCCTCGGCATCAGGCGTCATCGTGGGTAGAGAAATAATGAAACGGGAAAAGCAAAAGGCGTAAAGCAGATGTCGATAGTTGACGAGATAGATTGCCCCCATTGCGGCGCGCCAGTACCGTTTAATCCAGGCGAAATACTCGCGACCTGCAAGTACTGTGGCTACACGGTTGTAATCCAAACAGGGCAGACTTTCACGTTTGAACATTCGATGATACTGAACAAGTATGATCCTTCACAGATAGAGGAACCTATCCATGACTGGATGCACAATGGTTTTTTGAAGCCGCAAGACCTCGCTAAAAAATCAAAATTAACCGAGAAAACTTTGATCTATCTGCCTTTCTGGGTTGTGTCGATAGAAGTGACGAGCGCTTACAAGGGAGTGTTTGAGCGTATAGCGCCTGCGGTTGTTAAAGAGGAAAAGATCGAGAAGACTTATAATTGGCTTGTTTTAGCTAGGAAAGCCACGGTTTTTCCAACACAAGAGTATGAAGTACCGCTAGAAGGCAAAATTTCATATGATTTTAGAAAGGTTGAAGCTTTCGCTAAGGTTTTGAACAGTGAAGTCGACAGGGACGAAGCTGTTGAAATCGCGAAACAGCAGATTGATGAGAACCACCGTTTTTTGGCTCAGCAGGACATCGACAAGATAATCGAGATGAAAAGCGAAACAAAAGTAACGCAGGTTGTCTACTTACACGCGCCCATATGGTTCATCAAATATGAATATAAAGGCAAAGACTACCAACTATTGCTAGATGGTGCCACGGGCATAACGATAAAGGGCGACATACCATCAGCGGGTTTCGGGTTACTTTAAACAAACTTTAAAAGCAACCCCCTTTTTCACTAATAAAACTTGAAAATAAAACGGAGAAACCGTGTTTGACAGAGAAAAAAGATTATTATGAAACTGCTAAGAAACAGATGCGCCTTTCAGAGCGGATAGCTGCAGCACTGCCAGGGTTCAGAGGCTACAAAGAGAAAGAATTACGAAGAGAATCTGATAAACTCATCAGAAACCATCTGTACTTGAAGCTTTCCGGAGCGAGGAAAGACATTAGAGACATTTTTCAAAAATTATCTGATCGCCGTTCATTCGATGTTTTGACTGATTTAGACAGGCTTGTTGCAAAACTTGACCGTGTCACAGAGAAGGTTAATCACGCTTCCTATGGATATTCAGGCTTCTTTGACGTGGTAAAGATTCGAGAAGAGGCTCTGGACCGGATGATCAATTTCGATGATGCACTTCTTGATGACGTAGCAAAATTCGTCGACGAGGTTACTGCGTTTAAAGGGGACATCATGAAACAGAACTTTGACAGCGCGAAAGAACACGTTCAAAGCCTAACAGAAGCGTTGGATGATTTTGAACAATCGTTCGACAGTCGCGAAGAAGAGATTTTAGGAGTGAAGTAGAATGCCACAAGTTATAGAATGGCAAAATCCTGGAGCCGAAGACATTCTGTGGAAATATCCAGATGAGGATATCACGTGGGGCGCTCAGTTAATAGTAAAAGAGTACGAGGTTGCAGTGTTCTTTAGAGACGGCAAAGCCTACGATGTTTTCAACGCAGGCAGACACGTCCTAACAACTCTGAACCTTCCGTTGATAACAGGTTTGATTTCAAGAATCGCTGGGTACAAGGAGAAACCTTTCAAGGCATCAGTAATCTTCATTTCAACGAAAGTTTTTGCTGGCAAGTACGGCACACAAGCCCAAACCACCGAGCTTGCACCGTTGAAAGTGCATGGTTCATTCTGGTTCAAAGTTGAAAGTCCACAGCTGTTCGTGAACGAAGTTGTCGGCGGACAAAATGCTTACTCAACCGAAGATGTCAACAACTACTTAAGAGGCTTTTTGAATGAAAAAATAATCGATGAACTTTCGCGCTACGACTTGCTAACGGTTTTCACGAGACTTGATGAAACCTCGGTGCTCGTCAAAAACGCCATCCTAGATTATTTCAAACGTGTTGGATTAGACTTAACCGACTTGCGTTTCGAAGGCATCGACACCTCGCCAGAGTACCGTGAACGTCTATTCTGGCTTAGAACTGGCAGAGCTGCGCCAGAAGAAGTGCTGCGAATGGAAACAGTGAAGAAAGCTGCGGAAGAGCTTGGGAAATCATCTGGGGCAGGTCTTGGAACTGGAATGGTGCTGATACCGCAGATTATGACGCCTACTGGTCCCGCGCAAGCGCCTGCAGCCGCGTTAGTGATATGCCCAAAATGCAACGCAAAAATCCCTGCGACATCCAAATTCTGTCCTGAATGTGGAACAACGATTACTCCGCCATCAAACGAAACCATGGCATGCCCGAAGTGTGGAAAGACGATCCCAGCATCTTCAAAGTTCTGTCCAGAGTGCGGTACAAAAACCTCGTAAGGAGCGGACGCGCATGTCTGATAGCGGAAGACGAGATTTGCTTTCTATAGGAGTTTTTCTGATAATAATCATAATCGGCATTCTTCTTTACACGCCTCTGCGAATCATAACCGATTGGACGTTGATTCTGCCCATGATTATAGTGTTATCTGGCTGCTGGATCATCGCTCTCGCAGGAATCCGTGGTCATAAACCTCAAAAATATGAACGAGGAGTGTTCGGCACCTTTTCGTGGGGACTGTTGCTTGCAGCGATTGGTGGCGCATGGCTCATAGTTGGCTATGACTTCAGTTGGATTTACTCCTTAGTACTGATACTGCTAGTCCTCGCCGCAGTAGCGATTGCAGCCGCTCTGAAGAAGTAACGCTCTCCTTTTTCTAAACATTTTTCTATCTATACGTTGTTCTATCCTTGTGAGGTTACATATCCATGAACGAGAAGATAATCGGCCACGGCACATGGTACGATAAGACAGCGACGAAGATAGTGTCGCGGGAGCAGAAGCTAGGCAGAAGCTTAGATTTGATTAGGACGGAGATGGGGATTGCGGCTTCGGGTTATCCGCATATCGGCAATTTAAGCGATGCTGCTAGGTCTTTTGCTGTGACTTTGGCTTTAAGAGAACAGGGCTACCGTTCTGAGCTTGTGGCTTTTGCTGATGATAAGGATGGTTTGAGAAAAGTTCCAGCTGGAATGCCGAAATCCTTAGAACAGCATCTAGGCAGGCCTGTGACGGATATTCCTGACATTTTTGGCTGCCACAAGAGCTATGGAGAGCACATGACATTGCTACTTCGAGAAGCTCTGGACAAGTGCGGAATCGAATACAAGTTCATGTCTGCCACAGAAGTCTATCGAAGCGGCTTGTTTAACGAAGAAATCAGAACGATTCTTTTGAACGCAAAGAAGATTGGCGAGATTATGAAGGAAGAGGTCGGACAGGAAAAGTTTCTTGAAGCTTTGCCCTACTTTGCAGTGTGCGAGAACTGTGGGCGAATCTATACGACCAAAGTGTACGATTTTCTTCCAAAGGAAAACAAGGTTCTCTATTCATGTGAAGGAATGGAGGTCAAAAGGCGGTGGCTTGAAGGCTGCGGACACAAGGGCGAAGCTGACTTTAGAAAAGGCGAAGGCAAGCTTTCTTGGAAGGGCGAGTTTGCAGTTCGCTGGAAAGCGTTAGACATAAGGTTTGAAGCTTACGGCAAGGAGGTGGCTGATTCGGCACGTGTGAATGACCGCATCTGCCGAGAGGTTTTGTGTTGGGAGCCGCCGCTTCATGCCAAGTACGAGTTGTTTCTAGACAAGAGCGGTAAGCGTATGTCAAAGTCTGCTGGAGTAGTTTTCACCCCGCAGACATGGTTCAAGTATGGCTCGCCTCAGTCGCTCATGCTGTTGCTGTTGAAACGGTTTGTTGGGGCTCGTGCTCTAGACGTGACTGACGTGCCGTTTTACATGAATGAGCTTGGCGACTTGGAAGACATATATTTTGGCAAGAAAAAAGCGAAGAGCGAAAAGGAACTAGCCAGACTGCGTGGTTTGTACGGGTATTGTTGGGCGTTGAAGCCGCCGAAGAAAGCAGGCATAAACGTTCCTTACAATCTGATGACGTTCCTAATGAAGATGGCTCCGAAGGAAGGAGGAGACGAGTTTATCGCTGAGAAACTTCGTGGATACGGCTATTTACAGAAGAATCAGACGCTTGATGAGGGCTTGAAGCAACGGGTTGAGTACGCGTCTAACTGGGTTAAGGATTTTGAGGAGATAAAAGAAACAACAGTAAGCCTCTCTGATGAGGAGAGAAATGCCCTTAGAGAGTTTGTTGAGGTTTTGAAGACTGAAGATGAAGCGGAGAAGATACAGAACGCTGTGTTCAATGTTGCCAAGAAGAATGGTTTGCAGTTGGGAGTTTTCTTCAAAACTTTGTACATGATTCTCGTAGGTGCTCCGCAAGGGCCGAGGCTTGGTCCGTACATTCTTGCTATGGGAAAACAAAACGTGATAGATGCTCTGGAAAGGTCTCTGAACAAAAATTAAGGTTGTCGTAATCAACTCTTAAATCGTGAACATGCAAAACATCTTTAATGTCTTCGAGAAGAATGAGAGAATTGAACGAAGAAAAAACTCCTTCAAGCGCAGAAGAATTAAGCAAGAAGCTTGATCAGATAATCAACCGCCTCGACCTTCTTGAAAAACTCATTCTTGAAAAACCAGAGTATGAAGGGCTGGCTGCAGCACTTCAGTTGACAAGAGTCGGCATAGGCATGTACGGCGAACCCTTGAAGGTTGCTTCACGCTTGAAGAACGCTGAAAAATACATGCGCCAGAAGACAATTGCGCAGGACGAGATCTCACGGTGCATTGTTCAGGCGTTGGCTGTGAAGGAAGACTTGAACATATCTGCTATTACTCGGCAGGTGGCTGCGATGCGGGGTAAAGCCAGCAGGCGCATAGTACGAGGCAGGGTGGAGAAACTAGTCAAGCAAGGTATTCTGCAAAAAACAGCGGGTCAAGTCCCAGTTTACAGCTTGGCTGGAGAGGCTGACCAGTAGGTTGGTCACTTTTGCGCAGAACACCTAATTCTAGTGACCACTCCTTTGTTGTTTTGAGGTGAAGTGTATGCAGCATGGAAAGAACTTTCATGAGATAAAAACGCCTCACCTGTTCAGCATACTGGGGCGGACGTCAACTAAGTCGCACCTGAACGCTGATGCAGATGATGGTGTTGTTGCAGAAGAGATTAGTATAAATGTGGTGAAAGCAAGAGTAGATAGAATGAGGGCGGAGGCTTTCCCAACTTCGCATTCCGCGTTGACTTAAGACGATTTGGAGGTGAAAGCATGATTGACAAAGAAAGTAAAGATCCAAAAAAGGAAGCAGAGGAGGTCAAAGAAATCCTCAACGTAGTCTCAACTGAAATTCCCGCTATGATAAAGAGTATACTTGCTTCGGTGTTCTCTGAAGAGGCTGGAAAAAACATGGGCAGAGCCGCAGCGGCATACTATAAGGAACTGCAAAACGGTGGGTTACCCGAAGGAGTAGCCGTGAAGATGACGGAAGATTACATGCGAACCTTCACAAGTTTGGGCGACATGATAAAAGGCATGGGCGTAGGAAAGCGTTCTGGTTCTGGACGAGACATAGGCGAGGCAATTTCAGAGGCCATCGACAAGAAGAAGCGCGAGAGGGAAGAAGAGGAAGACGAATAGCCTGCGTTTCGCCCTTTAGAATAGAAGATGAGAGAAAATGAGCGCTTCTTCAGTTTTTCTTGCTCTGCTCAGGTCCGGCCCTCGAATGATACAGATGTCGCTTGACTTGTCTTGGTTGTATCTTACGTTGGGTTGGCGTGTTCGAAAGACTAGACGAGCTTTTGAAAAGCAGCTAGTTCAAGTGGGTATGTCAAAGACTGATGCAAGACAGTTGAGTGCCTGCTTTGAGGAACTGAAAGACGGTTTGGTTTATTCCATGAAACAAGGCGTTGGTTTCGGTTTTTGGCAGTATCGAAGTTAATAACAGGACTTGTAGAAGAGCGGCTTAGCTGTATGTCATAGTCACAGAATTCCGTTTCTCTTTTTGTTTTGCGTCTTCATCTTCTAACAAGTGTGAGAAGCCCCTAGATGTGATGTTTCTGAAGTTGCGATAACGCATAGAACAAGCTTATGCTGAAGTGGTCAGCAAGGTGGTCACTTTTGCACAGAATCTTAATCACGTGTGTACAGCCCTCTTGATGTACTGAGGGAAAAACAATGAACCTCGTTCAAGGAGTCAAGAAAGAGTTTTCGTTCATAAAAGGCAATTATGCCGTTCTTATTATCAGCTGGATTCTGGTGGATTTTGCGATGGAGATTCCAACGGCATATTATGCTTTGTACGTGCTCAAGCTCGGTGCCACCGAGACCATTCTGGGCACGATAGGGCTTTTCCAATTCTTGGCTTTGGCATCTATGCAATTTCCAGGCGGCTATCTTGCAGACAAGTTTGGAAGGAAATGGATCATCAGTTCGATGACTTTCGGCGTGGCTTTAAGCTATATCCTGTATGCAGTGGCTCCCTCTTGGTATCTGATTCTCATAGGTGCCGTTATTATGGCTTTGTGCAACTCCACTTATCAGCCTGCCCTTCAAGCAATGATTGCGGATTCTCTGCCTGCGGAGCAGAGGGGTATGGGATTCGGCATAGTTACCCTCATTGCAAGCGCCTCAACTACTCCTGGACCTGCAGTTGCGGCTTTGTTGTACATGAGCTTTGGTCTAGTTGATGGAATGCGGGTTGGATACGGTATTGTTGTGGGGTTGTTTCTGGCTGCGGCTTTTCTAAGGCTTTTCCGATTGAAAGAAACCGTGGTTTCCAAAGAGAAGCCACATTTGAGTGACCTTCTCAAAAGCTATCCTTCGGCGATGAAAGAAAGCTTTGGGGTATGGAAGAAGACTCCTCGATCTCTTTTATACCTGTTTCTTTCGCTTTTGATAGCACAGCTTGGTTTTGCCACGGTTACTCTGTACTTGTCCGTTTATGCGGTTGATCAACTGTTGATTGATAAGGTGGTCTGGGGGTTGATGCTTGCTGTCGTGCCTGTGACAACGATTATTCTGGCGATTCCCATCGGCAAATCAGTGGACAAGATTAATCGAAAAACGCCTCTTCTGCTGTCTCTTCTGCTTTTCGGCGCGGCAATATTGTTGTTTGTACATGGTGAGTTTGCTTGGCTTTTCGTTTCTCTCGTTATTATTGGTGCGGCGCAAGTGATGATGAACACGGCTTTTGGTGCTCTGCAGACGGATTTGACTCCTCGTGACGATAGAGGGAAAGTTAACGGTTTCAGCAATTTCGCTGGTTGCATAGTCATGGCAGTCGGCAATTTTGTGGGAGGAATACTTTACGAGCAATTCTCGCCTCAACTGCCGTTCATGTTTGCCGCAGCATCAATCATTCCAGCCTTCATCCTAGCGTTGCTGTTGGTGCATGAACCAGAAAAAAGGGAAGAATAAAAGATCCCTGAGGATTCAAGTTAGAACTACAATTAGCACACGATTAATCTTTTGTTTCGCTAATTTCTGTTTATTTCGTATAGAACAGACGAGCAAAAGGAAGAAGCACCAGTCTTAAGCATCCATAACGTCTGGTTTATATTGTTTAAGTATAGTAATCTCGTTTCAGAAGGGCCCGTAGTCTAGGCTGGATCAGGATGCTGGCCTGCGGAGCCGTGTCCGATGGTTTCGGCGCTGAAAGCCGGAGATCGAGGGTTCAAATCCCTCCGGGCCCGCCAACAATCATGTTGATTGAACGCTTTTAATGATTCTTTATCTGTGGAATTGTCTTTGGCTGGGTGCTCCTATCGTTTTTTCAGGTTAAGGTCTTGGTTTTCGATGTTTGCTTAGCGTGGAAAACAGTCAATACGGACCTACTCCCTCTAGGTTTCTGCAACGAATAGATATTAGGCTCCAAACATGTTTGGTGTTGGTTGTTTGATTGAGAGGTGTGGCAAAAGGACTAAATCTGTCGAGTGTTAATGGTTTGTTTCTCGGCGGGAGCATGTGTGGTAAGCTTACGGGTTAAGGTGTTGTTGGCGTTTTTGGCGGTTTATCTTATATGGGGTTCCACGTACCTAGCTATTCGGGTGGTTGAGGAGTCGCTTCCGCCGTTTTTTATGGCTGGGACACGGTTTGTGCTTGCTGGTGTGATTCTGTACGCTTTGATTAGATTACGAGGAGGTTCTGTAAAAGAGACAAAATCTCAGTGGGGTGCTGCGTTTGTTGTGGGTGGTTTGATGTTGCTAGGTGGACATGGTGCTGTTGTGTGGGCGGAGCAGTGGGTGGCTTCAGGTTTGGTTTCGCTTCTGGTTAGCACTGTGCCTTTGTGGATGGCATTTTCTGATTGGCTCTGGAACAAGCGCAAACCCGACGTTAAGGTTGTGGCTGGTTTGGCTTTAGGGTTTTTAGGTGTGATTCTGTTGGCTGGAGGGGTCGAAAGTCTGGGTGCAAGCAGTGTTGATTTGGCTGGAGCCGTAATAGTCGTGTTCGGCGCGTTTCTCTGGGCTAACGGTTCGCTCTATTCGCGCTCAGGGAAGCTTCCGTCTTCGCCGTTGTTGGCGACGGCTATGGAGATGATTGTGGGCGGAACGTTGTTGCTCGTGGCAAGCTTCGTTACTGGAGAATGGATTAGGGTTAGGTTGGATTTGGTGTCTATGCGTTCGCTGGTTGCTTGGGTTTATCTTGTGGTGTTCGGGTCGCTTATGGGATTTACTTGTTACATTTGGTTGTTGAAGACGTGTACGACCAGCAGGGTTTCTACTTATGCTTATGTTAACCCGATTGTGGCTATGTTTCTAGGATGGGCACTAGCGCAAGAACCGATAACAGCAAGAAACACGCTAGCAGCAGTGATAATTTTGGCATCAGTTGTAATCATAACCACCCATCAGACACAGAAGAAAACTAGCTGAATGAATGTTTATTCTTTCTTTTCTTCCTTGCCTGATCGCAAGTGCCTAGCCAAGACCGACAGTGTTAGTGGAAGGTATCGCTTCGTGTCGCTCAAGTCCACCAAAAAGCTATCAGTACCATTCTCCAAGAACGAGTATTGCCGCAGAAAATTCCTGAAATCCATATAGGATGAATAGTCCTTGTGGAACGAAACTACTATGCCATCATATCCAAATCCCATTCCCCTTTCAAGCATAATAATTTCGAACGGCGTTTTCTTCATTCTTTCATGCGTGAACGCGCGTACCTTTTCAAGTTCATCAGAATTAAGGGAGCCTCGAAGTTTGAGAAATGTTACCGCCAGAATCTCATACCCAAGCTTGTGAAAATCAGGTATCATAGTGTACTCTTTAACTACTCCCTCCTTCTCCAGCTTCGTCCTAAGCCTAGAAACTGTTGGTTGAGACGCCCCAATCGTCTTCGCCAAATCTCGGTCGCTTCTTCGGGCATCCTTCATAAGCTCGGCAATTAGTTTCAGCTCTGTTTCTTTCACTAGATTTCCTTCTCCGCCCTTTTTTCTTTCTTTACGTTTTATTTAAGTGTATTTCAGAATCCAGAAAAGCATTTTTATTAAGTGTGGCGTTTCCTGCTTTTTCTGGATAAAAATGTGCAGAACGAATGGTAACATGCTAAATCGAGTTGTCCAATCCTTGAAGCAGTTGGTGTGCATCTCTTCCAACATTCTCGCCTGAGTATCCGCCTTCCAAAACAAAAAACGCAGGCTTCTTCAACGCTCCAATTTTTTTTCCAATCTCGCCATAACACTTTTCCGTTAAACCAAGAGAAGCCAAATCACCTACATGTGTATCAAAACCTGCTGAAACCGCCACGACCTCAAACCTGTCAATTTTAATCTGGTTCAAAGCTTCCTCCAGAGTTTTCAAATAAACCTCGTCTCCACAATTCGGTGGCAAAGGAAAATTCAAACAATTCCCCTCAGAAACAGCACCCGTACCAGGATAGTTCGGATGTCGATGCAAGGAAACATACACGACTTTCGTGTCTCCCATGAAAATTTCCTGCGTCCCATTCCCATGATGCCCATCAACATCCAAAATTAAAGTACGCTTACCAAGATTTCTCACCGCAACTGCAATGTTATTTAGATAACAAAAACCCCTTGTGTACGCACCCAAGGCTGCGCCATCCCGCCCAGCATGATGCCCAGGTGGTCTCATAATCGAAAACCCGTTGACTTTAGCCGCCAGAATAGCGCCTCCCGCAGAAAGCCTCGCAAACTCGTAAATATTATCGTACGCAGGAGTATCAGAGTCTTCCACTAGACTCTTTTTGACGTTCCAAAGATAGTCTGTGTCATGAACCCTCAGCAAATCATCTTCATGCGCTGGTTCCGGCTCTAAAAACTCGTAGCCTTTTTGCTTTAGAACTTCATAGGCTTTTCTCACTCTTTCAGGTCCCTCAACGTGCCATTGGCCATAGCCTAAGCATTTTTCTGAAAAAATTATCTTTGTCCTCATAATCACTTACGTCCACGCAGACAAAACGACAATTTCATATTAAAATATAACCTCTCCTCTTAAAAGCTTAGGCAACAAGTTAAACATGGACTGGAGAAAGCCTTAAATGGTTTCGGAGAACCCGTTCGCCACACTGCGATCAGAATGTGAAGCTCTTCTAGGAAACGCGCTTCAGAAGCTTTTCCCAGAAATTTCCATCGCAAGCTTAGCGCTTGAAAAACCTCCGAACCCAGATTTCGGTCAACTAGCCTCAGGCTCAACATGCTTCGAGCTTTCCAAACAGATCAGTGAAAAGCCTCTAACGATAGCTCAACGAGTGACCAAAACCATAGACAAATCAAAGTTCTCTCTAGTCGAGCGTGTCGACGCGGCTGGCGGTGGCTACGTAAACTTTCACGTGAACTTTGCCGAGTTTTCTAAATTAACAATCGATTCTGCCAAGCAACTGAACGGCCAATACGGTTTCGTGAATACCAAGAAGCCATCAAAAATAATCGTGGAGCACACGAGCGTAAACCCACTGCACCCGATACACATAGGGCAAGCCAGAAACCCTGTGCTAGGCGACACCATAGCTCGACTGCTCAAAGCCAGAGGACACACAGTTTTTCGTCACTACTATGTTGACGATGTCGGTCGCCAATCCTCAGTTCTAGCCTACGGCTACGAGAAACTAGGCAAACCGAAAACTGAAGAAAAACCAGACCATTTCGTCGGCAGAATCTACACCGTGACAAGCTGTCTGGTTGAAATCAACCGTTTAAAAAGACAACTTGAACACGCAAAAACCATCGATGCGGAAGAAGAGATTGCCAAGATTAACAAGGAACTTGACGAATGGATGGCTATTGCTGCCGAACTGAAAGAAAAATATGCCGAACTCTTCGAAAAACTGCTAGACAAAACAAGCAAAGATGAAAACCCAGAAAACTCGATCAGCATATTAAACCATGCTTATGAAGCTGGAGAAAAAAAAGCTAAACAGCTGGTAAGAGAAGTCAGTCAGCTGTGCTTTGAAGGCTTCAAGGAAACGCTTCAAAGAATAGGCGTTTCTTATGATTTTTGGGATTGGGAGAGCGATTTCGTTTCAGGTGGACAAGTTGCCGAAGTCTTCCAAAAATTGCAGAAATCTCCCTATGTGCATTTAGAAAATGGAGTTTTGGAATTTGACGCTGAAAAGGTAGTTCAAAGCCTTAACTTGAAAGCCAAGCTTGGTTTGAGAGAAAATTATGAAGTTCCATCTTTGACGCTTGTGCGTTCTGACGGCACGACGCTTTACACGACACGCGATGTTGCTTATACGTTGTGGAAGTTCGAAAGAGCTGAAAAAGTGATCAATGTAATAGGCATGGAACAGAGTCTCGCTCAGTTACAGTTGAAGATAGCTCTGTACGCTTTAGGCTACAGCAAATACGCTGACAACCTTATGCACTTCGCCTACAACCTCGTCACGCTCCCAGGCTACAAGATGTCCAGCAGAAGAGGACACTACATCACGTTTGATGAAGTCATGGACGAAGCAGTAAAACGAGCGTACGAAGAGGTTTCGAAGCGCTCACCAGAACTGTCTGAAAAGGAGAAACAAGGCATAGCAAACTTCGTCGGCATCGGCGCTGTACGCTATGCGCTCATATCAGTTGACTCTTCAAAACCTGTCTTGTTCACGTGGGACAGAGTGCTGAACTTCGAAACAAACAGTGCACCTTACCTTCAGTACACACACGCTAGAGCATGCAGCATCCTGCGCAAAGCAGATAAACAGCCTGAAAAACCAGATTACACGTTGCTTAGTGATAAACTGGAACACGAGCTTGTCTTAACTCTTGCCAGTTTTCCAGATGCATTCATCGAAGCCGCTGACTTCCTCAAACCCACCTCGATCGCAGAATACGCAAACAGCTTTGCCGATAAGTTTAACACGTTCTACAACGCGTTGCCCGTGATAAAAGCGGAGACATCAGAAACCAGCAACGCAAGACTTGCGTTGGTTGATGCCGTTAGAATCGTGCTTAGAAACGCATTGGCTCTAATTGGCATAATTGCACCAGAAAAAATGTGACAGTCTTCAAAACATTCCTTTAATTATTGCAGCTGCCGAACTGGTGCCTATCCTGTTTGCCCCCGCTTTTATCATCTTGAACGCGTCTGCGTATGTTTTTATGCCGCCTGCTGCTTTAACGCCCATGTTTGGACCTACCGTTTTCCGCATCAGCTTCACATCTTTGACAGTTGCACCTTTATCGAAGAAACCTGTGGAAGTCTTCACGAAATCTGCTCCAGCTTCTCTTGCAAGCTTGCACGCAATAATCTTTTCATCATTCTTTAACAAACCAGTTTCGATTATGACTTTAACAACTATTTCCTTAGACAATTTTTTGACGTCTGTAACCGCGGCGATGTCCCGTTTTGCAGTGTTATAATCACGTGATTTTAGCAAGCTCAAGTTGATGACCATGTCTAGTTCTTTTGCGCCGTCCTCTACAGCCTTGAAGGCTTCTAAAGCCTTTATCTCCATCAACGACGCGCCAAAAGGAAACCCAACTGTTGAACAAACTTTAGTTTTTCTACCTTTCAATATGGTCGATGCAAGTTTTACGTAGACAGGATTTACGCAGACGCAACCAAAATGATAACGAACGGCTTCTCTGCAAAGATTTTCAATCTCGCTTTTAGTGGCAGCTGGTTTAATATTCGTCGAATCTATCATGTTTGCTAATGTTTTTCTTGAAATATTCAACTTCTCGCCTTCAGAATTGAGCTTAACATAAGTCATCTCAGAGCTTCTTTTGCTGTCCCTAAGGAAAAAGTTTTTCTGTTTTTGACAAAAGGAGTGATCACCTCTGCAACTAAAACACTTTTTGCTAAAGAGCTATTTCCCGAAGGCTTTTACTGTTCTCATCATCAGTCAAAGACTTTTCATTATGGTTTGTTGCAGTCTCTTGCTTGCTAACATAAATGAGAATATTACATTCTTTAAGTAAACAACCATCTCATCTAAGCAGAAATTCTCATATAGAGCCTGCATAATCTAGAATGAGGTGCGATCATATGGCTGATCAATACTTTAAGCGGAAAGTTGAGTGTATTGATGTTAAGGAAAAGAGTGTATCTCAACTTCTAGCGGAAATGTCTCGAACAGCCTATCAGGGTAGGAAGCTCGGAGAGGCTGTTGAAGTTTGGGAAGCAATGTTGAAGGAGAAAGATTTAACGATTGTCATGGGTTTTTCTGGTTCAATGAGCACGGCTGGACAGTGGAAGATGATCAATTGGTTGATTGAAAACAGGTACATTGACGTTCTTGTTTCAACAGGGGCTAACGTTTCAGAAGACATCGTAGATGCTATGGGACTTGGATATTGGCAAGGTTCTCACATGGTAGACGATCAAGCACTGTTGAAGGATGACGTGAACAGGTACTATGATGTGTTTGGAAAGGAAACCGACTATCGAGAAATGGAACTGCTCATGACAGATTTTCTAATGTCAGTGAAAACCAACTTTGTCTATACTTCTGCAGAGCTTCTTCATCTGTTCGGTGAATGGTTGAACAAGAAAGGCGTCAAAAGCATAGTCGCCACGGCTGCGGCAAACAATGTGCCCGTCTTTTCACCTGCGGTAGTAGACAGCGCCTACGGCGAAGCATTCTTGATGGCCAAGAACCAAGGACACACTATAGTGTTGGATTCGGTGAAAGAATTCGACCAGTTCGTCGGTATTGGCGAGAAAACTAAAGAGGTCGGCGTCGTCTACATCGGGGGTGGCGTGCCAAAAGATTTCACGCAGCTTTTAGCCATTTCAGTCTCGCCTAAGACTATGGATGAAGGAGTCAAAGGCAGAAAGGGGCATCTTCGTAAAGGAATAAAAGAATACTACTATCCGCATAGGTATGCTATTCAGATTACAACAGATTCGCCTCAATGGGGAGGCTTGTCAGGTTGCACGTTGGAAGAGGCGATAAGTTGGGGTAAAATTGACATTGAAGGAAAGAGAGCGGTCTGCTATTGTGACGCCACGATTGCTTTACCGTTGATAACACACGCGCTTAACGAAAGAGTCAAAGTCAAACGGAAAGCGCCCGACTTTTCGTGGCTTTTCAAAGACGTGACCTAAGCTTTTTTCATTCTTTCGATAAGCGAGCCTACCATTAAGGGCAAGATCACAGAAGCGTCGCCTTCAATCATGATTCGTTTTGCTTTTTGATTTATTTTTCCCCATGAAACAGCTTCTCTAGGACGGGCGCCAGACAAGCTTCCGTCCCATTCATCAGCCGTGCTTATGTACACAACGTAGTCTAAGCCGTCCCTGAACTGGTTCCACCAGAGCGTGTGATGTTTCGAAATTCCTCCGCCGATTAACAGTGCTCCTGTCTTTTTTGCGGTAAATACAATGTCGTTAAGTTGCCCTGAATCTTTCAGTAAGTTAAGTTTAAAATCGTGATCTTGTGAGAAGAGCCACATTTGATATCCGACTGCACCGTCTGTTATGCCTGGCACGTAGACGGGTATGTCGTTTTTGGCTGCCCAGTAGAGGATTGAGCTGTCGTTGCATACGCGTTTTCCTATTTCTCGGCAGAGTTGACTGCTTGA
>DATKKK010000048.1:0-37740 GCA_035542975.1 Bathyarchaeia archaeon | reverse complement strand
TCTTGACTTCACCGTAAATCCAGAGGAAATCATGGTTCTACTGGGACCGAACGGCTCTGGAAAGACAACATTGCTAATGACTCTGGCCACTGTACTGAAGCCGACCTCCGGCACAGCAAAAGTTATGGGCATAGACGTGGTCAAATCTCCAACAAAGGTCCGTCAAATTCTGGGCATTTCCTTCCAAGACGCAAGAGGCTTTTGGAGACACAAGCCAGCTGAGATCCTGCAATTTCACGCTGCGATGTGCGGAATAAAAAAGAACGAACGCAAAGTAATAATCGAGCAAGTTCTAAAGGACCTTGAGCTTTGGGATGCTCGCAATAAGCTCTTCATGACACTTTCGGGCGGTCAGGCCAAGAGATTGGAAGTGGCCAAAGTCCTAGTGCAGAAGCCCAAGTTTGCCATATTCGACGAACCAAGCAGCCAGGTTGACCTCCGAGGAAAACGAACGATCTGGGAGAAGATACTTCAACTGAGAGAGGCAGGCTCAACGCTCCTAGTCGCCACGAATGAAGTCCGCGAGGCAGAATACCTTGCCGACAGAGTGACCATTCTTGACCAAGGGACAAGCATCATATGCGACACAGTTCAAAACTTGAAAGACAAAATCGCGGGAGGCGACATCGTCGAACTCGAACTGGAACCCGGTGAAAACAAAGGGGATATCGCACAGGAACTGGCCAAGATCCCGGGTACAGCAAAGCTCACGCCGACTGATGGCAACAAGTACAAAGCCTATGTGTCAATCGCAGAAGCTTGGGTTCCGAAAATGACTAGCCTATGCTATGAAAGAAAGATCCGCGTTTCATCAGTCAGAGTGACAGAACCTTCGTTAGACGACGTTTTCCTAAGCTTCACAGGCAAGAAGTTGGAGACGACTGAGAATGCTTGATGTTCTCCGCCTTGTATGGTTTGACCTGAAAAACGAACTAAAGCCACCTGTTTGGATAGGAATGCAATGGCTCACCTCGATTGTTCAGCTTCTCATATATGCAGCTCTGATCAATCAGATCATGGCTGCAGGCATCGTCTCCCCAGCCGACTATCAACAATTCTACGCAGTGGGCTTCATCATTATAATGACTTTTGACATAGGCTCACATGCTGGAAGACAGTTTGTGGAACACGCGCACGAAGGCAGGCTTCCCTATCTTCTCAGCCTTCCGATTTCACGTTCAAAACTCTTTCTATCTATAGCCCTACAGGGTGCATTCGAGTTAGCGCTCATGCTCACGGTTCCTTTTGCCATCACTCTACTATTGATTGGAAATCTGACAGCTCTTTCGATAGCGGCTGCGGTTGCAATGCTTTTCTGCCTAGGCTTCGGAGTAGCAGGGCTCATGCTAGGATTGTCTTTCATCGCCTTCAAATCAAGCGACATGTACTCAGCCATAGTAACGGGACTCAGCGCGTTAATAGTGCGCTTCAGCACAATCATGTATCCGCTTGCATTCCTAACGAAAACCTCACCGGGCTACGCCTCATTAGCAGAGCTCAACCCACTAGCCTATGGAGCAGACATCGTTCGACTATTTCTTGGATTTAACCCAGGGCTGCTGCTGAACCCTACCGTGGCAGTAACCGTGTTGATAGCCGTTGCAGTAGGCACGCTGGGCATAAGCTCATTTCTTCTCCAACGTCTCGTTGAAGGGGTGAAAAGTGCATGACAGAACTCAAAAGCATCTTGCGACTGGCTCGCAATGATTTTTCATATTTCTTCAGAACAAAATGGCTCATGGCAATCCTTTTGAGCCTGAATATTTCAGACATGCTCGTTGTTGCCCTAGTCTACAGTCATGGCATGATAAATACGGGTATCATCGCAAACTACTTTCAATTTTTCGTCCCAAGCGTAGTAATAATGGGGCTCTTCGCAGCTGCTCTGGACACCGGAAGACGCATCTGGTTAGCCATCCGCGAGGGTGTAGTCCAGTACTATCTCTCTTTACCCATCAGCCTCGAAGGCATCGTCGTGGCCTACATGCTCGCTGGAGGATTAGCAGCAGTAGTTTACTCAAGCGCCTTATTGTTCATAATGATCCCAGTTCAAGCTCTAGGACTGATCGCCATTCCCCTTCAAGCCATAAGCAACACGCTTGTCTTGCTGCCGTTCCTTTTCGTGTTAGCAATGGGACTGGCTGGAATCGCCGCTACTCTTGCGGCCTTCGCATCGACACATGGCGAGTATTTTTTCGCTTACCAACAAGTAGTGCAGCTTATGCTGCTGACGTTTAGCACGTTGTTTTATCCCATAGACAAGATCAAAGGCTTCTTTCCACCCTTTGTAACCACCATCATATCGGCGAACCCGCTTAGCTTAGCAGTCGGGGCGATTCGAGATTATACCTTCGCAGGAAAACCCTTACAGCCTCTATACCTGCTAAACATCCTGGTTGCAAGCCTGCCTTTCGCAGTAATCGGCGCGGCAGCCTACCTTTATGCCCTTCGCGCGTTTCAAGTCAAAGGAAAACTCTAGGCGTTTGCATAATCCAAACCAAAACGTATTTTTCTCTGATAATTGCCTATGTCATAAGAAAAATTAGGAGCAACAATATGACGTATTGCCCAGAATGCGGCGGCGAAATGCACTACATTATATCAACAAAACACTACGTTTGCAAAAGCTGCGGCTTGTCTGTAACCCAACAGGAATTGATGGAGCTCAGAGAGAAAGCGAGACCAAGCATAGAAACAGAAGAAGATGAGAAGGCAAGCCGAAAGAAAGAATACTTGAAATGGTGGCTTAGCAAGAAAAAATAAGCTGCACCCTTCCAGCTTTTGTGAACGGTAAACTAGCAAACAGCATAAAAGAACGAGCAGTTTTATCAATAACTCGTGGAAGCTGACACATCCATGAACCGAAAAATGGAGATAATATGCGTCGGCAACGAACTGTTAATCGGCAAAACATTAAACACGAACGCCACTTGGCTAGCCAAGCAAGCCACATCGCTTGGAATCGAAGTGAAACGAATAACAATCGTGGGAGACTATATCGACGAAATCGCAAACGCAACACAGGAAACACTGCAACGGAAACCCAGATTCATAATAACGACAGGTGGACTAGGCCCAACCTTCGACGACAAAACACTGGAAGGCATCGCCAAAGCATTGAACCTAAAGCTGAAAGTTAACAAAGAAGCTTTACAGATGGTCGTAAACAAGTATGAAGCTTATTTCAAGAAGAAAATAACAAAAAGCGAACTGACCCCAGCAAGAGTCAAGATGGCAACCCTTCCAGAAGGAGCAAGAGCATTGCGAAACCCCGTTGGCACAGCGCCAGGCGTAATGATAGATGTAGAAGAAACAGCCTTAGTGGCGCTTCCAGGAGTACCTCCTGAGATGGAGGCTATCTTCCAAGAATCCGTTGTTACTCTAATAAAGAAAGAGGCAGGAAACCTTGCTTTTTTTGAGAAAAGTATGTTTGTTAACGGTATCGTGGAGTCGGCTTTGGCTCCTTTGATCGATCAAGTTATGCTTGACAACCATGGTGTTTACGTAAAATCACATGTTTACGTCAAGTCCAAGGTAGTGTGCGAAGGAAAAAAATCAGAGATTGAGCTACATCTTTCGATGAAAGCGGAAAACGCGAAGAATGCTGAAAAGTGTCTGGAAAAAGCCGCAACCCAGCTAGCAAAGCTGATAGAGAAAAACGGTGGAAAAGTCACTTAGCAACTTGGACATTCAAAAGATTAATCGAGCGCAAAACCGTTTTCCCAATCTTAATTCAGAGTTCATAAGTGCCATAAATTAAACAACTGAAACACTTGCCAGATAAGAAATGAGACGAAGATTTTCGAAAGCGCTGGCAACATTACTGATTTTGCTGCAATTTTCCTATTTAATCCCGCACGTGCTGTCGGATAATTACGGCGGCTCTTACGAGCTTTTGCAGCATACAGATGGAGACAAAATATACAGGCTGAATATCGCAGTTTCACAGTCACTTCAGGATTATTATACCGAGAAGAGCCACACGACGGATTCAGAAAATGATTTCGCCAAATTCGTTACACCATATGCTTTAAAACCTATTGCCGACTGCCTCGCAGAGATTTATAGCGACGACGAGGATTACACAAACGGAGTGCTAATGATTGTGCACCAAATTCCCTATGAAGTAACCGTGCCATCAAAATATCCTGTTGAAACGATTGTTGACAATAAAGGAGACTGCGACCTCTTATCTTACATCGCAGCATCAATTCTAGAGGCACATGGACTCGATGTTGTGTTGTTTTACTATGAAAGCGAAGCTCACATGAACATTGGAGTAAACCTTTCACACACACCAAACGACGCTAGAGGAAGCGCCTTCTACATTACAGACAACAATATTCGTTATTACATGGCTGAATGCACCGGAGGGGAATGGGAGACAGGGTGGAGAGTTGGCGACTGCCCAGACGAACTGAAACACGCTTCAGCTCAAATAGTCACACTTGAAAACTGTGAACAATCAGCTCCAGGGCAAGTCTCAGCAAGTTACAAATCCTTGATGGATTCAACGATGTCTTTGACTGCTTCACCAACTTATCTTATTCAAGGAAACAGTGTAACGCTCTCAGGACAGCTTTCACCAGTTTCGCAGAATGCAACAGTCACCATTTACGTCAAAACAAACAGTTCGCCATGGGCAGAGTTGGCCGCGGTCACAACCGATTCTAGTGGACGATTCACGTATACGTGGGTTCCAGAAGACAGTGGTATAGGCTATGTTCGTGCAAGCTGGTCTGGGAACGACTACTATGCAGGAGCAGACAGCCAAACACAAGCCTTAACGGTAATATCCGTATTCTTCGTTGCCCTCTTAGGGTTCATGCTTTTTCTGGTTGTTGTAGGGATAGCTGTATTCTTAATTTCAAGAAAGACCACACAGGAAGTGCCAGCACCTCAACCGCCTGAAGTTTCTTCCTAACAGAAAGAGTTTTTATCTGTAAACAACGGTGATATCTAACCAAAAATCCCTAGATGAGCAATTGGTGATTTGAACATGCTTATTCTGTTCATAATTGGAACGGCAGGCTCTGGCAAATCCCGTCTCACAGCTGCCTTAGGCGAATGGCTACAAATGTCTAAGCAAGATGTTTCGCTAGTGAACCTTGACCCAGGAGCATTGACCCTGCCGTATTCGCCAGATGTGGATGTCCGAAATTACGTGGATGTTGAAGAGCTGATGCAGAAATACAATTTAGGTCCCAACGGTGTGCTTGTGATGGCTGCCGACTTGATTGCAGACGAGATTGAACGGATATCCAGCGAAGTTGAAGAGCTAAAATCAGACATTGTCTTGGTAGACACGTCTGGACAGATGGAGCTGTTTGCTTTTAGAGCAAGCGGACCCTACATAGCCAGTGAACTCACTAAAGAAACTAAAGCCATAGTTTACTTGTTTGACGCTGTCTTCTCGATTAACCCGCAAAACTACGTTTCAAACATGTTTCTTGCAACCGCAGTTTACAATCGTTTTCTGCTTCCGCAGATACATATACTGTCAAAATGTGATTTGCTTCCGAAAGAAGAAGTGAACAAGATCGTAGACTGGTCAGCTAATCAAGCGGCTTTGGAGAATTCTATCGAGGAGAAGCTTGAGGGAACAAAACGTTTGTTGAACAGAAACATGGCGCGGGCAATAGGGCAGTTGGGTTTGAAATTTCCGTTGATTCCAGTTTCGGCGAAAACGAACGATGGGATGATAAATTTTAACACTGCCATCGAACGGGTACTGGCAGGAGGAGAAAAATACACTTACTAGCAGAGCCTGCCGAATCAGATTACGAATCATCGATGAGCGTCCATGCTGCGGACAATGCTCCATACTCAGCTTTTCTAGGGTTGTCAGCGCTGCTTATCACTATCGCATCGTTCTCTTTTGGACTCAGAAGTCTAAGTATCTGTGCTGTTGCTTGTGGAAAATCGTGCGCTACGTCGTTGCTCACTGAAGGAATCATCAAGCGCCCTTTCCTGAATACTATGGTAGTCACACTCTTTGCGCCCATGATTACAGCTGCGTCTCTCTGCTCCATTCCTGACTCAACTTTCTGTCCATGATTTTTTACCAAAACAGCAAAGCTGTAATCTGCTAGAGCCAACTCGTTCTTTTTTATCTCAACCTTCTTCATAACTGACGAATATTCTTTCCAAAGTTTCATGCCTTTTTCTGTAAGTGAACAGCCAGTTTTTGAAGTTTCAAGCAATCCGACATTTTTCAGTCGACTTATTATAGTGCGGACTGCACCGTCCCCTACTTTTAACCTCTCAGCCAACTTGTTTCTGCCGATCGGGTTTTCCGCAATAAGCTCGATTGCGACTAGCAGATGGAACACCGAGAATGTTGGCGACGGACCCGCAGCTTTTTCGTGCGCTAGTTTTTCGAGAAAATGTTTGAACGAGTAATCCACGAACCTCACAATATTGATTTACGGAGTTTTGGTTATTAAAACTGTTTATGAATGGAAAACAGGCAATGATTCTGGAGTTAGTTACTTCTTCTTGCAGAAAAATATTCTCTGACGACCCCTGCGGTTAACGCAACTAACCCCACCGCTAGCAAGTAGAAAAGTGGGTAAATGAAGACTGAGAGCATACTTTGGTACGAAATTGCCTGGGGCAACTGCGGTGTAAAAAACAACGAGACCCATATTATAACGAAAGTAGAGATGCACCCCACTCCAACACCTACGAAAAGACCGTTAACGAATTCAACTTTATTTTCGCCGTTATTACCAGATTTTTTGTTTTTTTCCTGTTTTTGCGTCTCTTCTTCTGTTTCTTCCGCGTTCACGTATTCTTCTTGCGAGACATTTTCCTCGAGCACCTGTTCGGATGACGATGTGCTTTGTTGTATTTCTTGTGCGGCTGCCATAAAGTTCCCTTCTTTGGTTTTGTTGTAATCGTAAATTAATAAGATTATTCAATTCTGGATTCAAATTCCGAATCTAGATTTCTAGTAAGGAAACGCAGGCTGATTATTTTGAGGCAAGTTTAGGCGCGAGCTGTTCTACAGCACTTTTCAATTTGTTCCATTCATCAAGATTTCTGACGTTGAATTTGTGTTTTCTCTTCCATGCGTCAGCCTTTTTTTGCCAAAGGTACATGCCGATTTGGCGTTTTCCGTAAGACTCAAAAATTACTATGGCTTCCCACCATTTTTGACTCTTGAAAATGGTGATGCTATCCACCACTTTGTAGAATTCGGATATCGGCAATTTTTCTTCTGTTGCGTCGGTCATGTTTTTCCACCTTTCCAACAAAGCTAGTCTTTTTATTATTTAATCGTTTAAACGCTTTTAGGCTATATGTTTTGGAACACGCCTTCAACGAGCACTTTGGATTTTGAGCCATCTTTATTGACGACTTGTACCGTGGGTTTTGAGACTAGGAAGTCCATGTGGTTTGCAGACGGGTTTTTGCCGTTAGGCATGTCAGAATTGTTGCCAAAGGCAATGTGGATCGTGTGAAACATTTTCTCAGCTTCAAGGAACTCCTCCACGAACCTTGCTTTGGGATTTATTCCGAAGGCAAATTCGCCTACAGTGCTGGATCTTTCATCAGTGTTCAACGAATCTTTGACACGTTTCAAAACCTGTTTATCTTCGCAAGAAGAGCCGTGAACCTTGCCGTTTCTAACAGTGAGCGTAACAGGAGTTTTCAATGGCCCTATTCCGCCTATAGCCAGATCGCACACCAACGTGCCTTCCATGGAATCCTCAACAGGCGCCACTATAACTTCGCCTGTTGGCAAGTTCATCCACTTTAACGTTTCCCAATTGAGCATCGTGTCTGTAAAGAAGGGTCTTCCAGTAACGCTTAGAGAAATATCGGTACCTGCTGCGCTCGTAATCTTCAGCTTTTCCGCATCATTTAGTTTCCGAATTAACTCGTGAGCAAAGCTTTGCATTTTCCTATGCTCTGCAGTCGTCAAAGCCAATGCCCCTTCAGTCAGCATGTCGATTGTTACACCTGGGCAATGACCAAGACGTGCTTTATGCCCCTTTGTTTCCAGTTTAATAAGTCTTATCCTGAATGGAGTTTCCTCGCGTACTCCGCGCAACAAGTTGATGTAAATGTCTGTGGGGTGTTTAGTCAGAATCTCCATAACATCCGACGGGATTTCATTTCGAAACTTGTTTGCTTCGGACTTCAAGGGCACTAGCCGCGTTTGAAGATCAAGTTTAAGGGAGCCAGTTGCAAACGCATTGCCTATTTCTATCTTTTCATGGTCGCAGAAAACGACTATGCTTTCGCCTTTTTTTGCTTCTAAGACACATTCTAACGCGTTTTTTGCGGCTTCCCAAGCATCCATGTGAACACACCTGTTTTTAGGCACAATTTCAGCGAACTAGATGATAAAGGTTTGCGAAGTGACAGTTAATCATTTTCTTTTGGAAAAGACATAGATTGGAATCAGAAACAATGTTGCGACACCAAGAAGCCTGAAGTAGTTTGCATAACTTGCTGTTGACATAAAAACATATGTAGGTACGAGGTTTAAGAGCCTGCCAAACATCATCCCAGTCTCCATCAGAACTAAAATGCTTGCGTAATGCTCCTTGCTGAAAGAATCTCCGTAATGGGCAAACCATGAAATGCTGAACGCACCTGCAAGACCAGAAAGCAAAGACAAAACCACGATTTCATAAGTCGTGGACACGTAGGATACCACGAAAAACCATAAAGCATTCAACAACGCACCTGCTAGGGCGAAGTTTACACGTGTCTTTTTAATATCGGAGAGCCAACTAACCAAAAACATTGCCGCAGAGATTACTACAGCACTTAGCGCAAGCACTAATCCCATGTTGAGAACCGTTCCAGAAACATTTAAGACGAACAGTGGATAGGCAAGCCAGTAGGCTTCCGAAAAGCCAAGAACAACAAAACTTGTGAAGAAAACAATAAAAAGCCTGCTTTTCGGAATCGAAAAACTGTGACATTCGAGCTGGTATTTTACGTGCAGTGACAGAAAGAATACGACCAAGTACAGAGAGACTACGATAGCGAACAGCATTGTGAACGTGAGTTTTTCTATTATGAAGCCTCCGATGGCTGGACCGATTATGCTTGTAAGCGAGGGAATTATCGAAGAGAAGAGGCTTACCGTCCTAGCACGCACGTGGGTTTCGCCTAGTCTGAATTGGAGAAGGTTAAAGCTCGGCCAGAAAGTAGCTAGGCTTAATCCGTAGGCTAGTCCTAGGATTATTGGGTTTTTGATTAGAATTAGGATTATGTAGAACAGCATAGTAAGGAAAATTCCGTAACTGATTATTCTCTCGAAATTCTTGATGCTTTTCAGCAGAATTAGCGGCAGCAAACCGATGAGAGGAAACGTGAAGAGCAAGATTTCAACTATTTCTGCGATGCTCAAGCCCAATTCTTCATGAAAGTAAACTGGGAGAAAGCTTCCAGAGAGACTGCTTGTGAAGAAGAACAGGCTAGTAACTACCGCCAGAGTTTTTAGTGAATCCTTCTGCACTCTTCATAACCTCAACCATTCAAGATGCATATAACATACTAAAGAAGCATTAATAGAAATTGTTTCAGAAATGAGGCTTCATATGTTTTTTGTACTAACGCACGTTTGAGCTTAAAATGATGCAGGAAAAGAGAGAAGTTGCGAAGTTAGCACGTTGCGATTTTGCCTTCTGCCAATTCCATGCAGAACTTCTCTATATTCTCAAGCTCGTTGTCCAGCACGTCGTTTATTTCGCGTTTCACCTTGTCCAGATGGTTGTTGCCTTTCATTGTCACTTGCGCGGCGGCTACTGCTGGATGATCAATCGGGCTGCCTATCTTGCTCAACAGCCATATGTAAACTTCCTCTAGCCCCGAGACTTCGTTGTACACGCGTTGGGCGATTCGGAACGTTAAGAAGTTGTAGATTTTACCAACATGGCTAACTGGGTTTTTGCCCGCTGCGGCTTCAGAGCAGAAGGGTCTATTCAGCGAGATAAGCCCATTTACACGATTGCCCCGTCCGACTTGTCCAGAATCGCCGCTGTCTGCGCTCGTACCCAAGACTGTCAAGTATAAGCCGCCTAAACCTCTGCCTTTCACGTCTAAAGTGTCAAGTTTAATGTCGACACTTTCAAAATCTGTGTTAACTGCGACGTACCTGTGGATTTCGTCGAGGATTTTTTCTTTTTTCTCAAAATAATCATCCTCACTGCTGATAAAACGATCGACAAAAGCCATAGCAACCGTCAATTGCAAGTCATTATTGTTCCTGAAACCCATTACTTTAATGTCTTCACCAGATTCTGGAAAACGCAGCTTGAACTCTTTGGAGTTCAGATATTGTTCCGTTTTGAAAACTGTCTGCTCTGTCCTAGTCATCGGTGCGTAACCCACGGCTGCTGAGGTGTCGTTCGCGCCCAGAACATGCCCTTTCCGTTTGAAAATGTCCATTAGCCCCATCGAGCCTGCTTTGAGTTCGCTTTGATATTTTACGTGTTCTTCTGGGTTTATGAAACGCATGTTTCTCTTGAACCAGTTTTTAGCTGCTTTAATGGCTATTTCGTCTATGTCTATTTTCTCTCCGTCTATTTGGGATGTTGCTCGGTCGCCGAACACGAAAAGCATGGGTTGTTTGACCGTGCCGCCGCCAAATTGGGGTTCGCTTTCGCCGGCTACGAGTAGGCATTTATCAACGTTGTGATGCAAAATCGTTCCTGCCTTCTCCAAGTAGGCTTTGCTCAGTTGTACAGAAACTTGATCCATTATGGAATCGCAGATGTAGTCTGGATGACCCAGACCTTTTCTTTCTACGATTTCTAGCCGCTGTTTTTCTAACGGTGTTTGTTTAAGATTGTCCACGATGATGTTTCGCATGTTAATGGTCTTCCTTTTTGTGAAGTTTACGGTGTATGTGCAGCAATAAATATATATTTTACTGTATTGTTTTCTAAGCATAAATAACTGGTGGTTATATTTCCGCAGTTACGAGTGCTTTGCTTAAGAAGCTGAGGATTGAAGCTGGGTTGACGCAGAAGCGTCTAGCTGAGCTTGTGGGCGTTTCTCAAGCACACATTGCAAAGATTGAGCAGGGAAATGTTGACCCTCGACTTTCCACGGTGAACAGGGTTTTGAAGGTTTTGAATGAGTGGAAAAAGAAGAAGTGCCGAGACATCATGAGCCATGGTGTCATCTGTGCCAAGCTTAAGGACAGGATTCTGGAGGTTAGTGACAAGATGTTGCGGCAGGGCATTTCGCAGGTGCCTGTAATTAACGGCAATCAGGTTGTAGGCACGGTAACTGAGGAGTCTATTATGCGTCGTTTAGGTTCTGACGTTGTAAACCAAACGGCGGAGAAGGTTATGGTTTCGCCTTTGCCCGTTGTGGACGAAGAGACTGATGTTGAGAAAGTTCAGTCGCTCCTGAAAACTTATCAAGGTGTTCTCGTGTCTAGGGGCAAAAAGATCGTTGGAATTATCACGCGTTCTGACCTCTTGAAAGTAATATGCGAACCCATTTAGTACAGACCAAACCATGATAGTCTTGAGGCAGAAAATGGTCAATACCGCCTACCCCGTCATAATTTCTGTGTTGGATTTTTAATGTTCATTTGGAGCTGAAAACAGTCAATACTGACCTACCCCCTATAGGTTTCTGCAATGAATAGATATTGGGCTCCAAATATGTTGGGAAACCTTGTGCTGTGAAACCTTTCTGCAAGCAAGCTAAGATAGCGTGGCATTCTTGTAGCGTTTTTTGATATGTATCGGTCTTTGAAAGAATTGATTTTATCGAGATTGCGTTAGCTTTCGTTGAGAGAAAAGGATGAGTAGCATGAAAAGAGAGTCTTCAAGTATTGTTTCGCTGAAACCTCTTTTAGCTACAGACATCGAGCTTGTTAAGCAGCTGAGAAGAAAAATTCGGCAAAAAATTAGGGAAGCTAAGAATTGGCAAGAACTGTTGCAAGCTGATGTTTTAACGATTAGCGGAAATGTTGCCTGGAAAGAAAACCAGCAATCGAGCAGAGTTCATGTTAGGAAAGAAAAGAAGAAGAAAAAGGAAGCACGCCGAAAACGACCGTTTCGAAGATAGGCATGTGTAAGACGCCTGCGCGTTTTTTGCGTAAAGCAAAAGAGAAAGAACGGATATAATAATAATCGTGAAGTTTTCTGTGAGCAAATCCAAACCTTTTGACAGCCCTGAATGCAGAAACTGCACCTTCAAAGCCAGCACTTACTGCTGGAACCAATGCCCCTACAACCTATGGAAGAAAGAACAATTCTAAACCATAACATACACGTGAAAAACAAACATACCAATCAGTTAGAACCCTGCTTTAATTGGGTTACGCGGTTTAATCAATTCTCTCAAGACTACCGTTGCGTAAGAGCCTCGGTTTAGAACGAAGTTTACTTTGGCTTTGCGTCTTGAAGGCTTCGTGGAAGCATCAGCGATTTCTTGTAGCGAAAAATTGTTCAGAGGAGTTGTGGCGGTTCGCAGTCCACCCCTGCTGCTGACTTCAGGCATGGTTTTAATCTTAAACTCTTGTGGATTTACATCTTCTTCCTCTAAAACGTGTTTTTCAGTCTCTCCTTGAACACCAAGCGAGAAACGCTGTTTAAAACCAACTAATGGGAAGGCTAGTCGCATCTTTCCAGCATGGATTGCTCTATTAATTTCTCCAAGGTTTCCGTCTGTAACCATTTTAGACATCGCTGTCATCGGCAAACCAGAACGATCTACGCTCACAACTTGATCTCCAACTTCAACCTTGTTCAGCGAAAGTTTACCTTCGATTCTTTTGCTCAAGAATTTGTTGAAAAGGTAGGATTGGTAGGCTTGAACAAAAAGTTCTCGTAGCCTTATTGGCAATGTTCGGAAGGCGCCAGAAAAATCATCGGGTTTCTCGACTAAATATGTGAGCATGAATCTTTCGTAACGTAGCTGTTTAGGAAAAGTTGACAAAGCCTGATTGAAATCCAACGTAGTCTTGAGTCTTTCACGTGCTTGTCGAGAGTCTTGGTGCTCGCTTGGAAATGGTTCAGCCAGAAACAACATCGCCGCTTTCTCAAGGTTTCCTTTTATTATGGCTTTTCCAACAAGATGTGTTATCGGACGAGTCGTTCCGAAACGTTGGTGACCGAAGAAGTTTGGAACTCCGCCTATTGTTTTGAGTTTTTCAACGGTTTTGGTTATTCGGTTTCGAACAGTGGATCTAACATGGCTTATGGCGTGGATGGTTACTTGGAAACTGTTGCCAAGCAGATAATAGGATGAGAGTTCATTATGCAAATAGCCTATGGGACGGATTTCGATGTCTTTAACTCGAATCCTCTGGACGTCTTCTGCCGAAACATCTTCAATAGTAACGTGCTGAGCAGTAACCGCCTTAGCGTCTTTTATGCCCGCAATCTGAATTTTGTCTGTGTTTATACCTAATTGTTCAGCAACTTTTCTCAAAGCAATAAACGTGTCCCAGTCGCGTTTGACCAAAACACACAACAAATACCGATCTCTAATAGGCGAAGAACCCAAAACCTGACGTTTTGCAACATCTTTAGATGGAATTATCTCTGCTAGAGAATGGTCTACCAGCATCTCCTCAACCAAAAAATCTTCAATCGACTTTTTGATAACACCACCTATGCCTAACGAGTCTGTAGCATACACTTCGATGCCTATTGACTGCTCAATCTCTGGAACAAACAAACCTTCAACACTCATTTAAAGAAGAGGCAGGTTGCCAGTCAACTTGTCAACTTTTTCAGCAGGCGCAGGACCAATACCAAGACATGTTACAGTGTTTGGCGGTATCTCCGTCAATCCTCTGTCAACAATCAGCGCACAAGGTAAACCCAATTCTTCCACTTGTTCCCGCAGCTTGAGCAGTTCTTTTTCGCTTTTCACTTTAACCGCAATTTTCCGCTGCCCTTCAAAAAGCCACTCATTCCACCACTCTCGCTGATGTTTGCGAGCTTCTTCCGCCGCAGAAACCGCAGCGTGCCCCGCTTGAACCGCAGCCTTACCTTTGCTTAATCGCAGATCAGAACGAAAAACAATAACCATTTTGTAACGAAACTCAGACATGCCAATCCAACTCTCTTTTCCTGTTCAATTAGTTCATCGCAGATTTTAAGGATTCGCAGACAAACCGAGAAAAGAGAAATAGACAAGAGTCACCCCCATCCGCGGATCAGGCAAAACGTGCAAAAGAGACCGCCCTTGAAAATCTATATCGCCGAAGCTCAAGAGAGTCTTGTCTAAACCAATTCTTGCACAAAACCCAACGACATCATCAACTTGAGCGTCAGACAACTTATCAAGCATCTTTCTAAACCATAGCATGACCCTCGCGTCAAAACCCAAAGCATCCTCACATTTCTTTTGGTAATTCCTCAAAAAGTCTGAAGAAAAATCATCTCTACGCAAAGCCTCACCGATGACTTCAGCGGCAATTCTCGCACAAGTCAACCCCCACGCTACTCCTCCGCCTGTTGTAGGCTTAACGTGTGAAGCAGCATCACCCACTGTTAAGAAACCACTTGAATAGGTTTTTCGAACCGGCCCACCGAGAGTAACTGGATGAAATATAGTGCAAAGAATTCTTGCTGAACGCAGCTTTTTAGATGCAACAGGATGTTTTAACATGAATTTCTGCAAGAGCACCTTAGGGTTTCCAGTTTTTGCAGCCAGTCCAACCTTCGCCTTTCCATCATGCTTGGGAATGAGCCACGCGAAAAAATGCGGCGCGTATTCTTTTCCAAAAAAAACCTCAACCATGTCTTCTTCAACATCTTTGACGTTTTCAACTTCGGCTTCCACACCGTTAAGAAGCATAGAACGATTGAGGCTCGGCAACCCTGCTTGATGCGAGAGTCTAGAAGCTATACCCTCAGCATCTATGATCATTTTTGCAGCAAACCGATCAACTCTATCGTTTCGCGCAACAGTCACTCTTTTCACGACATCATCCTCAATGGTTAGGGAATCAACTCGTGCTCCCAAAAAGTAGCGCACACCTGCTTTTTCCGCCATTTCCGCAATCAACTTGTCAAAAAGAGCGCGATTCACCACGCATGTTATTGGCGAAGAAAAACGGACACGAAACTCTTTGCCCATCGACGAGTGAAAAACTGCTCCACGAAAAGTGTTCTCAACAACCTTTTCGGGAAGCGGATACAAGCCTAAACGCCTCAAACCACTGATGCTCAAGTGTCCAGCACAATGAGAAGGAACACCGATCTCCTCGTGTTCCTCGAAAACCGCCACTTTAACGCCAAGTCTTGCAAGGTTCAAAGCAGTAAAAGAACCGCATGGACCTCCGCCAACGACTATTACGTCAGAAACGGATTCCATGCAACGCACACTTGTGGCTTAGTTAATTCCGTCGCTTATCCTTTAAGCTCGACTCTCCGTTTTCCACGAGTCAACGATGTAATGGTGATTCTGCCACTGATTTCCAACCGCATTAGCAGTTCATTAAAGTCTTTAAAGCCTAAATCTGCAAAATCCTCACTCAAAGTCTCAAAAAGATCCGTGTCTGCCATTGCACCTTTCTTTTTCAGAATCTCCAAGGCAACAAAATAGGCAGGATGCGTCTTCCAAATTTTAGCTGGTGCAGGCATCGAAACACATCCCCTTTATGAAACTGGCGTCGCAGGTTTCTGCACTTGCCGAACCTGCTGCATGAAACCTTTGTACCACTTTTCCATGTCCGGTGTGACAGAAGGACCAGCACGCTTGATCGCATCTTGAAAATCCTTCATATTAACCTCTTTCGAGTTAACGTCCCTTCTCAACGCAATCATCGCTGCTTCTCGACACAACGCCTCTATATCCGCACCTGAATAACCCTTCGACATCGCTGTCAAAGTAGTCACATCGACGTCCTTAGCCAAAGGCATGCCCTTAGTGTAAATCTTGAAAATCTGCAGTCTACTCTGCTCGTCTGGTTCAGGCACATAGATCAGCCTGTCAAACCTGCCTGGACGAAGAACAGCGGGATCAACCATGTCAGGTCTGTTTGTAGCCGCGATGATAACGATATCTTCTAAAGTTACAACGCCGTCCATCTCCGTCAAAAGCTGGCTAATGACTCGTTCCGAGACGCCGCTGTCTGAAAACCCAGCACCTCGACGAGGCACGAGCGAATCCATTTCATCGAAGAAAATCACTGCAGGCGCCGCCATCCTAGCTTTCCTAAAAACTTCTCTGATCGCCTTTTCAGATTCACCGACCCATTTTGAGAACACTTCGGGACCCTTAATCGTTATGAAGTTAGCTTCACTCTCAGTTGCCACCGCTCTAGCAAGCAAAGTTTTACCACAACCAGGCGGACCATAAATCAAAATTCCCTTAGGCGGCTTAATTCCAAGCCTCGTGAAAATCTCTGGAGTTTTTATAGGCCATTCAACTGATTCCTTGAGCTCTTGTTTGACACCGTCCAACCCGCCAATGTCGTCCCAATGCACTGTGGGGACTTCAATGTAAACTTCTCGCATGGCAGTCGGCGTGACTTCTTTGTAGGCATTTACAAAGTCTTCCATAGTTACCTCCATCTTTTCTAGCACACTCGGCGGTATGCGTTCTTCTTCAAGGTTTATCTGCGGCAAATATCTGCGCAAAGCTTTCATGGCTGTTTCTCTGCCTAAAGCAGAAAGATCAGCGCCCGTATATCCGTGGGTTATGTCAGACAGTTTCTTGAGGTCAACATCCTGTGCTAGGGGCATTCCGCGCGTGTGAATCTGGATAATCTCATATCTTCCAGTCTTGTCGGGAACTGCTATCTCGATTTCTCTATCGAACCTGCCAGGTCGACGAAGTGCTGGGTCGAGAGCTCCAGGTCTGTTGGTCGCGCCGATGACTATCACGTTTCCTCTGCCGCCTAAGCCGTCCATCAACGCTAAAAGCTGAGCCACCACGCGTCTTTCAACCTCGCCTGTTACTTCTTCACGTTTAGGAGCGATTGCATCTAACTCATCTATGAAGATTATGCTTGGCGCATTCTGCTGAGCCTGCTGGAAAATTTCTCTAAGACGCGCTTCAGACTCGCCGTAGAATTTACTCATGATTTCAGGCCCGTTTATCGAGAAGAAGTTGGCTTCTGACTCATTAGCCACGGCTCTAGCCAAAAGCGTCTTACCACAACCAGGCGGACCATGAAGTAACACTCCTTTTGGCGGTTCTATTCCAAGCCTCTGGAACAACTCAGGATGTCTAAGGGGAAGCTCAACCATCTCGCGTACTCTTTGAATCTCCTCATGTAAACCGCCGATATCCTCGTATGTTGTTCGCGGTAAGCCTTTGCCCTCAGGCGCCGGCTCATTCAAGATGTTGAGTCGAGTTTCTGCCGTAACTTTTATTATTCCATGCGGACGGGTTTTCGTTACCATGAAGGGAATGGCGTGCCCAAGCATCATAACCAGTGTTGTGTCGCCTTCCACCAACGTTCTCTCCATCAACCGGTTTCTCACGAAATTCGTGAAATCTTCATCAACATTCAGCCGCATGTCTGCGGGCGCTAGGGTAAGGCTGAGGGCGATTTTGACCTTGGCTGGTCTTACAACGACATACTCGTTTATGGCTACGCCCGCGTTTTTGCGTGTGAAACCGTCTATGCGCAGCAGGTCACGATTTTGGTCTTCGCTGTATGCTGGCCAAGCTATGGCGGAAGTTGTTCTTTTTCCAACAATTTCGACAACGTCGCCTGCTGATATGCCGAGTTTCTGCATTGTTTTCTGGTCTATGCGGGCGATTCCTCTTCCAACATCTCTTTGTCTTGCGTCACCAACACGTAATTGTATTTCACTCAATTAGAGCACTTCCCATAATTATCGTACCGTACGTTTCGAAAGAGAGTGAATTCCTATATAAATGTCTTGAGCATAAACGTTTTAAGCAACCATTCAAGGTTACCTGCTTGTTCTGCGCACCATAACTGTTTGCAGTTGGCTTATACCTTCTAAGGATTCCAGTTTCTTTTCGAACTCTTCTAATATGCCTGTCTGGTCTTCGGGAAACTTGAACTGAGCCAATAAGACTTTCAAGCCGAAGGCAACAGGTTCTTCGCCATAACCGTAGACTTCAGCAAACTTTGGCAGGTTGTTTTCAATTCTCTTTTTCAAATCGTCAAAATTGACGGTTATGTCGGATGGAAAAATCTTGTATGTTATAACCACACTACCCATTCTTAAGCCTCCATCTTTTTCTAGGTTCACGGTCCTATGAAACCGCATTTGGGACACTTGTACGTTCGCCCGAACTTTCGGCATTTATTGCAGCGTTTTATTTGAATTTCTCCACAGTTTGGGCACAAGAATTTTGTGGATTCGACGCCTGGCGGGATTGGTTTGCCACAGCTTGTGCAGGTGATTAAGGTTATCGTTGACGCTTTTTCAGTCATAATGACCATTCCTGATGTCGGTTTCTTAAATTGTAAGGCTTGCTTATATCTTCTATGTTTTGCCTCGCAAGTTTATTATCGAAGTTCGATGCCATTATTCAACGGTGCCTTCTTGGGCGTAAACCTCAGAGACCTTGTCCCGAAAACAATAGTAAAGCTTGAAGACTTGGGCGGAAAATCAATCGCCATAGACGCCTACAACGCGCTCTATCAGTTTCTAGCCATAATCCGTCAGCCTGACGGCACGCCTTTAAAGGACAGCACCGGAAAAATCACAAGCCACTTAAGTGGGCTGCTCTACAGAACGAGCAACCTCGTTGAGATGGGAATAAAACCAATCTATGTTTTTGACGGAGCACCACCTGCACTTAAAGAGATTGAAATCCAAAGGCGCGCAAAAGTAAAACAGGAAGCCCAAGTGCATTATGAACGGGCGTTGAAGGAAGGAAAAATCGAAGAAGCACGCGTGTACGCACAAGCTACGTCGCGTTTGAAGGATTACATGGCTGAAGACAGCAAGAAACTTCTGAAGCTCATGGGGATTCCGTGGATTCAAGCGCCAAGCGAGGGTGAAGCTCAAGCTGCGCATGTTACTAAACGTGGAGACGCAGATTACTGTGCAAGCCAAGATTATGACAGCTTGCTCTTCGGCGCGCCGAAGCTAATTAGGAACGTGACGATTTCTGGACGACGACGATTGCCGAGCAAAAACGTCTACGTGGAAGTTGTGCCAGAAGTAGTTGAGCTGCAACAGGTTTTAACTGAGTGTGGTTTGACTCGTGAGCAGCTAGTTGATGTTGGTATACTGATTGGAACAGACTTCAATCCAGACGGCATAAAGGGTTTAGGACCTAAAACTGCCTTAAAATTGATAAAAGAGCATGGAACACTGGAGAAAGCGCTGCCATACATCGAAAATGCGGAGTTTCCTACTGAACCTCAACGAATCAGAGAGATTTTCCTGAAACCAGCTGTAACTGACAATTATAGGCTGGAATGGCTGGAACCAGACACGGAAGGTGTGGTGGATTTTATCTGCAGAGAAAGAGACTTTTCAGAAGACCGCGTTAGAAAAGCCCTAGAAAGAATGCAAAAAGGCATCACCAAAAGCCGTGGAAAAACAACGTTGGAAAAATGGTTCGGATAAGACCATAACACGTTACAATTAACTCTTAGCGTAAGTCTTTAATCCAGAACCTGTTATAGGTATACGTCTTCAAATATGGTGACCGTCATGGAAAAAGATCAAATCGCTCTGCCAATTGATGAATTTCCAACAAAATGGTACAACATAATGCCCGATTTACCCGAGCCACTTCCGCCGCCAATGGAGCCTGAAAGCGGGCCGTCAAGAATGGAGTACTTGGGCAAGACTATGATTAAAGAGTGCCTTGGTCAAGAAATGTCGACTCAAAGCTGGGTTCCTATCCCTGAAGAAATTCGCGAGCTTTATGTTCACATGGGTAGACCAAGACCACTTTACCGAGCGAAACGCTTGGAAAAACGCTTAGGATTGAAGAAAACCAGATTATACTATAAGCGTGAAGATTTGTCTCCAACGGGTTCTCATAAGACTAACACGGCGATTGCGCAGGCTTACTACGCCATGAAGGAAGGAAAAACGACTCTGAGCACAGAAACAGGCGCAGGACAATGGGGAACGGCTCTCGCGTATGCCGCGAAGCTTCTGAACCTTGAGTGCGTGGTCTTCTGGGTTAAGTCTGTTTATGATTGGAAGATAGACAGAAAAAGCTTGATGAAACTGTTAGGAGCAAAAGTTTATTCTTCACCAAGCAAAGAAACCAGAACCGGCAGAGAAATTCTTTCCAAGAACCCGAACAGTCCTGGTTCGCTTGGCATTGCAATATCTGAAGGGTTGGAATACACCGAAACGCACGAGGGAAGTGTGTACTGTCTGGGTTCAGTCCTGAACCATGTGATGATGCAGCAATCAGTGATTGGACTGGAAACCATTAAGCAATTTGACATGATCGACGAAAAACCTGACCTTATTGTTGGTTGTCTAGGTGGCGGTTCCAACTTTGGCGGAATCGCTTTGCCCATGATTGGAGAGGTCTTGAAAGGCAAACGGCAATGCGAGTTTCTAGCGGCTCAGTCGCAGGCAGCGCCTAACCTCGTTAAAGGGGAATACAAGTATGACTTCGGCGACGTCGCCGAGCACACGCCGCTTCTGAAGATGTACACGCTCGGACACAAGTCAGACATGATGCCGATCAGGGCTGATGGTTTGCGTTATCATGCGGCTGGTCCCATCATAAGCTTGCTTAGAAAACACAACATAGTGAAGGCAGTTGCTTATCCACAAGACGAGGTATCAATCTTCGAGGCTGCAAGAACCTTTCTGCAGACCGAAGGCTGGTTGCCCGCACCTGAATCAAGCTACGCGCTCAGAGCAGGGATTGACGAAGCATTAAAGGCTGAGAAGGCTGGAACTGAAAAGGCGATATGCATGAACATCAGCGGACACGGTTGGCTGGACTTAGATGCATACAGAGAAAAACTCGGAATCCAATAACCAGAAAGAAACTAAATACTGAACCTAAAAATTGTGGCCGTAGCGACCAGTCAATGGTACGAAGGCTACTCCACCTAGGTTTTCTTGCCTTATTTTTCCATTGCTTTCCTTCGTGATTCTGAGCAAATTTTGAAATAGAGAAATATTGCCCACGGGTATCAGCATTATACCGTTTGGCTTCAACTGTTCAATTAAAGGCTTAGGAATTTCAGGTGCAGCAGCGGTAACCAAAACCCGATCGTACGGAGCTTTTTCTGGGTAACCCAGTGAGCCGTCGCCCAGAGTTATGGTTACGCGGTCGCCGTATCCCGCTTTCATTATGTTCTTTCGGGCAAAATCCGCTAATTCTTTAACTATTTCTATGGTGAAAATGTGACCGCGTTCGCTGCTGGGCGATCCGCTAGGGGCGATTATCTCCGCTATCGTTGCAGCATGCCAGCCTGAACCTGCACCGATTTCTAACACGCTACAACCCACTTCCAGTTGCAAGGCTTCATTCATTATCGAAACCATGTGCGGCGCCGAAGCCGTCTGCCCAAAACCTATCGGAAGCGGCGTGTCTACCGCGCTGTAAGCTTGCATGTTCTCGGGAAGAAACTTTGCACGAGGAACGGCACGCATGGCTTGGATAACTCGTGGCGAACGCAGAATCTCTTCTTTAATTAGTCTCTCAACGAGTTTTGCCCAGTCGTTGTTCTCCAAAACAGAGCACCATACATAGTAATTGTGGGAAGCTGACTTTTAACGTATTTGCATTTGAAAGAAAGATTTGAAAAAAGGAGACAAGACTATTTTACAGTGACCGATTTTGCCAAGTTCCGCGGCATATCTGGGTTGTAGCCTTTTTCCACTGCCATGTAGTATGCCAAAAGCTGCAACGGTACAACGTAGGGTATGGGTGACAATACTTCTGGAACACCTTTCGGAACTTCAATGTAGTCATCAGCAAGCCTCTTTATCTCTTCATCACCCTCTTCAACAATTGCGATTATTGACGCGCCACGTGCCTTCATCTCCATAACGTTTCCAACCACAGTCTTGTGCGTATCATCCTTCGGACAGATGAACACGACAGGAAAACCAGCTTCCACAAGACTTATCGGTCCATGCTTGCTTTCGCCAGCAGGAAACGCCATGGCGGGAACATAGGCTATTTCCATTAGTTTAAGCCTGCCCTCATAAGCGGTAGCCGTGCTGATTCCACGACCAAGAAAGAAGAAGGCTTTTGCATCCTTGTATTTTTTCGCAATCTGTTTCGCTTTTTCTTCTTGCGTCTGAATTATGGTCCCAACAACGTCGGGCAACTTCTTCAACCTCTCAGCTAAGAAGTCCATCTCGTCCTGAGAAACTTTACCTCTTTGCTTCGCAAGCCTGAGAGCCAAACCAGCTAGAACAGAGAGTTGAGAAGTGAACGTTTTAGTTGCAGCCACGCCTATTTCTGGACCGGATTGTTGGCCGATATAAACTCGCGAAACTCTGGTCAAGGTTGAGCCGATAACGTTGGTTAATCCAAGGACGGTTGCGGCTCTTTGACGTGCGATGTTCACAGCGGCAAGTGTGTCAGCTGTCTCGCCAGATTGGCTTACGGTCAGGATTGTGCTTTCGATATTAACTGATTTGCCATGTTGTTCGACGAATTCAGAGGCAATCACGGGGTAAGTGGCAAGAAAAGCAAGTTTAGAGAACATGTACGAAGAGGCCAAACAAGCATGGTAGGATGTTCCGCAGGCAACGAGGAAGACTTCGCGGGCGCGGTCTAGAAAAGTAGCCATCAAGTCTAGGTAATGCTCTTGCAGTCGCAACGTGTTCCTTAAAGTGGCGGGTTGCTCATGAATCTCCTTAATCATGTAATGTGGGTAACCTTGTTTGACGGCCATTTCAGGCGTCCAATCAATAAGCTTCGGTTCGCGTGCGACAGGTTTTGAGTCAGCAATCTTTTTTATCTCATAACCTTCCAACGAAAGAGAAACGAGCTCTCCATCCTCTAGGATGACTGCCTTGTTTGTCACGGGCAGAAACGCTGGAATGTCGGAGGCACAGTAGATTGCGTTTTCATTAACTCCCAGAACAAGCGGGCTTTCTTTTCTGGCGCATATTATCTTTGCAGGCTCCTTTGAAGCGAGCACAGCGATTGCGTATGAACCTTCAAGTCTTTTTAATGTTTCAAGAACGGCGTCAGCAACGCTCAATGATGGGTTATTCTTCAAGGTTTCTTCGATGAGATGTGGAATTACTTCGGTGTCTGTTTTAGATTTGAAAACGTGACCGCGAGCTTCTAGCTCCTGCTTCAACTCAGAAAAGTTCTCTATAATACCGTTGTGGACAACGGCAATCTGTCCAGTGCAGTCTACATGCGGATGCGCGTTAACCTCCAATGGGGCGCCGTGTGTAGCCCACCGTGTGTGTCCAACACCTATGTTGCCTGGCAAATCATCTAAGTTACGAAGCTTGTGAACCTCGTCTATTTTTCCCTGTTCCTTTTTTATGAAAAGCTTGCCATCCGACAGCGTTGCTTCTCCAACCGAGTCGTAGCCTCGGTATTCAAGCCTTTTCAAACCTGCATGTATTACAGGTGCAGCGTTACCGTCTTTGAGTATACAGCCAAAAATACCGCACATTTTTTAGACCTCATATTTCTTCTTTCTTTTTCGGTAAGCCCTACAAGAAGGGCTTTGGCGCTAATAAGCATTTTTAGGACAAAAATTTTAGTTCTAAAAAATTTTTCAAAGCGTTTTTCAAGAAACAACGCTAGTTTGATCTGAAAGATGGCTTGCTTTCCGAGGTGTCTTACAAACAATTTTATAACGGTTCTCATAAAGGGCTTTTCAGAATACTGACCAACTCTTCCAGAGAATAAATCTCATAATCAGGTACTTCCATTTTGTTTAAAGGTTTTTGATAAACCATCATTCCTCGTTTAACTCTAACCGTCAGCATGCCAAGATGTTTTGCAGGAGCAATGTCATTGTCCAATCGGTCGCCAACCATCATGGCTTTTTCTGGCTTGCATTTAGCCGTTTCTAGTGCATGAAGAAAAATTCTTGGGTCAGGTTTGCTGAACCCTACTTGTTCAGATAGCGCTGCAACTTTGAGGTATTGGGTTAATCCGAGTTTTTTTATGAGTTTAGTGGTTTCTTTAGGCTGATTAGCGATAACGCCTAGACAGTATCTGCCAGCTAATTGCTTCAAAACACTCTTGGTTTCTGGGTAGAGAACCTGCATTTCCACGTATTTCTTACTTACATGAGTATTATAGGCTTCAACGACTTTCTGAACCTGATTGATGTCATTGGTGAAAGAGAGAACGAGTTCTTTCATGAGACTTCTGTAGCCTCCGCCTCCGAGCTTTCTTGTTTCCACCACTTCTCTCAGCGTTTCATTGAAGACTCGCCTGTTCAAGTCCAATTTTATGTCTCGCATAGTTTTGAACACATACTCAAGCATGTATTTTTCAAACGGACCTTCATCCGTAAGGGTCGACCCAACATCGAAGAAAACCCACTCTATTCTCGAGGACACGTTACTCATCAATTCTCCTTGGGCAGCACAGCAGCCAACCATAACTAGGAATAGTTTAAGCATAAAAAGATCCACGTTTCAACGCGACGCTATAATGCAGCAGCTACACTACACGATCGCCGATTTCTTTCCCAACTTCCATGATTCTTCCGCTGAAGTTCCAAACAAAATTTTGAGGAAAAGCTTGCCAGAGTTTTGCCATAGCTTTGAAACCCGTGCAATGACAAGGCGAGATCAAAGCCAGCCTAAATTGCCTTAACTCGTTTATGGTTTGTTGAACGTATTCTTCGGAGCGCCCCACAAGATGAGTGCCGCCTACAAAACCCTGAATATGCTCGAATCGACCGAGTTTCTGAACTTGAAGAAGAGTATTTACTAAACCGGCATGCGCGCAACCCGTGATAACTAGAGGTCCGAACTCATCAACGTGCATCCACAACGCTTGATCATCCAGAATTCGATCCTCAACTTCCTTACCGTCAACAACTATAGTTAGACTTTCCGCCTTCGAAAGTGGCAACGGCTGCTCGAAAGATGTTGCTCTCTCTATCTGCCCCGTAGTCCAAACTCCGGGCACGACTTCCACTGGTTTGGCGGCGAGTATGATTCTTCCTCCAGCCTCTTGGATTTCCTTATCGCCTTCGCCCTTAGGAACTGACAGGTCACGGCGTTTTCCTGTTTTGTCCTTGTAAAAACGTGTAAGGAAAGTGTGAGGATGCGCATAGACCTTTACGTTTTCTCTCGCAGCTTTCACTATCTCGACAGTAGCGCAGGTGTGATCCAGATGTCCGTGGCTGAGCACGATGCAATCTAAGTTTCTGAGGTCTATTTTTAATGCTTTAATGTTATCTAGTAGTGCTTGTTTGTGCATTCCAGTGTCGAAAATAATTTTTCTGCTTTTGCCATCTGCATCCGTAAACTCGAGGAGGAAGGATAATCCCCATTGCCCCAAGCATTTCGATTGCCCACAACTGTTTTCAGCTAGTGTTGTGATTTTTAAGGCTTGAATTGAACGAGTTTTCATAGATTAGCATTGGTTGTGTTTTAATTTAGGATTTTCGGGTTTACGCATTTTAGGCTTTGAGAATGGTTACTACGTTTACCATAATAAAAATTTTTATAATGGATGGGCGTCTTATGCATTTGAACAATCATGGATAAGAAACTGTTACTGCACGAAGAAGACAAAACGCGAATGGTCAAAGACATCGCGATATTTAAGGACCCACAGAAGCTCAAGATGATGTTGAACAAGCTAAGCTGGAAGATACTAGTCATGCTTTCTGAACAGGAAATGTACCCGTTGGAAATCGCGAAGAAACTGAAAATCCACGAACAAAAGGTGTATTACCACATAAGAAAACTAGCCAAGGCAGGCGCCATAATCGTTTCCAAAGAAGAGGAAAAGAAGGGAGCGATAGCAAAATACTACAAGCCAGTTTCACAAGCGTTTGGAATCGAGCTTTCTCAAACATACCGAATCATACAGATGCCTTCTCTGCTAAGCGTGGACGAACACATACAACAATTCTTCAGAGAATTCATAAAAGAGGATGACACGTTTGCAGGAAAAATCGTCGTAGGCAGTCCGACACCGCATGGACCGTTCAAGACAAGCGCAAGAGACGGTCACTACGCCGCCTACCTAACCTTCTTTCTGGGACAATTCGTCAAGATGCCAGAAGAGTTCGCCATAAAACTTGATGTTGACGTTAAGGCTGAGAAGGAGGAAAGGAACAACCTTATCCTCGTGGGCGGACCTGGAACGAACCTTCTAACGCAGGAAGTTAATGAACATTTACCGATACGCTTTAACATGCAGCCTTCCGAGCAGGGCTTCTTGTTTGGCGGTTTGTTCTCTCGAAAGACTTCGCGTGTTTACACGGCTGATGTTGCTGGACTAGTGGCGAAGATCGTGAACCCGTGGGATAAGACAAAGCGGATCGTAGTCTTGGCTGGAAACAAGGCGGTTGGCACGAAAGCGTGTGTTCTGGCGTTAACGAGTTTTTGGAAGAAAACTTTGAAGGACTATAATGGTGAAGAGGCGTTTGCGAAGGTTATACAAGGGTTCGATTTGGACAGCGATGGAAAGGTCGACTCGATAGAGGTTCTCGAATAACTTGTGCCCGACGGAAATAGAGGAGGCAGTTTTTGCCAGAGGACATGAGAATATTTTGGCTACTCATAAAACGACTCTTGAGATTACCAAAGAGCATGACTTGTCAAAGCGAGGAACCTGCATAGTGGCAATGTCAGCAGACAAAGCTCTAACTGATTTGAGTTCAAAGTTCAAGGAGACTTTGCGGGATGAAAACGCAAGATTGACTATTCTAATTACGGCTGGAGAGATCACTGAAACAGTAGGTGCCTGCGGAAACCCACAACTTGTCCTAACCCATTGTATGGATATGGTGATAAGAAAAAGCAGCTACATCTGCGATCGAACGTTGGCAGTTCAAGCAGACAAAGCCGCATGCGACTTGTCAAGAGGGCTAGTGGAGAAATTGAAGAACCCGAGGCAAAAAGTGAAAATAACGCTGATTGCTAAGGTTGAGTAATCTTTCGTTTTTGAAAAAAATGCTCTGCAGTAACGTTAAGAGGCTCAGCCAATTTCAGCGTCTAACACAGCCTGCCATTCATAGGGCGCTGTTTCACGCACAAGCCTAAAAAACACAAATCTCTCCACTTTTCTTCCGCATTTTTCCACTTCTTCAGCGAAACGAAGTTTCACATCTTCGAATGATTCAGAAGCGTTTACAAAAAAATAGAAATGCACTATGCCGCCTGTTGACTTGACCGTTTTGCAAGCCGCATCAACAAAATCTATAGCTTTTTCAGGCAAATTCATGATCACACGATCTGCAATGTTGGATAACTGTTCTTTTGCGACTTGTTTTGCATCTCCCAAGATTGGATGCACACTGTCCTGAACCCTGTTAAGTCTGATGTTTCTTTTCAAAAACTCAACGGCACACTGGTTAATGTCCACAGCGTAGATTTTCACATCTTTGTGGTTCTTAGCGATTGGTATTGCAAAGGGTCCAACTCCTGCAAACAAGTCTACGACGGTTTCGCCTTCCTTTACAAGCGAAGCAACCCTGTTATGTTCATGCGAGAGGCGTGGAGAAAAATAGGCTTTGGCAACATCCACGTAATATTGACAACCATACTCTTTATGTATTGTTTCGGTTTGAGGCTCACCAGCGATAACGTTGAATTCTCTCAATCGGTAGGTCCCGCTGACGGCGCCTGCCTTGGCAAGCACCGTTCGCAAATTCTGATTCATCTGCAAAACTGTTTGACCAACCAAGTTTTTGTACGGGTCTAACTCTGGCGGAATTTCGATTATGGCTATGTCGCCGACAAAATCTACGGAGTGCGGCAAGCTAGCCAGCAAATGCGGAGGCAGTTTATTGTCAAGCATCTCGGTAAGCGACGGTTCACTCTTTTTCTGCTCTGTGAAAGTGTAAGTTGAGAACACGCAACCTTCGATTTGTTCCTTGAAGCTCTCAAGTTCATCTTGTGAAGGTTTGCTGACAAGAGGTATATAGAGGAAGTTCTGGTCTCTTTGAACCTGCAATTCATTGTTAATAATTCCTAGTTTGTTGCCTAGAATTATTGCTTTTTGACCTTGTTGCTTAGGGATTTTTATGCACGCCGATTTCTTCCGCATCGAACCACGAGTTTTTGTTTTCTTTTTTTGCTACAATAACCGTGTAAAACAAAGTTAAGTCAACATCGCTTAAGCTATACTGCTGTCTTGCTGTTGTTGAGGTTTCCTGTAAGTATTTGTCAAATGTTTGATGTGGAACGCCGAAATAGTCCCCTTTATCTTCCATCAAGGCTTGGTAAGACTTCTTGTATGTAAACGTCTCCATGTTGGAAACACGGAACCCACAGTTTTCCATCATTTTCTTCATTTCTGAAGGCTTATGATATTGTGCATGCGCTTTCGACAACGTTCTTTCCAAGTTTTCAAAAAACCTTTCGTCATCAGATTCATGCACGGTCAAATCACCACACAGGAAAATGCCTTTTTCTTTTAATATTCTCGAGAATGCGTGCATGACACTTGCTGGAGAAACAAAATAGTGCATAGTACTCATACAGAATAATGCATCAAAAGCTTCATCTGTAAATGGTAAGTGATCAGCGTCTCCCAGAACCAAGTTGAGATTTCTCTTAAACAAGCGCATTTTCGTTTTTGCTGTTTCAAGCATTTCTCTTGACAAGTCAAGCCCAACGAGCCAAGGTTTAATCTTCTCGAACAAAGGTAATGCGTTTCTGCCGCTTCCGACACCAACCTCCAGCAAACGTTTGCCTTTGAAAACAGCTAAAGCGTCCGACACAGCATTAATTACTTCATCGCCAAAACCTGTGGTTGACTTCCATGTTCTGCTTTTCTGCTTGTCATAGTCTTTTGATCGTTTCGAATAATATTCTTGAATTATTTTCTTGCGAGCAGTCTCATTCATTACCTGTTCACTTTACTATGCAGTAGCCTAAGAGCGGGCTAAAGTTAATCAATTTGTATTCCATAAGGGTTTATTAACCGTAATGTTCAACCACAATATCGAATAACATAAGCTGGCTATGTTAGGGCTCTTGCATTGATCAGCAGCGGCTCTCAACTAAAAAGATAGGCTTAACTGACTTTTTCAACCTTGCAAAGCCCATTCACCTTGTTTACAACAAACTTCACGTTTAATATTTTTTCTGCAAGCCAGATGTTTGTCTGCAAATGCTCAGAAAACACACGCGTAAAGTACACCGAATTGCCTTTGGCCAGCGCTATGTACGGAACAAGCATATCTGCCAGATGTACATCAACAGTAGGCTTCGCCGAAACTTCGGCGAGAAGCTTCTCAGCAGCCTCCGTTCCAACAGTTTCGCTTGTTTTTCCAAGTTCGACGATCGCGTCCGCGCCGATAATCGAGTTAGTGTCGGTCTCTGCCCACAGGACGAGGGAACTGCCCTTCTGTATAGGGTTTGACGAGTCGTTCAGTACTTGTATGTCTGCTGTGTAACCTTTCTTTTTAAAAAATTCACTAGCTGTCTTTGCTTGGCGTTGAGCCACGTTTCTGTCGGCAAGGAATGTGCATACTGAAACGCCTTTCAAGGTTTTAATGTTGCCGAAGCTTTCAAGACGTAAGGGTTGCAGAGTCTTGCAGGGCTCTATGGTTATTGTTACTTCGCCGTTTCCTTTAGGATAGTAACCGTATTTGTTAACAGTTAGGATGGTGTTCAAACCCATGTGTTTAAGCGTTGGCAGGAGCACGAAACGCAGGTAATTGATGGTTGGTGAATGTTGAACGTCTGTTCCACCTTTAGAAACGTGCAAATCAACAGTTTTTTCTGCAGAAACGCAGATGGGCAACACTGTCATCAAAAGCATTGAAATGCTTCCAGCTGTGCCGATCTCTGCTTCAATTCTTCCTCCTTTCACGCTTTTGGGCTTAAACCATAATTCGCGTGAATTAAGGTTGGCTCCTTCAAGTTCAGCGTCGCAGAGCTTTGCCGCGGTCAACACAGACTCAAGATGCTGTGGTTTCAAGCCAGACTGTGGACGGTTTCGTCTGATGTTGTAGATGTGCAGAGGCTCGTTCAGTACTGCAGCGAGAGCCACGGATAATCTGAGAATGGTGCCGCTGCCGCTTTTCTGGCCACCATCAATTTCGATCATGCATGGCTAACGCTCCTGTTCATGGCAAGTCAAAAACAATTAATAAATGCGTGGCGTATTAAGGGTTTGAAGGGAGAAACGTTATGACGGAAGAAAAAGAGAAAATTGAAAACCTTACGAGAAAAGTTGAAGAGCTTACAGTGATCTTGAACGGAATTATGGAAGATTTGCGGCAGGTTTCTGCGTCTCTCAAGTCGCTTGCAGTCACACGCTTCACACAACCATCTGCCGTCACAGCTGCACCACCGTCTCCGCTTCCAGCGCCACAAGTTGCAGGAAAATCCAAGGCAGTGGAGGACATTAAGATGATGTTTCCAGAAGACCTTGAGAACTTGTTGAGCTTTGAGGAGAAAGAGGACTATGTGATAATAAAACCACGACAGTTCTTGGGTTCGGAAAACTTCTCGAAAATAGCTTCTGCAGTGCGAGGAATAGGCGGAGAATACATAAGCGCTGGAAAAGCATCACATTTCAGAGTACCAAAGAAAGGAAATCAGTAGCTGCTGTACCTTATCTCAAACCCTTTGAACTCTCCGCGATAAGGTTCCCAGACAACGTCGGCACTCGTCACTTCCGCATCTGGTGGTCCGCGCTCGAAGAACTCTACTAGTCTTCTGACGCTTTCTTCTTCGCCTTCAAAAACAGCCTCAACCCTGCCGTCTGATAAGTTGCGAACCCAACCCTTCACGCCGCATCTTTCTGCCTCATGTTTTGTCTCTGACCTAAAGAACACGCCTTGAACTCTACCGCTTACCAGTGCGTGCGCTCGAGCTTTCATGAATTTTCACTGTGCAAAATTTTCATTTTAACTTATCTCTCTCCACGTGTGAAGTGTGTTGTTTCGGCATTTGTTTTAAAAGTGTTTTACGCAGTGCTGTTTTTTGGTTGACGGGCATGTTTGAAAGCTCTAATGGAAAATTACTGGTTTATGCGTCCAGTTTTGCGCCTTTTGAGAAACGATTGAAACCTGTAAGCAGTGCGGCTGAGAAGATGGCGAAACTGTTGAAGCTGAACGTTGAAGTTGTCAAGTTTAGGAAGAAGTTCACGCCAATATACGTGTATTACAAGGAAGGCGAAGATGAGCCGATCCCGATCTACTGTGACAATGGTGAAGGCTCAGACATGCAGCAGGTTTACAAGGTTTTAAGGAACATGATGTTTGTGTTGTCCTTCCATCCAAAGCATTCAGCGTTGAGGAGCATAAGAAAAGAGGTTATGCAGTTTTCCTGAATTTAATAGATTGGTTCTCAAGAGTTATCTCGTAGATTTGGTTTACGTCGAATTCTATGCCTAAGCTTTCGTACTCTTGCTCAGTGAGGAAGAGGATTATTTTTGGTACGGCAAGCTGTCCCCGTTGGGGAAACATCGGAAACTGTTGCTGCAAAGCTTGCACCATATCCTGTACCATTCGCCCTTCTTCTGATTGTGGTCTAATTGTAAAGTTCTGAGGGATATCTCGTTCCTCAAGCAGTTCTATGCGTTTTCCAAGGTTGCCATCTAAGTCTCTGATGGATTCGATCTTGTTTACTCTGACACGAAACATGATTTATCTTGTAGCTTAAAAGGTTAGAAGAGCTTTATACCTTTCCTTCCTGCAACTGTTCCATTTCGATGGTTGCAGGTGGTTTCGGCGTTATATTGTAATGTACTGTTGTGACGTTAAGTTTTTCTGCTTATAGCACTTCTATAATTAGTTAAGACAGGGCGTTGATCGATTGAAAACGGAAGAGTTGAAAGCAGCTGTTGACGTAGTTAATGAGTTAAATGAGAGCTACGTCGATTTAGTCCATGCTCTTAAAGGAACGGCACAGACGGCTAAAACTGCGAAACAGTTATGGCGAAATGGGAAACGTTCATGGCTTATCAAGGCAGGCTTGGCGTTGATAGCGTTTCCTGATCCTACGATAAGCGATGTTGTAGGTACGGCGATGGTTGCCGCTGGGCTGGTTCAGGAAGGAATTAGGCGTCAAACACTTCACGTTGACGATGTGTACAAGACGTTTCAGGACACACTGAAAGAAGTGCGGAACACTAAAGAAAGCCTCTGATTTAAACTGTGAACAGTCGGTTTTAAAGTTAAATTTTATATTTGAAGCATATGTATAAGCATAATATGTTTGAGGTGAGAGGATGAAACTCGTAACAGTATTGTTGCCTGAAGCTTATTTGGAAGGATTAGATGAGCTTGTGAGAGCGAACATGTATCCGAGCAGAAGCTCCGCGATAAGATCGTCAGTTAGGGATTTGCTGAAAAAAGAGCTTTGGGAGAGACAGAGAAGATAAGGAAAAGCTTGCATTCACACTTTCAATTCTATGTTGTTGGTCTTGCAAGTTCTCTAATCTGCTTTGCAGTGTCAGCTGGGTTTGCTGCGCCTGTTATTGACCTACCTACGATGAGATAACGTGCTCCTGCTTTCAAAGCTGCAGTCATTTCTCCTCCTTGTGCACCGATGCCTGGTGAAAAAATCGGAACGTTATCGCGCAGAATCGCATAGATATCTTTTATTTTTTCTGGATAAGTTGCGCCTACGACAGCGCCATCTGCGCCGTATTTAAGGGCTTTTCTGGCAAAGGCAACGTACTGCAATAGTTTTCCGCCTGTCTCAGCGTCAATAATGGTTTGTCCGTAGCCTTCAGTTGCTGCCTTGTGGCTCATGTAAACGAGCAAGATTACACCACGCTGCAGCTTGTGTGCGACGTCGAAAATTGGCTGTAAGCCTTCTTCCCATCCAATGAAGGGGTTTGCGATTAAAGCGTCAAAACCAGCGATGCAATAGTATTCGGCGATGACCTGGTTTGTTGCGCCGATGTCGTTCACTTTACAATCCATTATCGCCACGAGACCAAGATCATGCACTTTTTCCACGAGTTTTTGAACGCCATCAAAGGTGCCTAGTGGAAGAATGAGGTGATGGTTAAATTTTACAGCACAAAGGTAAGGATGTGCAGCTTCTAAGACTTGTTCGGCTTCGGAGAATAGTTTGTTTCGGTTTTCTGGTTTTTTGAAGGGAAAATCCAAGGCTAAAACGATGTTAGAGTTTTTGTTCTTCGCTGTTTGCTCTATTTTGAGACGGAAAGACACGCTTAAACACCATTTCCCATTCGAGCATGAAGCTTAAAACCTTTGCCACGCTATTCGGAGTGTATTTTATACACTAAATTTAAAGGTTAGACTATATATAAATCGTAAAGTAATCTGTAATTGCAGAGTGTGCGAGAATGAAGCCTAAAACCGTGTTAAGCGATGAGCTGCGCAAGCTCGTCGAGTCACGCATGCAAAGCAACCTAAAAGGCATAGAAGAAACACTTCAACAAATATTCAAAACACAAGAACTAAGCCTAGAAAACCTGAAAGAAACCATGAAAAGCCTCGAAGAAAGCTTCGACTTGCTGTCACAGAAATGGAACGTCCAAATACTCTACATCCTGTTCCTTAAAGAAAACGCAGGCTTCGGCGAACTCAAAAAAATTCTCGGTGTAAACTCACGCACGTTATCTGACAACCTAAAGAGACTTAAACAATACGGATACGTCACGAGAGAAGTGAAACAAGAACCACCATTAAGGGTCAGATACTCGCTTACAACGCGAGGACGCAACACCATCTTGCTTGCATTGCCATTTCTGTACTATTCCAGCAGCAGCCTCACATAACAAAAATCAAGGTTTAAACGTTTTAACGGTCTCAATTTCTCCATCAGAAACCTGTTTAATAAACGAAAGAGTAGTCTCCACGGCTTCTTTCAACTGTTTTTTCGCTATTCCGGGTACGCCATAGCTGATTATTATTGCGTTTCGCGTCTGCATACCAATTTTTGTGTAATCTGAGTCACGGTATGGGTAAATGCATAAAACTCTGTTTTTATCCGCCAAAACAAGAGTCCTATCTGTTAGAGGCATAGGTTTGTCCATGCCTATTCCAATGAAAACCTCGTTAGCTTTTACAAATCTCACTTCAAAAGGCGAGCTTACGCGGTCACCGTCAAATCCGCTTATCGGAATTATAGTCTTAAGCGAAGCCAGATTGTAGGCGTCTACCACTGTTGATATGTTCGGAAGCTCATTCCCATGTAAAACCCTTCTGAGTAAAGCTTCGCCGGAAGGTCGTGTTTTGGTTGGGTCTATGCCAAGTTTCCAGTAAAAATCTCGGTAAGCCCTCGCGACAGAGTTGTCTTTTAAGACTTCAACAGCGTACTTAGCTCTAACTTCCTTATACACGGCTTCTTTTAGTCTATGCAGTTCGCTGCTCTCTTTTTCAGGTTTAATTCCACTTATCATGCCGATGCATACCGCGAGTTCTGGAAATTTTGCGGAGACTTCGGAGCTCCATTGAACAGTTATCTGCATTTCCCGAACACCAACAGGTCATATTCAAGCGTTAAATATTTAATAGCTTCAAACAAAAGCCTTCTCTCTAGGTTCAAAAACAATGATCGGTGAACTCGCAGCTCTAGGCGCGGCTCTCAGCTGGACAGTTTCAGCCATGCTCTACAAGAAAGCGTTGCAGGAAACGAAGCCTGTTTCAGCAAACATAATCCGCCTAACATGCACCAGCGTCATATTGTTCACTCTTGTACTAGTCATCGGCAAATTCACTGCACTCACAAGTTTGCCATTGGACGTTGTGTTGCTCGCATGCCTTAGCGGCATAATCGGTTTAGGTGTCGGTGACACTCTGTACATGGCAAGCTTAAAGAGCATTGGAGTAGCGCGCGCTGTTCCTCTAACGTGTACTTATCCTTTATTCAACCTCTTGTGGGCAGTTTTATTGATTAAAGAAAACGTGACCATGCCCATCATTTTTGGAGCTATTATCATAACTGGCGGAATATGGCTGCTAAGCAGAGAAGAAAAATCGGGCAAAACCGAAACAGAAAGAAGCATTCTGTACAAAGGCGTGGTTTTGGCGCTGGCTACAGCTGTCGTCTGGTCAATAAGCATAACGATGATTAATCTGGCTGTGAAGGAAACACCCGATGTGGATCATGCATTAGCCATAAACACGGTCAGGGTGATAGCGGTCGCGATTGCGCTTTTCGCTGTATCGCCTGTAATTGGTAGAGGCTTAAAGTTTCAGAAAACGTCGAGAAGGAATGTTGGTATGCTGATTGTCGGGGGGATTGTTGCGCTCGGGCTTGGATGGTTCCTCCTTACTTATAGTCTCATAGAAACTTTGGAATCTCGAGCCGTGCCGATTTCTTCAACGACTCCTCTTTTTTCAACGTTGGTAGGGTTTGTTCTGTTGCGCGAAAAGGTAACGGCGAGAAGTGCGTTAGGCTCCGTAGCCGTTGTGTTTGGAGTTTTTCTAATTTTCCTCCTCTAGCATTTCTAGTGAATGTATAAGGTTTTTATAGTGCATAATGTTTCTAAGGAGAAATTGGCGTTTAAATGGCTGTATCTCCGAGCGTTCGCGAAGTTCTCGCAAGAAGAATTGCTGGAGAGATAATTCTCTCGAGCAAGCCAGGCGGCACCATGCGGAAATGGCGTGAACTTTTCGCTGTTTCGCAGATAAGACTCTCGGACACCATGATTATCTCATCATCAGTAATTAGCGATTACGAAAGTGGAAGAAGAAAAAGCCCAGGCACAAAGTTTGTGCGGAGATTCGTTTGGGCGCTTTTGAAGATTGATGAACAACGCGGAAGCCGCTTCATCAACGAGTTCGCCAAGCTTACGGGTTCACCGAGCAACGCTATAATAGACCTTCGCGAGTTTCCAATACCCGTTCGCATGGAGTACTTGTGCAAGGCTATACAAGGCAATGTTATAGTAGCGTCAAACAAACCTGTGAAAGAGGTTAACGGTTACACGGTGGTAGACAGCAAACGCGTGGTAGAAACGCTTTCTGGCTCGGAATTCGCACAGCTTTTTGGAACAACAACCGACCGCGTGCTAATCTTCACACACATAGAAAACGGGAACCCACCTATGCTTACGGTGAGGATGAGCAGCCTCAAACCGAGGATGGTGGTTTTTCACGGCGCTCAACCTGACGACTACTCAATGAAGCTGGCGGAGTACGATCAGATACCACTAATATACTCAAGCATACCCACTGTGGAGCAGTTGGTGAAGACTTTGAGAAAACTGTACCGTATTGCGCTCCGCAGGAAACTCGGCAAGCCGCTTCGTCCGCCGCCAAAAATAAGCGCATAGCAAGAGTGCAGTAAGATGCGGTCTGAAAATTCTGAAGATTATATTCAGATGAACAAGAAACATTGGAATACATGGGCGAAACGCGACTGGCGTTACAAGACTTGCAGGCTCAAGCATATCCGAGATGGAGAGCCGTACATTGAGAAGTTTGAACCCAAGTTAGCTCCTTACTTGAGAAACATCAAGGGAAAGAAAGTGATTGTTTTTCAATTCGGTGATGGTCTTGTAATGTTGGCTTGTGCCAAGAAAGGCGCAACCGTTACAGGCGTCGACTTCTCCAGCGAACAGATTAGGCTTGCAAGAAAAGCAGCAGAATACTGTGGAGTTAATGTGAAGTTGGTGGAGGCGGATTGCCAAAATCTCCCTAAGACTGCGCCGAGAAACTATTTTGATTTAGTAGTGACAGAATGCGGCATCTTCTGTTGGATACAAAACCCTGAAACATGGATGAAAAACGCCTGTGAAGTGCTAAAAAAGAATGGCAAATTAGCTGTTTCGGATTTCCATCCGATTTCCGTGATTAGTGAAGAAAAAGATGGGAAAATAACCTTCAAGAAAAGCTACTTTGACCAATGTCCAGAAGAATACAAACCAGAAAAGGATGTCCCGACGGCAGTTTTGTTTCTCTGGAAGCTCAGCGACATCATTAACGCGGCAATCCGTGCTGGGTTTCAGATTGAGTACGTTGAAGAATACTATGCGGAACAAGAAGACAAGAAAGTTCCAATCTTGCCAACGGATTTTCTTCTAGTCGCAAAGAAAACTTAAGCGGTTGATTAGGCAATCATCTTCTTAAGCTCGCACCCCAGCAGTTTAAAATCTTCAATTAGCTGTTCCTTGTATTTCTCATTATAGAGAGCCGCAGCAGGATGAAAAGTTGGAAAAACAACCACTTGCATGCCTAGAAGACTTGTTTTGAAAAATTTTCCGCGAACTCTAGTAATGCCATCGAATGGAAGATTGACTTTTGAGAAAATGCAGGCTGTCGAGTTTTTTCCCAAAGTGACGATTAACCTTGGCTTTAACATCCGTATTTGTCGGTCTAAGTAAGGCGTGCACGTTTCAACTTCCAAAGGCAAGGGTTCACGGTTTCCTGGCGGACGGCACTTCACAACGTTAGTAATGAAGACCTTTTCTCTCGACAACCCAGCTTCAGATAATAAATAGTCAAGAAACTTGCCTGCCGCACCAACAAAAGGCTCGCCTTTAATGTCTTCCGACTGCCCAGGCGCTTCACCAATAAACATAGCTTGAGCAGCAGAACTGCCTACGCCTGGAACCGCTTTCGTACGAGTTTTTGAAAGCGAACACTTCGTGCAAACGATGATTTCATCAGCGACTTCATCCAACAGCTTTTCATTAGACAAAGGGAAGCACCTCCAGCGTAAATACTTCTTTTTCTGTTCTTATAAGCCTCAACTAACACAATAAGCAATCCGAAACTCTTTTTGTGGCAATTTCAAAAACCTGTACGTGAAACTGTGG
>DATKKK010000047.1:0-2705 GCA_035542975.1 Bathyarchaeia archaeon | reverse complement strand
ATACACGCCGTTCATAATAGGATTAAGACTAATTGGAACGATGATAATCCTATTCTACGGAGTCAATGCCGTGTTGACAGGAGCAATCACGTTAGGAATCCTAGTGGCTTTCACAGAGTACCAGTTCGCATATTTCATGCCACTAGTCGATCTTGTAACCATGTACGACCAGTATCAGTCAGCCATGTCTGCGATTGAAAGAATGTTCGACGTGATAGACACAAAAGTCGAAATCTTGGACCCACCGCCTGAAAGGAGCGTGGCAATACAATGATAAAAGAGGTCAAATTTGAAAACGTCAATTTCGCGTACGACATAGACGTCCCAGTTCTAAAGAACATCAGCTTCGATCTAAAACATAACATGAAACTTGCGATTGTCGGTCAGACAGGCGCGGGAAAAAGCACGATAATCAACCTTCTCGCCAGATTCTATGATCCAGATGAAGGCAGGATATCCATTAACGGGCATGACATACGAGACATACCTCTTGCTTCTTTAAGGGGTTGCATGGGCATAGTACTGCAAGATTCGTTTCTATTTTCTGTTTCCATAAAGGAAAACATAAGGCTAGGTAAACTTGAAGCTTCAGACCAAGAGGTTGTGGACGCTGCAAAATCTATCGGTGCTCACGATTTCATAATGAAACTTCCAAACGATTACGATTACGTGATACAGGAAGGGTCGTCAAACATATCCATAGGCCAAAGGCAACTCATAAGCTTCGCCAGAACCTTGATTGCAAATCCTGAAATCTTAGTGCTGGACGAGGCAACATCCTCAGTTGACGCCTACACTGAACTGGTAATTCAGAGAGCTTTGAAGAAGTTGATGCGCAACCGAATGACGATAATAATTGCTCATCGGCTTTCTACCATCAGGCTTTGCGATGAAATTTTAACTATCGATCATGGGTCGATAGTGGAAAGAGGCACTCATGAACAGCTTATGCGCAAGAAAGGATTGTACAGTTCATTCTATAAACTGCAATTCAGAGAAGAAACAGGAACAGATGCATCATAATAGTCCAGATAACACCGAGGAAAAGAAGTGAGTTACTGCGTTTCACTTGAAACTTCCATTCAAAATTGCGGTTATCTGTCTTTCACTCTTATTCTGTTTATTCTTTCATCCCATGGAATTGCTTGCAGATTTCTCGAAAGTTCTAGAGCGATTTCATCTTCAATTTCTCTGTTTGCAGTCTGACTGCTTTCATCGACGAGTGAAACTTCGATTATTGCCTTCTTAACCATGCTTTGTCATGCCTCTTTTCTAGTTTGTTTAGTAAAGAAGCTTTAGCATTTGATAACGTGACATATAAACTTGATCAATATAATAGCAACCTGGTCTTTTTGTATTAATGTAACAATGTTTTTTTCTGCATCTTTTGACATATTAATTAAGATGCAGTGTTTTTTTTGTTAACCAGCAACCTATATATTTTGGAGAAGGTCTTTGAGTTTTGAGATGATGCAGTTTGGATGTTTTTGATGCTATAAGGCTTAGGAAATCTGTACGTGCCTACGATTCAAAGCCTGTGTCCAACGACGTCTTATGTAAGATTTTGGAAACGGCTCAGCTTGCACCTTCCGCTGGTAATCGTCAACCATGGCATTTTATTGCTGTGACCGACAAGGCGAAACGTGAAAAGTTTTCGAAAAGCGCGTACGCGAAGTTTTTTGCTGAAGCTCCAGTGGTTATCGTTGGTTGCGGTGATGAGGAAGCATCGCCTAAATGGTACAGGGTTGACGTTACGATTGCGCTAGAACACATCGTTTTGGCTGCCACGAGCGAAGGCTTGGGAACATGCTGGGTTGGCAGCTTCGATGAGAACATGCTTAAAGAACTGCTAAAGATTCCTGAGAAGTACAAGGTTGTTGCGCTCTTGGCGGTTGGCTATCCACAAGAAAAGCTTGATTTGAAGAAAACGGCGTCTTCTGTTCATAACAGGAAGAAATTAGAGCAGATTGCAAGTTATGAAGAATTCGGAAAGCCTATAACTGCTTAGAAAAGCAGATACCTGTCAATTCTCTTTAGATATCGTTCACGAAACCTGAAAATCTTCTGTTTAGTTCACAAAGGTCTTCAACAATTAAATCTGGTTTCTGTTGACTTTCATTCAAAAACTCGAGAGAGTAAAACTGTGACGGAACAAAGATTGTCTTCATGCCTAGGGCTTTAGCTCCTTTTATGTCTTCCAACGGACTGTCTCCAACATAAACGGTTTCGTCTGCTGTTGCTTCGAGCTTTCTAAGAGCTTCTGTGAAGATTTTTGTGTGAGGCTTGCGCCAGCCTACCGCTTCTGAAACTAGAGCGACGTTGAAGAACTTGTTTATGTCTAGTTTTCTGAGTCCCGCGTAGATTACGGGTGCATACGTGAAGTTAGAGATTAAGCCTAGCTTATATTTTGTCGAGAGTGTTTGCAGCGTTGCTTTCGCGCATGGTCGCAGCTCGAGCGATGTCACGTATTCTTCGAAGAAGACGCATAGGGCGGCTTTGATGCGTGCGTCTTCTTTGGTTGTTTCGAAGCCTAGATTGTTCAGGGCTTCTGACACCCAAACGGAGTTGGTTACTTCGACTAGTTTTTCGTATCGTGTGATGCGATGTTTTTCGTTTGCACGGTCGTATGCTTCGAGGAATTTGTCTGCAGTCACGTTGAAGCCTGCGTTTACGATTGCTTTGTACAGGGTTTTTTTGGATTCTTC